>JAIVYN010000001.1:0-68278 GCA_048635425.1 Candidatus Aegiribacteria sp.
AGTGGCATCCAAGGCCGCTTGAACAATCTCGGCTTTGAATGCGGACCGATAAACGGTCTCTTAAATGACGAAACCCGAGCTGCAATCCGGCAGTTCCAATTAAAGTATGGTCTGGAAGAATCCGGGGAGCCGAACCAGGATACACAGGACAAAATAAAAGAGGTTTATGGAAATTGAGCAAGAGTCAAGGAGAGGATTGACACATGGCCGGAATTACTAAGACCCAGCAGAACAAACTCAAGCCGGATGAAAGTCGTGTTATTTATATGGATGCAGGAGTCTGGGGTGGGCCAGAAAAAGGAATGCCACGTATGACCTTTGGATTGATGGAGCATAATGCCATAGCCTTGTGTACATTCTTTTCCTACGGGCAAAACGTTCCATTACCTCAACTCCCGGAACTCGGTTACAATTTCCATAATAGCCGCATGAGCACCTTTCTGGGTATTATGATGAAGAAGAAATATGGCATTAAACCCAGGATTAACGATCCCCATAAAGGATTTCACATCTTAAAGATTTTCCCATTTCATAAAAAAGCGTTACTCGATAATACTGCGGAATTGCGAATCTTCGTACCCGACCTCCATCTGCATTTCTTCAAGGATACTTATCTCGATAACTTCGTGACACAATATGGAAATAAATACAGCTCCAGTGGGATTTCTCCTGTGAGGTTCAACCAGAGAAAATCCATGGCAGATGATTTCTCCATTTTCCTGGAAACCATCGCAGAATTTCAGAAATCAATTTTGCCCAAGACGTATATTTACTTTCTTGGTGATATGTGTGAGATGTGGGAAACCGAGTCAATAGTAAGGTATTATCAGTCCGACGCCCATGCCAAGAAATACTATGAACTACTGGATAAATTGGGAAAGTGGGTTTTGGAAGTATTGGAGAAGTCCCCCGCCACTCAGAAGGATGCTCGTTTCCGCATATTAAGGGGATACGTCAGAGAGTTAACGAAGACTACGCTAACCTCGACAAGGCTGGATTCAGAGACAAAGAAGCAACTCAATGCCGTGTATCAAAGTTCCAACTGGCAGCAGTTTCTATTCGAACCGGACGAGGACAAAGAGGTTGTGAAGAAAAAAGCCAAGGCGATACAGAAGAAGATTTTAGACAAGCATCGGGCCAAAAACGGCAGGAACTTCTCTTCTCTTCTGGACGATATTAGCTGGAAATACTATATAGGTGGCAACCATGATAACTACATCAAAGGCGTTAACGAAGCGAATAACACGTTCTTATTTGGCTCTCTTGAATTGAAACCACATCTATTTAGAGTCCAATACAGCTTCGAAAACTGCGCGTTATTTTACGGTCATGGACATAACATGGATTATTTCAACAATGATGAAGCCTGTGCTCTCGGTCGGATCATTACGTGCCTACTTACTTTCTATGAACTGAAAAAACGAGGTGACCTGGTGCGTAAGTTCGAAGGCATTTTCCGCAACAAGAAGGAAGTGCGCTTGGATTACCTTAAAAAGATCTCACGCATTTGTTACTCGTGGGAAAAGAATGATCGGAAATACCAAAACAAGAATAAGGTTGTGATTCTTGCACACACGCATGCCCCGGATCTTGTAGACATGTCCAATGAGTTCCGTATTTGGAAATGGAGCGAGGACGCATGGGGCAAACCACAAGACAAGCGGGAGAAACATGTGCGTCGTTTTTGATGTAATATACCTTCGATTGTTATTCGTGGGAGGGAATGTCCCATATAATTATTCATATTGTTATTATCTTGGCAGGTGCGCTGCGGAAGGAAGATCAGAGAAGGAACGACTTCTTGAAGTATATCCCCTCGCGCCAGTCGGCTGGATATATGAATGCATTGTGGGCCGAGCACGGACATCGGTTAGATCCCAGCAACCAAGACCGAAGCTGGGTTGAGCCCTTCACAGCGAAGATGGCCTATGTCAGCCAAAAATTCGCGGGTACGAATCTTTCGCGAGGTCGGTAGTCGGGTCCGACGTAAATTGCACCGAGATCACTGAGAAGGATGTGTACTAACTGACGACTTGTTCCAACCATTATTATCCCATTACCGCATCTAAACTTATAGCGTTCCGGAATTCGACTGTCAATAATCTACTTTGTTAACCACTGTGTTCTTGCAGAGGCGTTGCTGATGTTCTCACCTCACAATCACCGCGCTCAAGCCGAACATTGCCCTCTAAGCCAAACTCCCATAGAATTACGGCTATGGAAAAGGTCGACATCAAGAAATGTCAAACTCAGCGATAATGGGGGTATGGTCGCTTGGGCGCTCTGCAAAGCGTGGCTGTGCATCTATATAGCAAGCAGTGCACTTTTCCACCAAGGGCTTTGTGGCCATAATGTGGTCTAATCGCCAGCCAAGATTGCGGCTGAATGAATTTAGTCTGTAATCCCAGAATGTATATTGACCGGCTTCTTTGCAGTGCATCCTGAATACATCGACGAATCCCCACTGAACGATATTCTCAAGCGCTTCGTGAACCTGCGGATGATAACAAACGTGCCCTAATAAGTTTACAGGGTCGTACACATCTATTGGCTGTGGTGCTACATTTAGGTCTCCTACCCAGAGAACAGGGTCGGTGGGCTCGAAGTTCTTTTCGAAAAACGCCAGCAGACGACTGAACCAGTTCAGCTTATAATCGAATTTTTGAGACTCCGGCAAATAACCTTGTGGGATATAAGTATTGACGATAATAACACCGTCAATTTCCGCCTTAATCAAACGAGCTTCGTCCTTTGGCTCATCCTCGAAGCCGGATTCTACATTGGTGATTTCATTTTTGCTGAATATTGCCACGCCGTTATAGCTTTTTTGTCCCTTGAAGACATATCTGTACTCGGTCTTGTTAAACGCCTCGATTGGAAAATCGACATCCTGAACCTTGGTCTCCTGAACGCATAGGATATTCGGCTGATACTCGGCGAGCCATTGAAGCACGATGGGCAAACGAGCACGAAGAGAATTAACGTTAAAGCTAACAACTTTCATTCAGGCTGCTTTTAAGCCAGTTCTTCGACCTGTTTTTTCCTGGATTTGGTCTTCGTAGATATACTTTTTATTGGTTGCGGTTTTTCGGTTATCTGTTGTATGAGGTCTGTCCGGCTTGAGGAAACACCTTTTTTACGGCTCTGAATTTTATCAACTATGGTGTAACTCTCAACGATAGACAGCAGGCTCAACAGAAAGCTGAGCGTGCTTTCCGCACCCTGATTGGTATTAACACCGTCATGTAGAAGGCCGTCGTTACATCCTTTTGTTCTAAAGTCATACAGCGGAATGCGTAAGTCGTTTTGGCCCAGGAACCAATCAAAGGTTTTTCTTTGAAGGGTCAAAAATTTCCCGTCTTGTGTGGCATCATAAGCTGCCCTTAACAACATAACCGTGCTTGCAGCTTCTATAGGTTGCTGGTCAAATGTAGCTTTTGTCCCGCCCCGTTCGTACCATCCTTTGCAGCCGATGAAGCTGAAATATTCACCGTTAAAGATATTTTCCAGCAGGAATTCACAGGTTTTTTCTGCAATTTCGAGGTATTTTTTATTCTCGAAAGTCAAGCCGGCAACAAACAGGGCATGCGGCAAAACGGCGTTATCATAACTGAGCATGTCCTCGAACCACTGCCAATCAGGAAAACTATTTTCCAGGTACTGAGTTACAAGGCCATCTGCGGTTAATTCCAATTGACGTTTTATGTCACTGGCTCCGGGGAACTGTTTGAGGTAATCACACATACCAAATATCGAATACGCCATACCCCTTGGGTACTGTTTACAGATGTGTTCTACTGATTTATCAAAGCAGCTTTTGGCAATCGAAAGATATGCCGTCGTTGGTGGTTTTGCCATAACCGTTCCCAGCGCCCACAGCACTCTGCCGAAAGCATCATTTATTGGTTCTTCCTTAAACCAGGTTCTGTCAAAATTCATAAAGTTTCTGATTGTGCCGTCGCTGTTTTGAGAATGTATGATAAAGGAAAAATATATATCGAGAAGCTGGAGCGCCTGTGGCTCAGAATACTGGGCGTAATACTTGGCCATTGCAATTACCGCCCTGGCATTATCATCTGTGCAGTAACCGTATTCGCGGTTAGGTATTGTAAAATTGGCGTGCTGGTACATACCCGTATCGTCAGTTAGTTTTTCTATGTGGTCTAATGAAGGCTCAGGTACCTCGATTGATAGGGTGGTTTTCGCGGCAATGCGGAGAGGCAATCGTTTTGCCTTGAATAATCTCCAATAGGCCTGGCCGATTTTGGGCCAGGTTCTGGACCTGCCGTACTCGTAGGCCCGTCTTCGCAGCGAATAAAACTGCGAATCTTTCTGAAGTATTTCCACTATTGTTTCAGCTATTTGTTTCGAATCCCCGAATCGTACCAGCTCACCTCGGCCGTCGGCCAGCAGTTCCGTAGCCGCCCAATAGGGGGTGGAGACAACCGCCTTACCTGTGCCGACTGCAAATGATAAGGTGCCGCTGGTCAGTTGTTTTCTGTTGATATATGGCGTAACGTAGAGGTCGGCTGCGCATAAAAAGTTATGAAGCTCCTGGTCACTTACGAACCTGTTGTGAAAGATTACGTTTTCCTGCAGGTTTAAGTCTTTTACCATTTGCTGGAGTCTGAATCTGTATGACTCGCCCTCATGTTTGAGTATGTTCGGATGTGTCATACCCAGGACGATGTACATAACAGACGGCTCGGCCTCGACTATAGCCGGCATCGCCTTGAGCATTACCTCTATCCCCTTGTTCTTGTTAAGCAGGCCGAATGTCAAAATAGTTTTTCGGTCCTCCATGCCGAATTTGTGCTTGTAGTAGTTGCTGTCAACGAACGGCAAATCCGGTATACCGTGTGCAATCAATTTTATCTTCTTGCTGGGTATATCATAAATGTCCCGCAGCATACTGACGCCGCGTTCGTTCATAGTGATCACTCTATAAGAGGCGTTGCACACCTCCATACACGATTTGTGGTAAGCCGGGTCTGGTTCATCAATGACTGTATGAAGGGTTGTTATTATGGGGGCCTTTAGTCTGTTGAGCAGCAGGCTCAGATATGCCCCGGCTTCACCGCCGAAAAGACCGAATTCGTGCTGGACTGAGACCACGTCAACGTGGCTGAAATTGATATAATCGGCCGCACAAATATAATCGCTTTTTACATTTTGGCGGATTTCGAACTTAACAGGGTCATCATATTTCTGCTCTCCAGACCGCATTGCGACTACCAGCGGTTCGAATTCACCTTTGGCCGCCGACGCGGTGCTTTTTATAAGGTCCGATGTGAAAGTCGCAATTCCGCATTTTCTTGGGGGGTATGAAGAGATAAACACCACTTTTTTTGGTGAACCTTTTGCCATTCTTAAGTACCCAATTTTAAAATAGCGACAAAGTGAATTACGTTCATTTTAGGAGTAGTTCGTTAAGCTGTCAAGCGAATTGACCCTTGAACCGCATAAAAAAATGTTTTTTCCGGACGGATGGATTGATTCTGTATCGTCAGGGGTTTAGAATAAAAATTGGTTAATTTTTAAAATTTATGCAAATTTTTTTATTTTCTTTTGCACTGGAAATGGATATAAACGTATATTATTCTACTATTTTAGTAGGAATTATAGGAAATCGCTTATGAAGCTATCGACTCGGACCAGATATGGTATAAGGGCCATATTAGAATTGGCAATGAGCGGCAATAAAGGCCCTTTGCAGTTGAAAATCATTGCTCAGAGGCAGGATATATCTGTTAAATATCTCGAACAATTGATGGTTGTTCTCAAGGCAGCGGGATTTGTCAGAAGTATCAGGGGGGCCAAAGGCGGTTATATGCTTGCCAAAGCGCCGAATCAGATTGAGCTTATTGACGTTTTATATTGCCTGGAGGGCACCGTAACTACTGTCGAATGTGTTGAAAACAAGGATTACTGTGTTCGGGCCGCTGACTGTGCGGCCAGAGACCTCTGGGTGAAGGTGCAGAATGCGATTGAAGATGTCCTGAAATCTATGACGCTCCAGGATTTGGTCAACGGGACAAAAGGAGACAAAACGTTAAATTATCAAATATAGAAGGTTGAAAGGCAAAAATTTATGAACGCGATATTTGAAGATATCACGGCTGTGGTTGGCTTTACACCCTTGGTGCAGCTCAACAAGCTTGGCTCTGGCAAAGCGACTATTCTGGCCAAGCTCGAGTCTAAAAATCCCTGTGGAAGTGTGAAAGACAGGATTGCCCTGTCGATGATAAGGTCTGCAGAAGAACAGGGACTGATAACCAAAGACACGGTCGTTATTGAGCCGACCAGCGGCAACACTGGCATAGGCCTTGCCTTCATCTGTGCAGCAAGAGGCCATCGATTGATATTGATTATGCCGGAGTCGATGAGCATAGAGAGAAGGAAGATATTAAAGCTGTTCGGCGCCGAGCTCGTACTCACGCCCCCGGAGCTGGGCATGGTCGGTGCGATTGAAAAGGCCGAAGAGCTTGTTTCCCAGAATCCAAATTCATTTATGCCGCAGCAATTCAAAAACCCTGCAAACCCGCAAATACACAGGGAGACCACCGCAAAGGAGATTTGGATTGACACTGACGGAAAGGTTGACATTCTTGTCGCTGGAGTCGGTACCGGCGGGACCCTCACCGGCTGTGGCGAGGTTTTGAAGGAGAAAAATAAAGACCTGAAAGTCGTGGCGGTGGAGCCGAAAGATTCACCGATACTTTCCGGCGGCAAACCGGGCCCACATAAAATACAGGGTATAGGGGCGGGATTTGTGCCGGACGTTCTGAACGTTGGCATCATCGATGAGATTATCCAGGTCTCTAATCAAGACGCTATTGAGACAGCACGCCGGCTGGCGCTGAAGGAAGGTATTCTTTCGGGTATAAGTGGCGGTGCAAATGTGTGGGCTGCGATACAGCTTTCGCAAAGCCGGGAAAATGAAGGTAAAGTCATAGTTACCTTTATCTGCGACACCGGTGAAAGATATATATCCACCGAAATGTTTGGGTAACAGCAGAAAACTTCTGCCCTTGTGAGGGGATACGAAAATGCGAAAAAGAAGGTTGACCGATAAAAAAATCCAAAATCTGGTTGGTGAAATTGCTCAGACCTATCGGGGTGATTCAGGTATAAATTTCATCGATACTTCTAATCTGCCCGTCAGAGGTGAGATTCTTCAGATTCTTGATTTGCTCTTTGAAGTGCTTTTTCCGGGTCATACCGGAAAAAGGACAGTTACAAAATCAAATATCAAATTCATTGTCGGCGATATTCTCTGTCAGATATATACTGAGCTTTCCGGACAGATAGAACGGGCTTATCTATATAAGTGCAAGATAAATAAATGTGAAGGGTGTGACTGCCGAACAATGGCGGAGAATGTTACCCAGCATTTATTGACTCAGCTGCCGAAGATAAGACAGATGCTGAAGGGTGATGTCGGTGCAGCTTTTGACGGAGACCCGGCTGCAAAGTCTTACGAGGAGATTGTGATAAGTTATCCTTGTATCACGGCAATTGCGACCTATCGCATTGCCCATGAATTGTATCTCAAACAGGTGCCGTTAGTTCCAAGGATAATGAGCGAGTGTGCACATTCCAAAACCGGCATCGATATACATCCCGGAGCAAAAATAGGCAAAAACTTCTTTATCGACCACGGCACAGGTGTTGTAATAGGCGAAACTACTATCATAGGCGACAAAGTCAAAATCTATCAGGGCACTACTCTCGGAGCTATGAGTTTTCCAAAAGACGAGAGAGGAAGGATAATAAAGGGCGGCAAAAGGCATCCGACGATAGAGGACAATGTAACAATTTACGCCGAGGCGACGATATTAGGCGATATAATTATCGGGAAAAATTCAGTGATTGGGGGCAATGTCTGGATAAAGGAATCGGTACCGGCCGGCGTTACGGTTTCAGTAGCCAATACGGATTTGGTGTACACAAGGCATAAAAAGCAGCAAGTGTGAAACATACGAGATATAAGATGGATGAGCGTTTACTTGGAAAAATAAGAAAGTTAAAGGATGACCGTAAAGCGGTAATACTTGCCCACAACTATCAGCCCGGCGAGATACAGGACCTTGCTGATTTTACCGGTGATTCTTTGGGTTTGAGTATAAAGGCGGCCGAAACTGATGCTGATGTAATCGTCTTTTGTGGTGTACAATTTATGGCCGAAACCGCCTCTATTTTGTCACCGGAAAAGACCGTTCTTCTGCCGGACAAATCCGCCGGCTGCCCAATGGCTGATATGATAACTGCAGAACAATTACGCCAACTGAAGAAGGAATATCCTGATGCCCTGGTAGTCTGTTATGTGAATAGTTCCGCAGAGGTCAAGGCCGACAGCGATTACTGTTGTACAAGTGCTAATGCGGTTGAAGTGGTAAACTCTTTGCCGAAGGATAGTCGAATTATCTTTGTGCCGGACCAGCATCTTGGTCGGTTTGCTGCTGAAAGAACCGGCCGAGACCTTGTGCTCTGGCCCGGTTATTGTCACGTACATGTGGTGATAACCGAGGATGATATTAGGACTGCAAGGGCGAAATACCCGGATGCGATTGTAATGGCGCACCCGGAATGCACTGAGCCGGTCAAGGAACTATCAGACGAGATGCTTAGCACCAGCCAGATGCTCAAGTTTGCTGCCAGAAGCACAGCGAAACGGTTTATAATAGCCACCGAGATAGGAATAATTCATACCTTGAAGAAAGAGAATCCTAACGCTCAATTTATCGCAGCCAGCGAAAGGGCTATCTGTCCCAATATGAAAAAGATCACCATGGAGAAGATTGTCTGGGCACTTGAAGATATGCAATACAAAATATCTGTACCCAAAGCAATAAGGGAAAAGGCGAAAAAGGCCCTGGACAAAATGGTGGAGATTCTACCAGCGAGATAAGAATGATAGAGGTTGGAAAAAATTCTGTTGGTCTTGTGCAGACGAAGGTGATACGCGTCGTTGAAGCCCGGCAGCCCCTGGAGCTGGAGTGCGGCAAGACGTTAGCTCCTATTGATGTGGCCTATGAGACATACGGCGAGCTTAACGAGGCCGGGGATAATGCTGTTTTGATTTGCCATGCCCTTAGCGGCAACGCTCACGTGGCTGGTGTAAACAATCCTGATGACCGAAAGCCCGGCTGGTGGGATGTTATGGTAGGTCCCGGCAAGAGAATTGATACGAATAAGTATTTTGTTATCTGCTCGAATTTTCTCGGCGGCTGCGGCGGGACGACGGGGCCGTCTTCGATTAACCCGTCAACAGGCAAGCCATACGGCCTGGACTTTCCGATTATCACCATAGCTGATATGGTCAAGGTCCAAAAGGTCTTGCTCGGTAAGCTCGGCATAAAAGAGCTCTTGGCGGTGATTGGCGGTTCGATAGGGGGGATGCAGGTCTTGCAGTGGGCGATTGAGTATCCTGACTTTGTCAAAGCTGCCATACCGGCTGCCACAACCACGCACCTCGGAGCTCAATCGATTGCGTTTGATGCGGTGGGCCGAAACGCCATACTGGCAGACCCAAATTTTGAAGGCGGGCAATACACCGACGAAAAAGGCCCGGACAGAGGTCTGGCAATTGCCAGGATGATTGGGCACATAACGTATCTGTCAGAACAGGGTATGCGCGAAAAGTTTGGACGAAAGTTGCGAAATGCTGACAGCTACAGGTACGATTTCAACTCTGAATTTGCCGTTGAGACATACCTGGACTATCAGGGCCAAAGCTTTGTGGAGAGATTCGACTCCAATAGTTATCTTTATATAACCAGAGCTGCGGATTATTTCGACCTGGAAAAAGATTACGGGTCTCTAAAGAATGCCTTTGCAAATACCAAATGCAGATTCCTGGTAATTAGCTTTGCAAGCGATTGGCTCTTCACGCCCGCTCAATCCAGAGCAATAGTCAATGCGCTCGTTGCTAATGACAAAGACGTTAGTTATTGCGATATTGCCTCGCCATACGGCCACGATGCATTTTTATTGGAACCGGAAATACTTGGCTCTTTTATTTCCGGCTTTTTAGATGCTACGCATCAGCCGGGGGAGAAAAAAGACCATAAGAACAAAATAGGACATGACCATAAGCAAATACACGATTTCGGACAAGCTAACCGAATCCGAGTTGACTATGATGTGATTGAATCACTGATAGAGCCAAACAGTACAGTTCTGGACATCGGCTGCGGCGACGGGGAGCTATTGGCAAATCTTATAGCCGACAAGAACATAACAGGTAAAGGTATCGAGCTTGACCAGGACCTTGTCCTAACTTGTGTAAATAGGGGACTGTCGATTATACAGCACGATATAGAACATGGGTTAGAAAACTACGCTGACAAAAGCTATGATTATGTAATACTGTCGCAAACGGTGCAAACGGTGAAGAATCCTGAAGGTGTATTTGCCGAATTGCTGCGGGTGGCTCAGAAGGTGATTGTGAGCTTTCCCAACTTTGCTCATTGGCGGTGCAGAGCACAGTTGTTTTTTGGGGGAAATGCCCCTGTAACCAAGCAACTGCCCTTTGAGTGGCACAACTCTCCGAATATACATTGTCTGTCACTAAAGGATTTCGAACGATTCTGCAAAAGACTGAGCGTTAAGGTAGAAAAAAAGATTCCGTTGATTAAGACTCGTCTTAGCCCGGTAAGATTCGCACCAAATCTGTTTGCCGAGCAGGTAATCTACGTCACAGGTGGAGAATGAACAATGGACAAAAGTGTGAAATATCATTTGGAGACGTTGGCCTTGCACGCCGGCCACCAGGTCGATTCGGACACGCTCAGTCGTGCCGTGCCTGTTTATCAAACTACCAGCTTTCTTTTCAGGGATACGGAGCACGCCGGAAATCTGTTTGCGCTGAAGGAGTTCGGCAATATCTATACTCGCCTGATGAATCCGACGACCGATGTGTTAGAGAAACGATTAGCAGCACTGGAAGGCGGAGTCGGCGGGCTTGCATTAAGTTCAGGACAATCCGCAATCTACGTGAGTATCTTCAACATTTGTGGTGCCCGAGGTCATATTGTAGCATCGAATTCGCTCTATGGCGGCACGGTGACATTGTTTAGCCAGACCTTTAAAAAGCTGGGGATTGAAGTTACTTTTGTTGACCCGAAAGACCCGGAGAATTTTGCCAAAGCAATCAAAGATAATACCCGGCTGATTTATATAGAAACGTTAGGCAATCCCAAAAACGACATCCTCCAATACGAGAAGATTGCCGAGGTCGCTCACAAAAACGGTATGCCGGTGATTTGTGACAGCACCGTCACCACACCTATACTGTTCAGGCCGATTGAATATGGTATCGACATCGTCGTTCATAGCTGCACCAAGTTCATCGGCGGGCACGGCACAAGTATCGGCGGTGCCATCGTCGATTCCGGCAAGTTCGACTGGACAAACGGCAGGTATCCTGAGCTGACTGAGCCGGACCCAAGTTATCACGGTGTAAAATACGTCGAGTCATTTGGCGAATTGGCCTACATTATCAAGGCAAGAACTCAATTCCTGCGGGATATGGGTAGCTGTATGTCGCCGTTCAATGCGTTTCTTTTTTTGCAGGGGTTGGAAACGCTGCATCTGCGGATGGCAAGACATTCTGAAAATGCACTGTCACTAGCACAGTGGCTCGAAAAACAGAATACGGTCACTTGGGTAAATTATCCGGGATTAAAATCTCATCCGGATTATGAATTGGCCAAAAAATATCTGCCCAATGGTCAGGGTGCAATACTTGGTTTCGGAATCAAGGGCGGCAAAGAAGCTGGTATTAAGTTTATTAACAGTGTAAAATTAGCCAGCCACCTTGCCAATATTGGTGACAGCAAAACTTTGGTGATACACCCGGCCAGTACAACACATCAGCAGCTTAGTGAAGCCGATCAGCTTGCGGCCGGTGTAACAGCCGATTATATTCGAGTATCTGTCGGCACTGAGCACATTGATGACATAATAGCCGATTTCGAGCAGGCTCTAAAGGCAAGTCAGATGTAAGAATAGTAGATGGCGGATTTGTACGGAGTATGAGACTATGTGGGAGTACACGGATAAATTAAAAGACCATTTTTTTAATCCACGCAACGTCGGCGAAATAGAGAACCCGGACGGCGTCGGGGAGGTCGGCTCCTTAGCCTGTGGCGATGCCCTGAAGCTGATGTTCAAACTCGATGCCAATGGCAGAATCATCGATGCGAAGTTCAAGACCTTTGGCTGTGCAAGTGCAATCGCAACATCATCGGTACTGACCGAAATGATAAAAGGTTTGACTCTGGACGAGGCTACGAAAGTAACCAACAAAGATATCGCCGAATATCTGGGTGGTCTGCCCGAACAAAAGATGCACTGCTCGGTTATGGGCAGAGAAGCCCTTGAGGCGGCAATTGAAAACTACCAAAGCGGCGGAAAGGAAAAACATGAGCTTGAAGGTAATGTTATCTGCACCTGTTTTGGCGTAACCGACAAGGAAATCGAAAGAGTAATACGTGAGAACAATCTAACGATGGTTGAAGAGGTTACGAATTACTGCAAGGCGGGCGGCGGCTGCGGAGGGTGCCAGGGCGAAATTGAAAAAATGATAGAAAAGATACAGCCGGATGAAATAAAACAGGCCCCTATAACAGTAGCTCGACGAGCAGGCAAACTTACCAATATTCAAAAGATTCAGTTAATCCAGCAGACAATAAATGAGCAAATCAGGCCGGCCCTGCGGGCGCACGGTGGAAATATCGAGCTAATAGATGTTGAAGGAAATAAGGTTGTCGTCGCATTCAGGGGAATGTGCGCACAGTGCAGACTGGCCGAGCTTACGATGAAGGATGTCGTCGAAGCCAAACTAAAAGAATTCGTTTCCGAGCAGCTTTTTGTCGAAGAAGACAAAGAATCTGCAAAGCAGCCGCACAATCACAGGGAATAAGTAATGAAGACCATATATTTTGATAACAACGCCACGACAAAAGTATCTGAACAGGTGCTCGAAGAAATGAAGCCGTTGTTTTGTGAGCTTTACGGCAATCCTTCGAGTATGCACACGTTTGGCGGACAGATGGGCCGCAGAGTCCGTCAGGCACGCGAGCAGGTGGCCGGCCTGCTTGGTTGTGAGCCGAGCGAGGTTATATTTACCAGCGGCGGCACTGAAAGTGACAACACCGCTATCAAAGGTACCTTGGCTGCGCTGCCGCACAAACGCAAAATCATAACTACCAGAGTTGAGCATCCTGCTGTGTTGACCGTTTGCCGTGAGCTTGAAAATCGCGGCTACACCGTTGTGGAATTGCCAGTGGACAAACAGGGTCGGCTTGACCTTGCGGAGCTGGAAGAGCAAATCGATGATGATACCGCTTTGGTTACGATAATGTATGCAAACAATGAGACCGGTGTGGTATTTCCAATTGATAAAATCGCCGAATTAGTTGCCGATAGGGGGGTTATATTTCACACCGATGCAGTACAGGCGATTGGCAAGATACCGCTGAACCTCTCGAAGAGCAATATCGATTTGCTCAGTCTCTCCGGCCATAAGCTGCACGCCCCGAAGGGCGTAGGCGTTTTGTACGTCCGCAAGGGGACACGGCTGTCGCCGTTTATGTTGGGCGGCCATCAGGAAGCAGGCAGAAGGGCCGGCACCGAAAATGTACCAGGTATCGTCGGCTTAGGAAAAGCGTGCGAATTGGCTGCTGATAACTTCGAGCAGGAGAACAGCAAAGTAAAATACCTCCGTGATAAGCTTGAGAAAGCAATACTGGAAAAGTGCCCTGACTCCCGGCTCAACGGCGACAAGGAAAATCGCCTGCCAAATACGACTAATATCAGCTTCGAGTATATTGAGGGCGAGGCGATTCTGCTTATGCTTGATAAATACGGCATTTGCGCCAGCAGCGGCTCAGCCTGCACCTCCGGCTCACTCGAACCCAGCCACGTATTACGCGCGATGGGCGTACCCTTTACCGCCGCCCACGGCTCAATTCGGTTCAGCTTAAGCAGATACAACACAGAGGAAGAGGTCGATTACACCATCGAAAAAATGCCCGGGATTGTAAACCAGCTCCGCAAACTCTCACCTTTTGTAGCAAAATAGTTCCACACGGTGTAATTTTGCGCAATACGATATACGCAATACGCATCACGAATAACTGCCGGAGGTGGGACTCGAACCCACACCCTGTTGCCAGGACGGGATTTTGAATCCCGCGCGTCTGCCAATTCCGCCACTCCGGCCCTTCTAATTTACTATTTGCTATTTACTATTGAAGTGATGATGTTAAATAATAAATAGTCAATAGTCAATAGCCAATAATTATAATGTCTTCCGGTGTGGCAGCAACATCTATGTGGGCGGATTCTACTGCTTTTGGTTGAAGGTTCCTATCCTTCCTTCCAGTACCGCTGCACAATACCGTCTTTTATCTCGAAGGAAACGCTGTGGTCTGTTTCCTTATCATCGACAATGATTATCGGAAACAGAACAAAGGCGTTGTCCTTTTTCATTATGCATCTGTACTTGAGGATCTCGGTCCCGTCTTCCGTCAAACGTTCTTCGGTGGGTTCACCAAGTGCCGCCACAAGCCAGTCCTTTGTCGTCTCGCCGCATTCGATCTGCCTGAGTGTCTGGTTTCCGATAGGCCTATCTCTGCCGGTGTAGTGTTCGTCCGTCTTGCTGATAACACATCCGACAAGCAGAACTGACGTCACGGCCAGCAACGCAAAAAGAGCGATTTCGTTGTGCTTATACAGTTTCATTTCTCACTTCTCCTAAATCAGCTCGCATTTAGCTCCTGCCACTTCGTTTATTTCGTATTTATTTCCCTAATCTCCCCATATACTTATCTACGCACCCACTCATCAACATTCATCAATCATCAATAATCAATTAGAGTTGCTATCTTTCCTTCCAGTGCCGCTGCACAATACCGTCTTTGAGCTTAAACACAACGGTGTGTTCTATTTCCTTTGTATCTTCGATAGCGATGGGTGGCGGGAACATGGCAAATCTGTTGTCCTTTTTCTCTATGCATTTGTACCTGAGGATCTCGCTCCCGTCTTCCGTCATACTTTCTTCGGTCGGCTCACCGACTATCGCCAAAAGCTGGTCTCTTGTCGTCCTGCCGGATTTTATCTGCCTTAGCTGCGAATTTTCAACGCCGCTGTAGTGCACATCACTTTGAGTGGCAACGCAGCCGGCAAGCAGAACCGACGTCACGCCCAGTGACACAAAAAGAGCAATTTCATTAAATTTATAATGTTTCATTTCTCGCTTCTCCTAAATCAGTTGATATTTCCACGGAACAATTTACAGATACTCCCACGCCTTTCAATTGCACATAATGTCAAACGTCTCTTTCGGTGTATACATTTTACTCTATCATAAATAAGGCACGCGAAGTCCTGACAGTAACAAAAAATATCAGCCATACGCCGGAATCATATCTGGCACGAAAACCTCACTGGAAGACGTTTTATAAAGGAACCGAGTTAAATTCAGGAATATCCCAAGCACACTATCTAATTCTTATAGAGCCATAGCCGGTCTTCAAACTCAGCTTTCCATTTCCCTCACCTATTCTTCCTTCTATTCGCTTGCTGCTTATCTTGCCCTTCACTACAATCGGCAGGTCAGTTTTTATCGAGCCGTAGTTGGTTGCAAGTTCGACTTGTCCGGTGAATCCGGGCGGTGCTGTAAAGTCAATATTGCCGTACGATGTGCTTATGTTTGTTTGTGTTTCAGCCGGTGCCAAATCCGAATATTCGATATCGATATTGCCGTAGCTTGAGCCGGCAGTTAGCTCGTCAGATATAATTTCCCTGCAATCGACACTGCCATAGGATGTATCCACTTGGATTTGGCCGTTAATGCTGTCACAGTTAATCGAGCCATAGCGGGTGTGTGCTTTCACGTAGCCGCTGGTATCAGCTAATTCTATCGAGCCGTATGAGCTGGCACATTCGATGTTTGTTTGTACAGGGACAGTTATTTGGTAGCTAATACTTATTGAGCGTTTATTTTTCACGTGCGGCTTGTCTGCCCTGACCGTTAGTGTCTTTCCGGCCGGCTCAAGCTGTATATTCACTTTTTCAGCAATTTCAGCGGCTTCCTCCTCAGTAGGGGCCTGCACACGAATTGTAGCGACCACACTGCAATCGGCAGTATTGGTACCACCTACTGTTATAGAGCCATAGCTTGTTTTAGCCACAACGGTAGAGCCGGATTCCAAAGGCGCCTGGAGTCTAATTGTTTTCTCGTATTTGGCCCGGGGCCAATCACCGATATGAATAACGCACCCACTGACAGCAAGCAGTAAGCATAAGCCGAGAGCTAATACTATAGTATATTTTTTCTTCATTTTTCTGTCCCCTTAATTCTATAACTTTTTCTTGTACGAATCCCTCGTTGGTTTTCTGTTTATATAAGGACCGAGTTAAATTCAGGGATATATCAAGAATATTATCTTATTCTTATAGAGCCATCGTTTGTCTTGATATACAGCCTGCCTTGTCCTGTTCCTGTTGTTCCTTTATTTTCGACGGAAGGGCTCCTTAAGCCTCTTCTGCACCCATTCTTTGTTGAGTCTTATCCCATATTGGTCATGCCTCATTTCTCTCTTTACGGACTTTTTCAGAGACTCATTGTAACATTTTAGAGCCTTGTCCCGTTGTCCGAGCAGGTCGAGAAGATGTCCCTGCCATACGATCGCCGCGAAAGCTCGCAACGGGTCGTCTTGTTCTTGGGTCTCTACTCCTCTGAAGGCCTCCAAGGCTTCTTTGTAGTACTCCCCATCGTACAACGTCAGTCCGAGCTTGAACCAGCTGCCCGGGCTCAATAGGTTTCTGTCCCGAGCCTTGTTGAAGATGTCCAGAGCCTTCTTCCCCGCCCCGACCCAGGGAAGGTTTTGTATGGCTTTAGCAAGCTCTTGTTCGCCGAGTGAAGGCGGGGGAACGACCAAGGGCAGGGCCTGGTCCGGGTCGAGCTGGACGTCTTTGAGTGGTGATAGGCTCTCGAACCGGATTGTGTCCACATCCCGGAGACGATTCGTGAAAGTTCGCTGCGTGGTGCCATCTTCAAAATGAGCCGCCACCGGCACGGGCATTTTCAAGTCACCCAGACACCGAATTTCTATCTCAGAGATATAAGCGTCACCCTTCTTTTTACATTTCTTTAAAGCAACCTTGTACGAAAGATACTTATTGGAGTTCACCCATTGATCGAAGAACCATCCCAGGTCTTCTCCACTTTCCTGCTCGCATACCGCTCGAAACTCGTGCAGGCCGAGCCTTCGCCCGGCAAACTCTTTCAGGCATCGCCGGCAGATGCGGTCAAAGAGAGCCTCGCCCAGCACGCAATCAAGGGCACTGATGATGCTGAATCCCTTACCATGAATCACGATATTATTGAAGTCGAATTTGATCTTAGACCGTTCCTCCAGCGATCTGCTGACGGTTGTGTCGAGCCCGTCCCGCACGCCTTTGATGTATCTGGCCATGAGTTCCTGATGTTTTTGGTTGCCTAAGCTTCTCTCGCGGCAGTACTCTCTGTCGGCGTAAATCCCCAGCCCGATCCACAGCCAGCCGGGTTCGTCTTTTTCTATAACATACCTGCTCCAGTATTGATGGCCGATTTCGTGGGCTGTGATCCACCGCCAGTGCAGTTCTGGTTTCTCCTCCATCCGGCCCATGCCATGGATGACTATAATGCTGGTAGCCGCAGGATAGCCTCCAGCCGGACGGTCCATTCCTGGAAGGATCGTCAGGATGCGATAGGGATAGAATCCAAACCGTTCCCGATAAAAATTGATGACATCGACTGCCGTTTCCTGAAGCAGTTCGGCGCACTTCCTGTCCTCGGGTCTGTAGAGACAACGAACAGCTACATCTTGGGCCTGGTCTTCAAGAACCTCGTATCCCTTGCTCAAGAAAAAGCCAAAAGACGGTACCGCCTCGGCGTGATAGCAACCGGTCTGGCGGTCAAACCGACCGCTCGTGGCAACCGTATATATATCCGGGACATCAAGCTTGACTTGATAATCATTATGGGTATCAAAGCCCCACCATAGCCGAGGCCAGCCGGTCACCGGCCCAATTTCGTTCAGTTCCTCAGGCGGGGCAGGTGTGGACAGACCGAACTCGACCTGCAGCGTCAACGACTCACCGGGTCGGACAGGCTCGGCCAACATGAAATCCTGTGGGTACGATTCCAGGGGCGTTGGCAACTTCACGGGTATGCCGTTAGCCATGATCTTCAGGGTCTGGTTCCCGTACTTAAACCATGTGATGGCAAGCGTCTGCATTGGCCTGGATGTCGTGTTAACGAAAGAAATAACTTCCTTGCCTTGCAGGACGATGTCTTCTGCCAGCTTGATGGTGCAATCTATCTTGTAGTTTGCTCGCGGCGGTTGTCTCGGAGCCCAATACCCCACCGTGGCTGCCTCAGTCTCTTGAGCCTTGGCGATACTTGTGGATACCGTCAGTGCAAGGGCAGTCAAAGTATAAACCAAATGTACAAATAACCTGGTCCTTTGAATGTCTCCCTGTCCGCTGATACCTTTATATGCTCCGCACTGCGTGTTGGATACTATGGAACGACTGAATGGTAGCGCTGTCCCACATCCTAAGTCAGTCATGTAAGTAGGTTCCATTTTTGCTTCCTTCCTTTCATGTATGACAACAGGGGAGTTTCATTGAAATTATCTTATTCTTATTGAGCCATCGTCTGTCTTAATATACAGCCTGCCTTCTCCCGTTCTGATTGTTCCTTTAATTCCGCTTTTGCCTAATTTCCCCGTCACTTTTATTGGCAAATCTGTATTTATCGAGCCATCGTTCGTTATAACTTCGACATCCGCAGAGAAGTTCGCCGGGGCAGTTAAGTCGATAGCGGCATCATCTGTAACCAACGAGATATTACAAACACCGCCGGCATCTTCAGAATATACCACTGTGATCCTTCCATCATCGCTTTGAATATTTACATCACCGCTAACCTCCTGGACCCTGGTCGAACCATCATTACTTCTGACTTTTATGTCCCCAACGACTCGTGACATGGTTACCGAACCGTCATCGGTCTGGATGTCTATCCATCCGGCCCTCTGCAAGTTTACATCACTATTAAACTCCTGGATATTGACCGAGCCGTCATTGCTTCTGACTTTTATATCTCCAACAATTCGTGCAAGCGATACTGAACCATCATCGGTTTTTATGTCAATATCCCCATTGATGTGTTCTATCGTAATATCCCCATCATCCGTGCTAAGTTGCACATCGCAATCCTTCACTACCATCGCCTCGACCTGAATATCCACGCTTTGGTTCATCATCAATATCGGCTTTTCAAGTTTTACCGTTAGCTTAGAGCCGAATTGTTCAAGTTTTACCTTTGTCTTTTCAGCGATTGTTCTGGCTTTTTCATCCGAATCAGCCCTGGCGATAATCGTGGCGGTGACATTGCAATCCGTAATCTCGCCGCCGTTTATAGTAATCCAGCCGTCGTTGCTCTTGGCCGCAAATAAAGAGCCGGCCGACATTGGCTTGGATAGCTGCACCGTCCTTTCATATCTTGCCCGGGGGTAACTATATCCTCTTATTTGGATATAGCAGCCTGCAACGGAGATTAACGAGCAAAGCAAACAATACAGCAATATTCTTGTGAAGATAGCACTTTTCATTTTTCTTCCCTTTCAATTAATATTTTCTATGTCTTGCAGTGCTCGCAGCAATCATCATAATTTTTCCGACGACTTTGAAATTTAGGTTTGACAGGAGCAATTATGCCGGCCAAATGTTACCATTTTGTTACGGATTTATCCTTTTTTTGTTATTTTTTTTGATTTTTTTGCTTCCACGCGGCCGATTAAGATATTTAATATATGCATTCACTTTATCGGCGTATTCTGGATTACAGTTTTGGAAGGGTGGGGCTTGCCCCACCGTTTATCTTAAATTCGCGTTCGCCTTGTTGGCGGATTTTGATTTAGAGAGCCCAAAGTAGGAGATAAGAAAATGTGCAATACTTGTGGCTGTCGCTCAAAAAAGAAAAAAACAACAAAAAAGAAAGCCAAGAAGAAAAAGAAATAAAAATACCTAATCGATCATCCTTAATCAATATTGATTTTGAAGATCCGCTCCGGGCGAAATCCGTTGTCTGGTCGGGGCAATCAATAGTAAATCGTCAATAGTCAATTATGACGATATCTTCCGGGATTGCGACGACGTCTCTGTGGGCTGGGCCGAGGAGTTTTTTTATCTCGGTGCTGTGCTTGCCGGCTAAGGTCTTTAGTTGAGTGCTGCCGATGCTCGTTACGGCCTTGGCGTTATTATTTAGCATAATAACCGCACCGGCCTCGAAAGAGCCTTTTACCGAGATTACGCCGCTGGGCAGGAGACTTTTGCGATTTTTGATTGCCTGCATAGCGCCCTCATCGATAAATATTGTCCCGGCAGGGCTGCTGTTGAGAATCCATCTCGAACGATTTGAGAGCTTCCGTTTCGGCATAAAGACCGTGCCTATCTCTTCACCGGCGATAATTCGGCCGATGATGTTTTTCACTCTGCCGTCCGCTAAAACTATACGAAAGCCGGCATTGGAGGCGATCTTTGCAGCTTCAATTTTGGTTTTCATTCCGCCGGTGCCGTGGGTGCTGCCCCTGCCTCCGGCGTTTCGAATAATATCGCCGGTTATCTCGAAGACGGCGTGTATAGGCCTGGCGTCAGTGAATTTTTGCGGGTCCTTATCGTAAAGGGCGTCGATGTCACTGAGCATAATCAAAAGGTCGGCGTCGATTTTACTGGCGACCAGGGCGCTTAGTCTATCGTTATCGCCGAAGGCTGAGCCGATTTCGTCAGTGCTTACACTGTCGTTCTCGTTCAGGATTGGCACCACGGACAATTTGAGCAGTGTCTCGATGGAATTGCGAAGGTTCAGATAGGTCCTTCTGTTATTTAGCACCTCAGCGGTCAGCAAAACCTGGGCGACGGTAATACCGTAGCGGGCAAATGACTTTCTGTATTCAGCCATAAGTAACGGCTGTCCGATAGCAGCGCAGGCCTGTCGCATCTTTGTATTCTTTACACCGTTAGAAACCAGACGTCTGGCGTCTGTTCTGCCGGTGGTAGATTTACTAACTGGGCCGGGAATGTACAACTGGCCGGCCCCCATACCGATAGCACCGGAGCTGATAATAACGACCTGCCTGCCGGTTTTAAGAAGTGAATTTATCTGCCGGACGATTCGGCGAACGTAGGCGGTATCTATCCTACTGTTTTTCGTCAGAATATTTGTGCCGATTTTTACAACTATTCGCTTTGCTTTACTAAAGTCCCGCATAATTCGTCGCTCGTATCTCGTATGTCGTATGTTGTATTGCGTAAATCAGCGGTTAAACCACCGACTACATACCACTCACCACTCACTACTCACCACTCACAATTCTCTTGTGCGTGAATTTTTTTTTTGCATCGCTGCCAACATAATCAGCTACGACCTGGCCGGTGCCTACAAGTTTCCATTTATAAATGACAAGTCCTTCCAGCCCTACCGGCCCGCGGGCGTGTATCTTGTTGGTGCTTATGCCCACTTCAGCCCCAAGGCCGTAACGGAAGCCGTCGGCAAAGCGCGTGCTGCAGTTCCAGAGCACATTTGCAGAATCGACCAGGGCCATAAAGCTGTCGGCCTTTTCCTTATCAGCGGTAACAATGCTGTCAGTATGTCCTGACCCGTAATGGTTAATATGCTCAATCGCCTGTTCAAGGCCATCGACGATTTTTATCGAAAGGATATAATCCAGATACTCGGTTGACCAATCTTCTTCGACCGCCGGCTGTACATCGATTATTGATACTGTTTTCTCGCAGCCGCGTAGCTGAACGCCTTTTTCCTCAAGAGCGGTTTTGACTTTCGGCAGGAACTTTTCAGCAATTTTATTATCTACCAATAGCGTTTCCGCGGCATTACAGACAGCGACGTACTGGCACTTGGAATCGACGGTGATATTCACAGCCATATCCAAATCAGCATCGCTGTCTATATAAACGTGGCATATACCGTCAGCGTGCCCGAGGACGGGTATATTGGTATTGTCCATAATATAACGAACGAATTCATTTGACCCGCGGGGGATAACAAGGTCGATATATTCATCTAAGGCCAACATCTGGGCAACGTCCTGGCGGGTTTCCAATAGCTGAATCCATCCATTGGGTAGTCCGGCTTTTTCGCTCGCCTCGGAGATTGTCTCGGCTAAGATTCTATTGGTTTTTGCGGCTTCGCTTCCGCCTTTCAGCAGAACGGCATTTCCGCTTTTTAAGCAAAGCGTTGAGATTTGCACAAGGGCGTCCGGCCGAGATTCAAAAACAACGCCGATAACGCCAATCGGACAACTGACTTTGTAAAGTTCGAGCCCCTTGTCGAGTTCGGTGGCGGTGATTGTTTTACCAACAGGGTCATCAATTTTGATAAGACTGTCGATGCCGGCACAAACATCAGCTATTTTACCTTCGTCAAACTTTAGCCGTTTGAGTAAAGGTCCAGCCAGGTTGTTCTTTTCAGCCGTGACCAGGTCCTCTTTGTTGGCTGAGACGATTTCAGCGCTGTGTTGCTTCAGGGCTTTGCCAATCTCGGCTAAAGCGTTGTTCTTTACATCGGTCCTGGCCACTGCCAGTTGGATCGAGGCTGACCCGGCTGCCGCGGCTATTTCGGAAATATTCATTTTTAATTTACCATTGACTATTTATCGTTAAATACCTATATTCGATTGCCGAATTGTAAATAATAAATAATCAATAATCAATATCGAAGTCGAAGATACGCCGTAGCGGGAATCCACTATAGGCGGAATTAATTGTATTGCGGGCGTAGCTCAATGGCAGAGCATCGGCCTTCCAAGCCGAGTATGTGGGTTCGATCCCCATCGCCCGCTTTTGTTTTGAGAGTCTTTTCCCTTTAAGTGTTTCTTTAGTATCACCCGGATTTTCTTGTTGGTTTTGGATGAATTGTTGCGAAATTAACAGGGCCCTGTGGAAAACGGTGGGGAGTTGGAAAAAATAATCAGCTCTGCTAAAAGTATTATATTTTCGTAAGCACTTCTGTTTGCGTGAATTATGTCCTTTCAGGGACCGTCCTATAATAAAATTTTTCAAAAAAGAATATTTGTTTGTTGACAAAGTGGTAGGAAGTGGTACGATTTCCCACATTGAATATATCAAGTGGGACTAATGCCATGCTTTTATTAACAGGCGAATATCTTCACGTTGTCGACAACAAAAGCAGAGTTCTCATCTCGAACAAGCTGAGAAATCAGATTGATGTCGATAAGCACGGCAGTAATTTCTATCTTATACTCGGGGCAAACGGCATACTTTGTTTATATCCCGAAAAGTATTTCGAGCAGATAGCCCTTGCGGTTACACCCGGTACTACCGCCCCTGATGAGGCTGTAGCGTTCGAGCGAATCAGCTTTGCTTTGGCCAGTAAGGTGGAGCTGGACGGCCAGGGCCGATTGCTCCTGAATGAAAGATTGCGAAAGAGGGCGGGGTTGAAAGACCACATTACACTTATCGGCGTTAGAGACCATATCGAGCTGTGGAACAGTGAAAGCTGGGAACAATATCTTTCAGACCATATGGCTCAATATCAGAAACAGATGTCGCAGGCAAGGCAGGTTGTCCTGCACGAGCAGAGCGAAGATATTTAATTTTTAAGTGGAGGCAAAATGATTGGAATGGATTCGAATCATTGTCGGATTGTTGCCGGAAGTCTCGTCGGTGAAAGGGAGGTTGACGAACGGACCTTCGCCTCCCTGGCAATTATCGGAGAACGGCTGGAACGGTTGAAGGAAATCGACGAGACTTTTTCCGGCATTGAATTTTCACCCGCTGTTGAGAAACTTCAAGGGCAGAAGAACACCATAGCTATAGGCTGACTTGTAATGCGTTCCGCCTAATGCGGATCTTCAATGTTAGTGTTGAGTATCGCGCTCCCATTCATCGTGGCGCGATACGATATACGCGATGTAAAATACGATATACGATATATGCGATACGATAGAAGTGAATGGCTCGATAATAGAGCATATTCCGGTTCTCGCTGAGATATTGGCCGAGCAGATAAAACTGCCACCGGATGGCATAATGGTCGATGCGACCATAGGACATGGAGGTCATAGTTATCTGTTCGGCAAGACCTTGGGCCCTGAGGGAGTTATCGTAGGCCTGGATGTCGATAAAAATGCTATCCGAAGGGCCCAATTTATATTAAAGGACCTTGCCTGTAAGGTTATTTTGCTTCATTCGAATTTTTCTCTAATCAGCGAGCAGGTCCATGAGCAGGGTATAGATAAAGTTGATTTCATATTGGCGGATTTGGGGCTTTGTTCGGCACAGTTGGCTGACAGCCGGATGGGGCTCAGTTTTCTTCAAGATATGCCGCTGGATATGAGAATTGACAAAAGATTAAAGAGCACCGCTGCCGATATAGTTAATAAAGCAAATGAAAAGTCCTTAGCTGATTTGATATACAAATTCGGCCAGGACAGGGCCTCACGGCGAATTGCACGGTTTATCGTGCGGGAACGAGAAAGTGGGCTGATCACCACGACCGGCCAACTGGCAAAGATAGTCTGCAAGGCGCTGGGAAGGGCCCAGCGAAACCGAAAAAGTAAGATACACCCGGCAACCAGGACTTTCCAAGCGCTGAGAATTGCGGTCAATGACGAATTAGAGAATTTGAAGAAGCTGCTTGCTTCGGTGCCGGAGCTGTTGAGCAAAAATGGTTATATAGCAGTCATTAGCTATCACAGTCTGGAAGATAGATTGGTTAAAAACGATTTTAAGCGAAACGGAAAGGACAATATTTACAGGGTCATTACGAAAAAACCGATTGTGGCAACGCGAGAGGAAATTGCTGAAAATCGTCGGGCAAGAAGCGCAAAATTAAGGATTGCACAGAAACAATAATATGGAGTTTCATTATGACTTCCGATGCCAAGATTGGGTTGCTGTTAGGTTTGGTCTTTATATTTATAATTGCATTTGTAATAAACGGCCTGCCGCGCTTTCGCAGTAACACAAACAATAATGAGCTGACAACTAATATGGTCAGCTCGCCAAACGACTCGATGGGTATTGCAGCCAAGGAACGTAAAGCTCAGGCGGTGTTCGATCTTGTAGAGCGGGTCCCACAAGAACGTGCTGATGAAGTGCCGGTCGTCTCAAAGAACGAGGGAGCGGTTCGCTTCAAAATGCCCTTTTCGCAAGGCACTTCGGCTGTGAAAGATGACTTGATTGTAGAGACTGCCAATGACAGGGTAAAGCCGCCGGCCCCGGTATCCCGAACCAATGAGAAAACCAGAGTCAATAAATCCAAGCCCGCTTTGCCAAAGACCTATGTAGTTAGCGAAGATGATAACCTGGCTATCATAGCGCGAAAATTTTACGGCCCAGAGAAGGGTAATAAGAAAGTAAACGTTGCCCGGATATTCGAGGCCAATCGCAAATTGTTGAAATCACTCGATGAGATTTATGTCGGGCAAAAACTTACTATCCCGCCGCTTATAGATAAATCAGGCAGCGTATTTTCAGGGTCGCTGTTCGAGAAAGTGAAATCCATCAGCCGTAAACTTACTTCGTCTGATAAAACTAAGGCACCCAGGGAGACGCGGAGCAAACAATACGTTGTACGGGAAGGTGATAGTTTATGGCGAATTGCTGTTGAGCAGCTTGGAGATGGTACTCGCTACAAGGAGTTAAATGAGCTAAATGCCGATATTTTAGGGAACGAAGACTATCTTGCTGTTGGGATGAGTTTGAGAATACCGGCTCGATAAGAATGGCGGATATGAAATTAGAAGTCCGAAGTACGAAACAAAATCAAGTGAACTAAAGTGCCTAAAGTGAACTAAAGTGAGCTAAAGTCAACGTGGTTATCAGGTTATCATGACATCAGGTAGTGGTTATCAGGTTACCAAGATATCAGGTTAACTTTTTTTTTCCTGGTATCCTGATTTCCTGATATCCTGCAACCTGATTTCCTGATATCCATATTTTAGGCACTTTAGGCACTCTAAACTTTAGTCACTTTGATCTTGTTTCGGATTTCGATACGCCTGTTAGAAGCGTATGTATCCATATTCGATATTCGAATTTATATTTTAGGCGTTATATGGCGTCCCGATTTCACCTTGTTTTTGTTGTTTTTTGTTTCACGGCGGTTTTGATTTTTGCTGTTTATCTGCGTAATGCCAACAATCGCATTTTCTACGAGCTTTGCACCTGCAGGGGCGAACAAAGCCGATTAAAACAGGAGCTTGGCACTAAGCAATTGCTGTTGGAAGGTTTAATAAATCCCGCTGCGCTTTCGCGGCGATTTGACGAATTAAATACCAACGAATAAAAGTTGAAAAGCGTTCGAATTACCATTCTTTTCTCTTTGCTTCTCATCGGCGTATTTCTGGCGCTGGCAGGGCGGTGCTTTTATCTGCAGTTTCTCAGGAACGACCATTATATTGGCAAGTGTCTCGAACAGCAGCAGGGGTGGGTGCCCTACAAGCCTCAGCGCGGCGTGATTCTTGATTGCCGCGGCAGAGTGCTCGCTGCGAGTAACAAGGTCCGAATTGTTAAAGTTGAGCCTCGAAGGGTCAAAGACCCCAAAGATTTATCGAGTGAGCTCCAGCCGATATTGGGTATGGGTGCGCACGAAATCTGTAAACTTATCAACGAAAGCAACAACCCGGGATATGTAAAAATCAAGGCGGATGCCAAGCCGGGTGAATGTGATGCCGCCCGCAGAATTTCAAGCGCCGTCGGCGTCGAATCTGATTGGCAACGACATTATCCAATGGGTCGATTAGCCGTGCACGCTGTTGGTTTTACGAGTCTTGATAATCGGGGGTTAGACGGCATTGAGTACCAATACGACAAACAGCTCAGCGGTTCGGCGGCACAGGATATATTCTTTGCAGACGTGCGTCGCCGGCCCATTCGCCCGGCGCCTCTTGAGCATAGTCCGGCGGATAATAACGATGTGGAGAACGCCGTTTTAACCGATGGCGTCGGGATTATTTTGACCATTGATGCTACTATCCAGCAGTTTGCCAGAGATGAGCTTATAAAGCAATACGAAAACTACGAGGCCGAGTCGGCTGTGGCGATTGTGGTTGAGCCAAAGACCGGGGCAATTTTGGCGATGGTTTCGCTGCCTGATTTCGACCCTGCCCAGGCCCGTTCGAGTGACCCTGATAATCGCCGTAACCGGATTTTAACCGATGAGTTCGAGCCGGGCAGTATTATAAAGCCGCTCGTGGCCGCGATTGCCCTTGATGCAGGCGCTGTGAACAAGGTTGAAAAAATATTCTGCGAAAACGGGAACTATTCCGGCAGAGGTTTTGGGCGAATCGGAGAATATGAAAGAGGCTTCGGCGATTTGACTTTGCGGGAGATTCTGGTTGAGTCCAGCAATATAGGAATGGCAAAAATCGGACAGAGGCTCGGCAAAGACAAACTTTATAAAGGGCTGAGACTTTTCGGTTTCGGCAAAAAAGCAGGGATTGACGTCCCCGGCGAGGCTGATGGGCTGTTGCGAGGCACGCACAAGTGGACGGGATACAGCGTAACCCGGATACCTTTTGGTCAGGAAATTACTGTAACTGCGATTCAATTGGTTCGGTCTTTCTGCATACTTGCCAATCGCGGTCGTATCGTTCGCCCGTTTATGGTCAGAGCGATTGTTGACAACGACGGAGAGATTACCGAGCTAAAACGGCCTCTGCCGCCGGTGGGTTACGTAGTAAAGCCGGAAGTCGCCGAATGGATTGTCAGCGAGGCTATGGTCGGTGTGGTTAATGAGGGAACTGGCAAAAGAGCCAAGCTGGAGAGATGGCAGGTCTTCGGGAAAACGGGAACAGCCAACATTGCAAAAAGCGATGAACGAGGTTATTCGGACAGTGATTATGTGGTTTCCTTTATAGCCGGTGCGCCGGCGGAGGACCCGGCCATAGTGGTTTTGGTTTCCGTCCGCAAGCCGAACAAGAAGCTCGGCAAAGGCTATACCGGCGGAGTTGTGGCCTCTCCGGTGGCGGGGAAAATAATCGAAAAAACACTCAACTACCTCGAAACCCGATTTGCCCGGGCGAACTTCTGAGAAGGGTGACTAAAATAAATGGTATTTTGTACAGAGCATTATCAATTACTATTTACCAATATCCAAATTTGAATAAGAGGAAATGGCCAAGATAATCTACGCTGTTGCGGGGGAAGGGTTCGGTCACAGCAGCCGATCACACCTGATAGGGCAGAGACTTATCGATGCCGGGCACGATTGTGTCTTTGTGGGTTCACAGAAATCACTGCTCTATCTGAAACAATATTTTGGTGAGCGTGTGTATGTACCTGAAGAAGAAGATGCTGCTTCTGCCTTTGGCCGGTCAGTATGAGCAGATAATAAACGCGCATTATGTTCAAAAGCTTGGTCTGGGAATTTCGTCTGATAAATTGGATGAAGTGATTTTGGCCCGGTTCCTCGATGAGCTGGATAAGCCTATGCCGGATGATGAGAGGATTATCTGGCCTGACAATGATAAATTTTTTGATATCCTTCAACGCGAATTAAACAAACTTGATACGCCCGTGAATATTGATTGTTCGAATTAACCTTGCCTCAAGTTTTCTCTAATTGTGCCAACCCAAGAGTTCGGGATTAATCGGCAGCTTTATGTCGTCCTTCGTACCAATTTTACCGTCCGGCCCGGGGCTTAATATCAATCTTTTTTCGATATCAATAATATACTCATCGCTAAAATCGCGGGCTTTTAAGCTCACCTCTTCGCCGAGCCTTTTATTCAAAACGACCTGGAGCATATCCGAATGTATTTGCAGCTTCTTTTTAATGACAAATATTTTTTCAAGGGCAGGTCTGAATATTCCAACCAGCAAAATTCCGGATGGATTATATACCTCATAATACCATGGGAATTTACCTTGGTTATCAGTTTTAACGGGTAGATTGGGATAAAAAGCAGGCCAGACCCTCATTTCTTTTGGCGGAGTTTGATTTTCTTCATCGGCGATCCATTTATCAATGATATTTCTGTACAGCCTTAATGAAGAATTCAATTTCAGGGGGGAAAAATATGGATTTCTACGAACTGTTTTGTTTGAAGCGTTTATTGTTTCATTTTTAAGGATAAGATACTCGAACATCAGCGAATTTCGAAGTGAGGTATGCTCGTTTGAAAGAGGGGTTATACGCTGTTTTAAGGCCAAGAGAGATTCGGTCGGTGTTTCAGGATTGTTTATGATAAAGTTTGCGATATTAATATCAATAACAAAACAGGAAATACATAGAAACTTTATAATTATAGAATGGGCATTTAAATTCATCTTCCTGAATAATGAATCCAATCTAATCAATTCGTTGATTGCTATTTCGTGGTTTCCTTTGCAGCTTTGCAGGCAAATATATGACTGATATAGAAAGACGAGGTGTCTTATGTTTGCTAAATAGGGAATATCAATTTTCAACTTTGGTTTAGTCAGGTCCGCAATTTCAGGAAATGAGTCGAGTTTGGTGAAAACATCTCTTCCTTTTCGGGCTTTTTCCCAAAGTAAAAGAATATCTTTTTCGTTTTCCTGGAGTTGCTGTGATATATTTTGGAGGTCATCTTGCGTAAAAATATTATGAATTTCATCGTTCTTTGTGATGTCTTTGGTTGAAAACCCTATGGCATATCCAGAGTTATGGAATTTCTTATCAGACAGATTATTTAGCAGGACAAAAGTCTGATTGTATTGTCCTGCGGCAGATTTAAGGTCGTTGATTGTATAATCGTCGGGAATCGGAGCGGCGTCAATGCACAAATAAGTTGAAATGACTGCAAAAAAGGATCCGAGAATAAGGACCACGATCGTGATGACGTTTATGATTCGGATTTTCTTTTTTTTATTATTTTTCCGAAGGACCTCTGGGATAGCTGCAATTACAAAACACAGGGCAAATATAGCCGCGAAGAAAGCCGAAACCGGTTTTAGAAAAAGGACGAGAGTGCCGGACAAGACGATTAGTGCAAAGGAAACAACTTGAAATAATTTTTTGTAATTATGTTCTGATTGTTTGGTATCAGAGCTTGCTAAAGCAAAACTGCAAGAGTGGCATAATAGGGCATCATCGGGATTTTCGTTTCCACATTTTGGGCATTGCATTTACATTCCCTCTGTGGTTAGAGCTTTGCCTACATATCCGGCGTCGATGCAGAACTGGATGATGTCGCGGGCTAAAGGAGCGGCGTCGCTTGAGCCGTGCTGGCCGCCTTCGACGACGACGGCGATTGCGATACTCCGGTTTGACCCGTCAGTTGCAAAGCCTCCGAACCAGGCGGTCTCCGGGGCTTGCGTTGAGCCGGTTTTGCCGTAAACCTTTAGGTCCTGCTCGGCAAGACTTGTAAGAATCGGTTGGAATGTAGTGTAAGCTGTTCCACCGGTCTCATTAACCACAGCGCTCATGCCATCATAAACTACTTTTAAAGTCTGTAGTGAAATACCAAGGTCGATGGTATCAAATCCGGGATTATTTGGCTCATCCATAAACAGGCGGGGTGGTCTATACGCACCGCCTCGGGCGATAGCGGCCATTGCATTTGCTACCTGTAAAGGCGTAACTCGCAGATTGCCCTGGCCTATGCCGAACCATCTTCTTTCGCTGTCACTAAGCGGTGGCACTTGCTCAAAATTTGAGATTGGGCCCTTTGGGATAGTGTTTGAGATTACGCCTGATAATTGCCGGAGGTTCCTGCTGAGTTCGGTTTCGGCAATAGAAGCCGGCGGAAAAAGTATGTTTCGGCCGTAGCCGAATTTAAATAGCCATTGCTGAAGGACCAGAGGATCGATTCTATCTGCAAGGTGGGAAAAATAAATATTGCAACTACCTCTGATTGCGTTGCGAGCGTTGTTTTCCCACCTGCCGTCATGGCCTGCTCTGTATCTATTGTACAGCCAGCAGCTTGGCCAGTTTTTTGGGGCCTTCTGAGCCGGGCAGCCTATAACCTCATCAGGTGTGATTTTGCCGGACTCGAGCCCAGCGATAAGAATCAACGGTTTTACAACTGAGCCGGGCGGGTACCACTTATTTATTGCTCGATTTATTAAAGGCTTGTCCGGGTCGTTAGCGAGGTCGCTGTAGTCATACCTGGCACGGTTCAAATCAAACACCGGTATCGAAACCAATGCGAGAATATCACCTGTACCAACCTCGATGACAACCGCCGACATTCCGGGTCCGCAACTCGGTTCGTGGTTGTATGTGGTCAGATAGTTTTCTATTCTTTGCTGAAGCTTGATATCCAGCGTCAGCGAAACGTCTTTGCCAAACCGGCTCCTGGTTCGACTTATAAGCTGACTGTCTATATCGTAAATGAGCTCCCCTCGTCTGCCGCGAAGGATGGTTTCGCAAACATACTCAACTCCATCCTCTCGGCCGCAAATCTCTCCGCGTAAATAGCTCGATAGTTTGTCGTCTTCGAAGAGCCCTTTATCTTCTTCGTTGTGTGTTACCAGCCCGACCCAGCCTATAGTTTGGGCGGCAGCCGTCCCATACGGGTATGTCCTTCGTGCTTTTGGCAGAATCTGAATATCATCGACATTTAAAAACTCCAGTTGAGCGGCAAAGATATCATCATCGGTTTTTAAATCAAGCAGCGGCCAGGGCTTGTACATCTCGGCGATATCAACTTTACTCACAAGTCGGAATCGCTTTTGGCGGTCTGGTTCCTTTTTCTCAAAATCAGCTATTGCTACATAGACCGGAATGCTGATTCTACTGTCATAGTTTTGAAAAACTTCAGAATTTGGGAATTTGCGTCGCCAGGCCTGAAACGTGCGATGATTCCAGATTATATCGTTTATTTTCTGTATTTCGTTTTTTATCTCAGTAGGTTCGACTCCTTTGAATTGAGCACACTTGTTGATTATCTGGTTCAAATCTGTTAGGACGATATCAAGCTCTTTTTGTACATTAGCTACAGCATCTGGATCTTCTTTTTCGGCGGCGCTTGCTAATCTGCCTTGACGGATGCGGTCGTCCATAAAACACGTGAGCTTGTAATTTATACACAGTTGAAACTGTGGTTCATCAGTGGCTAATGCTTTGTCTTTGTTGCCTGTTCTGTCGAGTATTTTGCCTCGGACTGTTTTAAGCTCCTGGGATTGACCTCTTTGGCGTTTTAGCTCCTCGATATCACTTTGGACCGAAGATGTTGGAAGAAGCTGCATTTGTGTCAGGCGGAGCAAACAGACCAGTAAAAGCAAGGCACTTATGATTACAAAAATTTTGATTCGCTTATCGTACATTATATTCTGTCTTTAGTGATACGTGCTTCAATTCGTAATTCGGCATTTTCGGGGTGAGGGTTTAACGTCGGCTGAAGCGATGTATCTTTATACGCATCCACCAGGCTGACGGCAAAAATAAAAACGGTCCCACCAGGGCCGAGTACAGAGCTATCCCGAAAAGAGCGGCGTATATTTTTGGTGGTGTCGGCTCACCCTTTAGAAAATTTAAGAAATAGACCAGCGAGCCGGCCAAAAGGGCTGTGATGAATATCGCAAGGAATTGATAAGTCATTTTTCTAATAGCAATAACCCCGTGAAGGTAGGCCAGGGCCGTGCCGAGAACACCAAAGCTAATCATTTGCGGGCCCATCGTGCGACCAATAAGGTCCGCAGCGAAACCTATTGTGAAGGAAGTTATGATGGCCTCCGAGGTATTGCAGTAGACAGCAAAGAATACCAAAAGTATTAACAACAAATCAGGCTTGACATTCAAATCTGCAAAAAAGCTGGCCTGCAGTAAGGTAGCAAGAAGAATTAAAACTGCAAACCGGAACCATCGCATTTATATATCCTCGGCCGTTTACATCTTAAAATCTATCGCAGAAGAACGCTACAGCGTAACTTAATAACAATTCAACCAAGGTGCCTAAAATATGCATATCAGCAAATCAGGAAATCAGGGTGCAGTCCACAGGACACCTTACGGTGGATATCAGGGAATCCGGATACCAGCAAAAAAACAAATTTAACCTGATATCCTGGTAACCTGACAACCACTACCTGATGTCCTGATAACCGGATAACCACGCTGACTTTAGCTCACTTTAGGCACTTTAGCGCACCTCTGACGGATTCATCACGATTACGGCTACGTTCTCTGCCTTTTGTATGTTACAAACCGGTTCGACCATTATGTCCCAAACCAAAGGTTGGACATTGTGTTCACATCGAAACACTTTTCCGATAATAATAGGTGTATCCAGGAACCCAGGTCTTTTACTGGCCATAATCTCAGTGTCGATTTTGACTTTGTGCTTTATCATTTCTACCTTGGCTAAGTTGTTGCCATTGCCTTGCATGAGCCAATCTGAGCCGCCAATTCTTACGGCTGTGCTGGATTTTGGGTCGGTAAACAGCCTAACCTTGGCGGTGCGGGCATCCACATCAGATATGGTTCCGATGACACTGTTGTCGGCCAGAACGAATTGGCCCTTAGCCAGGCCGTCATCCCGGCCGCGGTTGATGATAAGCTCGCTGCGCAGCTCGTTGATAGAGACAGTAATCACATCAGCCGGCACAAAGCCCATTCGTTCCCAGCCGGGTATGTTGCGCATTTTTGAGAGCTTTTGTACATTTTGCTGCGCATCATTACGCTGCTGCGTAACGTTGGCAAGATGGTTTAGTAGTCTTTCGTATTCATCTCGACTGACCACATCTCCAAGTTGCTGGCGTGTACCGGCCGAAAGTGAAATGTTTCTGCCAATGCTTAAGGGCCAGTTGAAAATGCGGTGAAAAGCAAACTGGAATTTATTCGTCAGATTTTTCGGAGAGAAAAGGAAAATGAACCCGGCTAACGTGAACCAGGTAAACAACATTCGTCTGGAGACTCTAATTTGCTTCCTTGCCATTATCGTATTGCGTGTTGCGTATTTCGTATTTCGTATTGCGTATTACGCACGACGCATCAAACACGACGCACTACGAATCATTCCCATCCGTATTCGTTATGGTCCATCGTATCCTTCCACAACTCCAGATTTTCAAGATAGACACTGGTACCGCGAGCTACGCAGCTTAGCGGGTCCTCCACTATTTCGACCTTCAGGCCGGTTGCATTTGCCAGGACCGTATCCATTCCACGAAGCAGTGAGCCGCCGCCGCAAATGTGTACGCCGTTGTCGATGAGGTCGGCGGCCAATTCCGGCTCGGCCTTTTCCAGCGTTGTGGTGACCGTATCTATAATGGTAGCGATGGGGTCGCGGAGTGACTCTCTGATTTCCTCACTGGTAATAACGATTTTTCTGGGCAGACCGGAGATGGTGTCTCTGCCGGCCACTTCCATCGTCAATTCCTCTTCCAGCGGAGCGGCGGAGCCGATTTGTATCTTTACTTTTTCAGCCCTTGCCTCGCCGATGAGCAGGTTGTAAGTTTTCTTAAGATGATTGATTACCGCTTCATCCATATCGTCGCCCCCGATTCGAATTGATTCGGAGGTGGCGATATCGGCCAGACTCATTATGGCCACTTCGGTCGTTCCTCCTCCGATATCCACAATCAACGAAGCGGTGGGGTCTGTAATTGGCAGTCCGGCTCCGATTCCTGCGGCCATCGGTTCATCGACAAGAAAGACTTTGCGGGCACCTGCACGTTCGGCACTATCTATCACTGCCCGGCGTTCAACAGCAGTTATTCCGCTTGGTACCGCGATTACGACTCGCGGCCTGACAAGACCGCCCCTGCCGTGCACCTTCCTGATAAAATAGCCTAACATCGCTTCGGTGATTTCGAAGTCACTGATTACGCCGTCTTTCAGAGGTCTTATTGCGCTAATCGAGCCTGGCGTTTTGCCTAACATTTCACGGGCAACCAGGCCGACAGCTTCGCCATTATTCAGGACAATGTTGGTTCCTTTGCGGACGGCAACTACGGAGGGCTCATTGAGGACAATACCTTTATCCCTGACACAAACCAGGGTAGTGCAGGTACCAAGGTCGATACCCATATCCATACTGAACCAACCTAAGATTGTGTCCAGCACCACTTTCGACTCCTTTCTTAATTTCCAATTTAGAGACTTACAGAGGGACCCCGCAAGGCGGGAACCCGAACCGCAATTTCTAACTGGCTATCTTTATATACTAAAGAGCGGTATTGTCAATAGTGAAATTTACTATGGTATTTCGAATAACACACCATACTGTGTATAGCACTGGTAAGCGACAAACGCTGCAGTAGCCAGAACTGCACAAAACGCCAAAGCAAGAATAATCGTATAGAGGTTATCCGGTACTGTTACCTTTTTGCCGCGAGCCTGCCCATTAGGACTCATATATCAACCTCACATAGTATAAACACATCTTTTGGTTTTTCTACAAATTAGTACTGGCGTTATCGCCGGCTTTCGGCTGTTCCTTTGTAACGTCCATAAGCTCCAGGGTGCCGATTGCTTTTTCAGGCTCAACGTCTAAAATCACAATGTCACAAATAAACTTATCGGCGCGAGTTACGTGGAATGTCATATTTTGCTTGACACCGTTTGCTGCGCCGATGGATATCTCAGCTAAAGAATTTCCCAGGTCCACCGCGGTTATCAATCCATTCAAGCTGATATCTACTGTTGGGGGGGCTACCTGAGCTTTCTCTTTTGTCGGTGTAACCGGTTCGGGAGCGGCAACAGCTTTGCCGGCTTGTTGTAGGAGCTGGTTTAACCTGTTTTGCAAGTCTGTTTTTTCTTCGAGTAGTTGTTTCGATTGTTTGTCCAGGTCGTCAATTATTGCCATTTTCTCGATAAGAGCGGCTGTGGTTTCTTTGAGTTCTTTGTCTGACTGAATTTGGTCAAGCTGGATTTTCTTTAGCTCAGCGAGGGTATCTTTTAATAGCTGCCTTTGCTTCTCATTGGTGTCTAAAAAGCTTCCGGTTGCGGCCGTCCATTTATCCGCGTCATTAAACCAAGCCGCTTTTTGTTTTTCAGCCTCGGTGAGTTTTTTGTCTAATTGCCCGACCTGGGTTTTAAGGGCGCTAATATCACTTTTTAGCTTCCGTTCCTCCTCGGCGGCATCCTCAATTGTTTTATTTTTATCTTTTACGGCTTGTTCCTTATTCTGCTCTGCAGCATCTTTTAGCCTCCTTTCGTCAAGATATTTTTTTCTGTAGTTTTCAGCATTGGCGACATAAGTCACGACAATACCGCAGAGAAAAATCGAGGATATCGTCAGCAGAACTATTAAGATCTTTGTAAGCGTGCTCAAAACATGCTCCTTTCGTTAACTTTGTGTTTTCTTTTCAATACACCCATTACCCCACGAGAGGGCATCATAAACGCGATAAAAGGGTTTGCAGAACCTCCATTTTGCCCGTCACCAATTATTTGTGAGCCTGAACTCAATTAGTATAGACTGGCAAAATGCGGCCTCCAGCCCGGATATTATATGTATATACTACAATTTTACGCTTAAAGCTCGGAAAGGTCAAGTTATTTTTGGCAAATACCCCAAATTAAAATGGACGATGAAAAATGGACGGTGCTTAATCCGATAACATAGGATTTTCAGGGGGCAATTGTCATTTTGTACATTGCAAAACGGCTTTTGCAGCAGCGATACGGACAAATTTTGACTCATTTTGCAGCAGCTGGGGCAGAAATTTTGTCAAAGTAGGCGTGCAAATTTGCCCTATCGCCAGCGCTGTCAGTATATTGGTACGTTCTCTGGCCTCGGCATCCAGACCGCTGGTAAGTTTTTTTTCGAAAACTTCGAGGACTTTGGCTTCGCCGATGGGGTCTTTGAATACACCGAGCTGTTCGGCTGCAGCCAGCCGAATCTCTAAGATATCATCATCCAGCATTCTAATCAGGGCATTTTTGGCCTCCGGGGTGCCGAGCTTGCCCATTGCCCTTACACCCATAAGCCGCACGTCCGCGTAAGCACTTATAAGCATCGTCCAAAGCTTCGGATATATCTGCTCATCACCGAGCATTGCTATGGCTTCTGCCGACTGATATACGACCCTGTCATCTGAATCCTTGCTTTGCATGGCGCGCCGCAAGAGCTCTAACGAGCCTTTATCGCCACTCTTGCCTAATAGCAAAGCAGCGTTGGCCCTGACCGTTTGGTCGCTGCTGGATATTGCATTTCGAAGAGCTTCGAGATACTGAGCAGCCCCAAGCTTAGTCATCGCATAAGCAGCGGCGGTTGTGACATTTGCATCACTATCTTTTAGTAATTGACTTACCGACTTTTTCGAAGGGGAATATTCCAAATCGCCAACAGCCAAAGCGGCGGCAAATCTGACCGGCATAGACTTATCATGTAGTAATTGATGTACCTGAGGCATAAGTCTGATTTGCCCGGTGGCTGCTACCACTTCCAGGGCACGAACCCTGACTAATGGGTCGTTGTCGGCCAAACCCTCCTGGATGATTCCCAGAGCTTTTGACCAGGGTGCACCTATATTCGTAGCATTGAAATTACGAGATGTTGTTTGCGATGATTCATCGCATCCGAAAGTAAATACTGCTAAGTAAGCAAAAAGCAAAACCTGAAGGATGTAAGCATTTATTTTTTTGTACTCTTGTGTTGCTTTATAGAAAACATCGGGCCGGAGGTTGTCATTGCGAGCGGAAAAAGCCTTTAGCCCTGAGCGAAGCCGAAGGGGAAGCAATCTCAAACACAACGATGGTTTTTTCTGCCTATTATTCAAGAGATTGCCACGGCCCTTCGGGCCTCGCAATGACATTTTGCAAAGGTCTTCTACACAGCACTTGTGTGTTTTAGTTTTTTTTAGCTTATGTTCCATTTAGCTTCTCTGCTGAAAGAGTTTTGTATTTTCTGGTTCTGATGAATCTTGCCGAAAGTGTTACTATTATGAGCAAAATAAGACAAACTTCACAGCAAAAACCTAACCATTCGCCGAATTTGCTAAAAAAAGTTGTTCTTTTATCTATCATTATTCTGTCGAGAAACCATCCCGGCATACCTGTTCTTGCCATAGTTTGAGGTGGTAAATTGCCGGCCAAATATCCGTATCTTATGCCTCCGGAACTGTCGATAAGGCAGCTTATTCCGGTATTAACGCTTCGCAGGATGGAAAGCCTATTTTCAACCGCCCTGAAGGCACAAACAACTGCGTGCTGAGCAAGTTCCGCGCTTGGCAGGACCTTTTCATCCTTGAACCGCACAAACCAGCCGTCGTTACTTATATTCACGAGCCAGTCCAGCCTCTTTGTTCCCTGCTTGTCCAGAGCAAATCTTCGGGCAATAGCAGGGACAGTATCCTCGTAGCAAATCATTACGCCGAATTTGTAAGCCTGGGCTTCTGGGCCTTGGCCTGCCATCTCAAAAACCGTGTATTCGCTGCCTGCGTCGAGCGAATAATCGTAATTGTAGGGTGTAAACTTCATCAAGAAATTGTAAAGCCAAAGGCAGCTTTTCCTGAACGGCAGAAATTCCCCGAAAGGGACAAGATGGATTTTGTTGTAGCTCTCGGTGGCCTGTTCACCGTCTATTTTGTATAAAAAAGCCGAATTATATCTCCTGGCTAAATGGATTTCTAAATTGTCCCGGATTACCGGCATTCCCCCGTATGCGCCCACCAGCACAAAAGCGGTATCTTTCGAATGTTCGCGAAGCCTTTTGTCAAAAACATTCCAGGGATGTGAAGGTTCTAAAAGCCGCAACACTTCAGGGTTTAACGTTGCCTGCACCATTGTTTCGGGCCAAACGATTAGCTCGGCACCGGCTTGTGCACTCGCTTTACTGTGCTCCATCAATCCGTTGAACAATTCTTCACTGGACTTAAATGTTCTCTTGACTGACTGAGGGACGTTCGATTGTAAGGATGCGACATAAGGGCCGGGCTGAATATATTGGTCTTCCTCGCTTATTCTCCATCGTCCGTAGATAATGGTGGCCACCACAGCGGAACAGACCAGGACGACCTTTGGTAATTGGATGATTTTGAAGATGTTTTTTTTGCCGGCGGCAATTATTAACTCGGCCAATAGCCCGTTGACCATCGCTATCAGAAATGATATTCCAGCCGTGCCGAATATGTCCGCTATCTGGATAAGCGGTATGTTTTGATACTGGCTGTGTGCCAGAAACCGCCAGAAAAAACCACCCAAAAAAAGACCCTGCATCCGTTCGATGCCGACAACCAATACCGCCGAGGCCAAAAACAATGGGATTTTTTTTATTCTGCAGTAGCGCAGACAAAGCGCAAGTATCGGCCAAAGAGCAGCCGTGTACAGGCAAAAAGCAATCCAGCCGACAATAGTTACTGGAACTATCCAGTATAGATTACCCAGCCAGTAAAAAACTGAAATGACGTAGCTTACAAAAATTAAACGTCGGGGCTTGGCGTCCGCCGAACAGGCTAAAATAAAAGGCACCAGCGCTACCCACGCTAACAATGAGAAGCTTATCGGTGCCTGAATCACCGTTAGCATAGCCGCACTGGCAACAAACGGCAGGGCACAGAGCAAAATATTTTTCATCCATGCTTTTTTCAATCGGCCAAATCCTTTAAAGCCGCTGCTATTTTTTCTGAACGGTATCGCTTTTTGTTGTTCATCCGCACGGCAAATTGATTTGCAAAATGCTTCAAAAGATTACCGTCAGCGGTAATTTCCTTTATCGGTGTTTTTATATCAGCGGAAAGCCGTTTTAGTTCGTTCAGCTCGGTGGTGTTGAGAAACAGGTTGCTCTGCTGTTGTTTTTTCAACTGGGCCAAACGTTCATTTGCATTTTCAACATATTTTTCAGATATTTCCACGCCGACGTAATTTCTATCTAATTGGACTGCTGCTGCAGCGGTGGTTCCCGAGCCGCTAAAAGGGTCGAGCACGCAATCACCGGGATTTGAGCTGACGGCGATTATTCTGGCTAGTAGGCTTTCAGGCATCTGGCAAGGGTGCCAACCTTGACGTTCATTGAATGTGCCGCACACACGAGAGAATTCGTTCCAGACATCGTCTGGCATTTTGCCTTTTGGATTGGCCCGTCTGTCGTTATAAATTAACTGTCGGTCTGAGAGGACCCGGATGGCGTAGTCATTAAAGATGAAATTTTTATTGTCATTAACGAAATAAAAAATATGGGTGTGGGCCCGTGCGAATTTATTCTTCGTTTGTTGGCCGAAGGTGTAATGCCATATTATCCAGTTCCGCATAAAGAGGCCTAATTCGTCAGCTATGATTTTTACGTTCGCGGCATAGTCGTCGCCTATCGCTATATAGAATGAGCCGTGTGGTTTTAACACCTTTTTGCAGATGCTCATCCAGTCTATTGTCCAGGCGATGTAGTTTTTCTTTTTGACCTTATCGTAATATTTATCGTATTTGTAACCGATATTAAATGGCGGGTCGGCGAAGATAAGGTCGGCGAATGGCTCATCAACCTTACCTAAAACCTCAATACAGTCGCCGCATATTATCCTGTTGAGTAGTTTCTGCATAGCGATATGTTACAACCTGGCGATGACTTTGCAAGGGGAATTGAAATTTCGCTGATTGCTATTCTGGATACTTCGCTTTGCTCAGTGCAGGCTCCGCACGGCAAAGTGAAAAATCTCTTGTCTTTATTGCTTTTTGATTAAGGCGATAATTGCATTGACGAATTCTTCTGCGTGAACCAGCTCTTCCTGAATATCCTGTTTTTCCACCTCCACCCACTCCGCGTAATCGCTCTCAAGGCGGTTGTCAAACGTTCGGGAATAGAATTTAGCCATATCCACAGAAATCATGCCTGGCTTTACAAAATGCCGATTAAATAGCGCAATCACGCCACTATGTTTCCTGCTGGATAGGCTTTGTGTTAGAAGAAGTGCTGTAACTGCATAAAAACAAGCATAATAAATCCGATTGGCAGCGCCGTAAGGATGGCTGGTTTGAAGCATTACCCTGGCTTCGGCCAAAGTTTCTTCGGCGCGGCTGATTTTATAACGGATTAAATCCTCTTGCCCCTCAGTCATGCCACCTGAATCCCTTCCTGATGGATAGTTTTGTAAAGAAGCGTAGCCTGTGAAATCGGAGAATTCCACGCATCGTAGCTTCGTACAATAGTGCTTATCACTGAATCTTCCGCCAGGCTGATATCATAAAGCATATCACGGATAATTCGTTTTGTTGCTGCTGTAACATCTTCATTTAGTAAAACAAGCAAATCAATATCTGATTCGGGGTCGGCCTGGCCGCATGCTTGTGAACCGTAGAGCACGATTCCGGCGGTCGGATAGTTTACACGTATTGCATCACGGCAAGCGAGGACAATTTGTTTGATACGTGGTTCCAGTAGTTCTTCTTTTTCAGGTAAATTATGCATATAATGCGGTATTAAATATGAGTTCCAAGGGACGAATCACGGGCTTTGTGGCTTTATTACCTTTTGTTCTTTGAATACTTTGCCGGAGAGGTAATCGGTGAAGGTTACCTTCACTGTCAAGGGCTCGTCGAAACTTTTGACCTTGTCGGCTATACCGAATGTCAATCTGTAATTGATGGTTACCAGCGCGGCAAACCAGAGTTTTTTCAACTCGCCTGGTTCTACGTGCCACTGGCCGAGCAGGGCCTGGTTCGCCTCTGACGAATCCAGGTCCCAAAGCTGGACGTCCACGGCGCCTGTGGCCTTTATTATATCACCCTCTTCATCGATGGGCTGTATATAGACAATCAGCTTTTCCTTTGTGCCGTCATCGTCTTTATCGAAGAATCCGGTATATTTGCCAATCTCGATTTTTTCAAGGCGATAGACATTTTCACCCTTGACTTCCTCGGGTAAGCCGGAGAGGACGTGCATTTGTTTTGTTAATTGTTTGTTTTCGGCCCTGGTCTGTTCGAGCTGGTTCTCTAACTGCTTGTTTTGCTCCGTCAAGTTTCCGATTTGCTCAACTAACGGTGTTCTTATGCTGTTTGCGTTTTCACAGCCGGCGACAACGCACAGACAGAAGATGAAAGACAGAAGACAGAAAAATCTGACTTCTGACATCTGACTTCTGATTTCTGACTTCTGACATCTGACATCTGACTTCTGACATCTGACTTCTGATAATTCGATATCCGTATCCATTATTACTGCTCCTCTTTCTCCTGGTTCCTGACTATTTCGGGAGCTTTTTGCAATATTCTGTCGGCCAATCCATACTCGATTGCTTCGGCTGCATCCAGCCAGAGGTCTCTGTCGCAATCCTTTTCAACTTTCTCGACCGTTTGGCCTGTATGTTTGGCCAATATATCATAAAGCCGGGCCCGCAGCCTCAATATTTCCTGGGCTTCGATATCCAGGTCCGTAGCCGGTCCAATCAATTGTCCTGTGATTAAGGGCTGGTGCAGAAGAATCCTGTTGTTTGCCAGCAGGAAGCGCTTGTCAGCCTTACCGCCGGCCAATAACAACGCTGCCATACTTGCTGCCTGCCCGATACAATACGTCGCAACATCGCAGCGCAGAAACTGCATCGTGTCATACACTGCGAAGCCTGCTGTGATTGAGCCGCCGGGCGAATTGATGTAAAAATGGACATCGTTCTTGTTGTCTTCGTTGCTCAAAAACAGCATCTGGGCAATGATTAAATTGGCTGATGTATCCTCAATTGGTCCACCGAGAAAAACTATCCTGTCCTTCAGCAGTCTTGAATAAATATCATACGCACGTTCGGTTCGACCACTTTTCTCAATTACTATCGGCACCAAAGTTTGATTTACGTTCATTTTGGTTATTCCTTGTTTGTTTAAGGATGGTGAGTAGTTAATTGGTGAGTGGTTAATTGACTACTCACCACTCACTACACTATTTACTGTCTTTTTTCTTTTTGTTGTTCTTCTTTTCCTTTTCTTTTTCTTCTTTTTTATCTTTGTCTTTATCTTTGTCTTCTTCCTGCAGCACCTCGTCGATAAGGCCGTATTGTTGGGCCTCCTCGGCAGTCATATATCTGTCTCTTTCGGTTTCAGAGGCGATTTTTTCGACCGACTGGCCGGTGTGTCTTGCAAGAATTTCGTTTATCATAGCTTTGGCTTTGAGGATTTCTTCGGCCTGGATTTTGATGTCGGACGCCTGGCCGCTAACACCACCCCAGGGTTGGTGCAGCATAACTTTGGCGTGTGGCAGGGCGTACCTTTTGCCTTTTGAGCCGGCTGACAGTATCACCGCGGCACCGGACTGGGCCCTGCCGATGCAGTAGGTCGCTACAGGAGAGCTGACGAAGCGTATCGTATCATAAATGGCCATCGTATCGTCAACGCTGCCGCCCGGGGAATTGATATACAGGCTGATTTCGTTGCTGCGCTTGAGATTGTCCAGATATAGCATCTTCATAATGACCTCAGCGGCCCTTTCATACGATATCGCTCCTATCAGAAAAACAATCCGGTTCTCCAGCAGCATATCGTCCAGACTCATCTGGCGGTAGCGCTGGTACTGGCCGTATTGATTGTACGGCTCTATATTTCTCGCAATGTTTATTGCACGATGTTCAATAGACATTCATTGCTTCCTTTATCAAGTTCATATTTTTACAACTCGTGTTTCGGCAAGCGGATACGTTTTTATCGGATATTTTTACTCGCTGAATCTCTTTTTGCCCTATTTTTGTAATATATTATTCCCCGTTATGTAGTTTCTAACGGCGTCTAACTGCTTTTTTTGGTTTTTTTGGGTTTTTTCTCAGCCCCGGCCGGCTTCTCAGAGGTTTTTTTCGCCGATTTCTTAGCGGGTTTCCGGGCTTTTTTGGCTTTCTTTTCGGGCTTTTTTTCCGTTATTTTTGCCGTCTCGAGTAATTTAGAGATGCAGTTATTCTGACGTACCTCTAACTTGAACTGAGCTAACGAGCCATCGCGTTCCATTTGCTCTCTCATTCTTTCGGGCCTTTGGCCCCGCTGAAGGGCTATCTGGGCGATATGCCCGTTAATCTCTTCTTCGCTGACATCAATCTCGAGCTTATCAGCAACTTTGTCCATAATAAAGAATGTTTTTAGCTGTTCCCGGGCCTGCTCTTCACTGCCGGCCTGAAGCTGTTCTATATGCTCTTCGAGCTGCTCGCGGGGCAATCCACGCATCATCAAATTCGTATATTGCCTTTGCAGCAGTGTCTTTGCCTGCTCGGCGACTATATCTAACGGAAGCTCGAAATCGGTGTTTTCGAGCAGATACTGGTGAATTTGCTCGCTCATTTCGGTTCGAACCTGTGTCTCTAATCGGCTCTGCAGCGTGTCCTGGGTTTTTTCCCGCAGCTCGTTTTCATCTTCGATACCAAGTCTCATGAGGAAGTTTTCGTCTAACTCGGCGGGCTTGAGCCATTTGATATCTTTGATGTCGATTTGGATATCCACCTTTTTGCCGCGATATTCTTCCCTGAAATATGTCTTTGGGACTTCGACGCTTATCTGTTTGGTCTGGCCGGCCTCGGCACCGGCCAGTTGTTCGTCGAGCTTCTCAACCGGGACTTCCCCGATAAAACCATTTTGCCTTACGTATATCTCGATGTTGTCGAGTTTCTGTTCTTCTTCGATGCCCTCGGCTTTGAGAACCACATCCGCAATTATCTGGTCCTCAGGCTCAACAGCTCCATCCTTACGCGGTGTCCATATACCTGACCATCTTTGTAATCGCTCGATCTCTCTATCGATTTGCTCGTCCGTAACTTCCAGTTTTGTCCTTGTTACCGGGATACCTTCGAGCTGCGGCAGGTCAAAGTCGGGACGCACTTCGACCTCAAAATCAAGCTTCATCGGGCCTTTGGCCGGCAGCTCGATATTTTCAAAATCAATGTCCGGCTCGCCTATTATCTGCAGCTCGTTGTCCTTGACCGCTGAATCGCTGGCGTCAATCAGCAGTTTCAATTTGATTTGCTCTGTTGTCTCCTTGCCGAATCTTTTTTCCAGAAGTCGGCGGGGCGCTCGACCCTTTCTAAAACCCGGCACCAGAGCTTCTTTGCGCAGCTCTTTGTATTTTTCATTAGTGGCGTTGTTAATTGTTTCTTCGGGTATCTCTATGGAGACCTTTTTTTTGCAGGGGCCCGCCTCTTCGATTGTTACTATGTTTTTCGACATAGCGGATTCTTCTTCCTCTTTCTTAGGTTGCTCTTCATCCGGGGAAGCGGCTTGTTCCTGCTCTTTTGTTTCTGCTGTTTTTTCTTCTTCTTTCGGTGCCGTGGATTGTTCTTCGGCTCGCTCCTGGGCTTTGTCCGCAGTCTGTTCTGCCGTTTGTTCTTCTTCGACCATTTAGGTGCTCCTGAACGATTTTTTACTGTCGTAGCTCTGAAATAATAAACAAAAAAGGCATCAACCCGCCGTTTTGCTTCGCTTGCACCTGCGGTAACGCCGGTGCAGGCGCCAAAGCGAAGCAGCGGGCTTTAGCCAAGTTTTCACGATTTCCAATCCGGCTCCAATTGACCTTAGGCTCACGCCTAATTGGTGCTGGACTCAAACATATCGGCAACCAACGCCAAACTACCCGTTAGCCGGTATCTCACCGATACTATAAGGTTCCTTAAACGCTAAAGAAACGTTTGCAGGCCCCTATCCTTGGGAAAACTCCTTAAAGCGGGCGATGAGATTTGAACTCACGACATTCACGTTGGCAACGTGACGCTCTACCACTGAGCTACGCCCGCATATTCGTATCTCGTCGCTCGTATTTGGAGATACAGTCTAATAATTATAAGGGCTCTTATCGGCTATGCAAGGGGTTTTTTACAAAATTTTTGGTGTTTGTACCGGCGGGATCGTTGCTAACTGATGATAATCACATGCTAAAAAGCTTGGGATATTTCCTGTCTTGCCTTATACGAAACAGTCTTCTAAAAATCTAAAAAATGAGGTTTTTTGGAAAAGATTAGATTGCGGTTGTTTTTTACAGATATGGTATAATATTAGCTGTTGCTGGACGTTGTGTTATTAAAAACATCGGCCAATTCTCGATCGGAAATTGGAGAACGCAAATTGGAGGGATAGAAAATGGCTGCAAAAAATCCGGGACAGCTCAAAAAGTGGATGTATGTGGCCCTTTGTTTGCTGATAGTACCGGCGTTATTTACAATTATCTTTACGGTGAACTGTGCAAAGGAGCCGGAGCCTGTTGTAGCTTCGCAAGAGACAGAAGCAGATGCCAGTAAGTCACCTGTCGAACCGAACCAGCAGGCAGAGCAGGAGCCAAAAGACCCGAACGATAAAGAGCTGCTGCATCTCGCCCATAAGCATCCGGCTTTTGCCGAGCGCATCGAAGAGCGGACAAAAATGGTTGCCTGGCAAATCCAGGCCAGGGATGTTAAAGACCCCAATGTATTAAAGGCGATGCGAATCGTGCCCCGCCACGCCTTCATCCGGTTCTCCGAGCAGCGCTATGCCTATGCCGACCATCCACTGCCCATCGGCTTTGACCAGACAATAAGTCAGCCGTACATCGTGGCCTTTATGACCGAGGCCTTACAGTTAAAGCCCGATTCCAAAGTCTTGGAGATAGGCACCGGTTCCGGCTATCAGGCCGCGGTGTGCGCCGAGATTGCAAAAGAGGTCTATACTATCGAGATTGTCGAAGGGCTTGCAAAGAGGGCCGAAAAGTGCCTGAAGGAGCTCGGCTACCCGAACGTATTCGTCAGGTTCGGTGATGGATTTTTCGGCTGGCCGGATGTGGCCCCGTTTGACGCCATCATCGGAACGGCCGCTGCGGGACGCATACCTGAACCGCTGCTCGAGCAGTTAAAGCCGGGCGGCAGGATGATACTGCCTTACGGCCGTCCATGGGATTTTCAGTACCTGGTCTTAATAACAAAAGACCAGAAGGGTAATATCAGCAGGAAGAATGTAATGCCCGTTCGATTCGTCCCTATGACCGGAGAGGTAATGAAACCAGAAAAAAAGTCTGAAAAATAACTCGTTGCAAAGACTTCTTTAACAGGTCAGGTGCAGGGCGGCGGCAATTTTGACGTTGGTTTGCGATAGTTCATTAAATCGTTCGACGGCCCTGGCCGTATCAACCGCTTCCAACTGGATGTCCTCTTCCAGTAAAAAGTGGCGGGTCTCATTCGGGATTTTCATCAGCCCTGATGCACCGCAGCCGACTATTAACACGGTCGGCTTAGCTTTAATGACAGGCTGCAAATCCTCCGCAGATAACAGATGCCCTTGCTTTCTCCACCAGTTGGCCTGAACGATTCCATCAAGAATTAAACAATCTTTACTGTAATCTACCCCGTCAATGACGATTTTGCCGAATTGATATGAATCGATGTGCATATTTTTGCCTGACCTTTTTTTAATCTAATATTACACCCGTTCCATAAGTAACTTTACAACAGCATTCCATACATATAGCACAAAAGCGGTTGTGATGCTATATCTGTAAAATTTACCCTCTTGCCTTGAGTGTATAAATATGCTATCAAAAACCCATCTTTTATATCGGGTTTTTTATTGCTGTTACATCGGATTTTTTGGCTGTTATCAAATTTTTTGTCTATTATGAACTCAAAGAAAACAGGCATACTGGCAATACTGGGGGCCAGTTTAATGTGGTCGCTGGAGCCTGTTTGTGCAAAACTGGCTTATACTAACTCAGATTATCTTCAAACCTCCGCCATCAGGGCGATAGTTGTTGTTTTCACTGCCCTTTTATACGTTTTTTTAACAGGAAGAAAAAAGCTTAAGATTACCAAAAATCAGTTCTCAAAAATTCTTTATATTGCAATAGCCGGGACAATGATCGGGGATTTGTTGTACTTTTTTGCCTTAACGAAAATCTCCGTGCTTAATGCAGTCCTGATAGGTCATATGCAGCCAATCTTTGTTATTTTGATAGGGTTCTTTTTATTAAAGGAAGATAAGCTGACAAGATTTGATTACATCGGCATATTAACTATGATAATTGCAGCCTTGTTTGTTACAACGAAGACGCCGGAAAATCTGTTTATGATAAAATTAGGCACGATGGGAGATATTTATGTGCTGTTGGCAACGGCGGCCTGGGCAACAACGGCTATAGTAACGAGAAAATATCTCAGAGAGCTTAATGCCGGCGTTGTTACCTTTTATAGATATTTAATCGCCTCGGTGATATTTGTTGTTTACTTATCGCTCAAATCTTCGTTGGTTCTTTCCAATATCTATCAAATCCTGGTCGGTGTTGTAGTTGGGGTGGGAACCATACTTTATTATGAAAGCATGAAGCGAATTAAGGCCGCTCAGGTTTGTTCTATGGAGCTTTCAACGCCCTTTTTCGCGACTGTTTTTGCTTTTTTGATTTTAAGAGAGGGCGTGACAGTTATGCAGATTTCAGGGATGGTACTATTATTTGTCGGAGTTTGCTTCTTATCCAAAAAAGAAGAGGCGTACTTTTAAACGTGCTATAAAAGCAGGGCAGAGTTTTTCTCTTTGTGATGTTGTAAAAAAACGGAGCAGGAGGGATTCGAACCCCCGTTACCTTTCGGTAAAACGGTTTTCAAGACCGTCGCCTTCAGCCGCTCGGCCACTGCTCCGGATTCTATAACCTATCTTGTGAAGGGACCCCACTTCGTGGGAACCCAAGCGTATCTCGTGTCTTGAATTACTCCTCAGCCCTTATGTAAACCGGCCTGTTGAGCAATTTTCCAACTATTTTATACAGAAAAGAAGATTTTGCAAGAAATTTTAGTAGAATTGATGCCTACATCGGTGTTTGGAAAAATATTTTTTAAATTATTTTACTTTTTAGTTGACATTGCATAGTTTGCATAACATAATATGTTAAACAATGTATAATATCAATCTGTGGTTACAAAAGGAGAATTTTATGAAATTTGAAAGTCAACTATTAAAGGGGATTGCACCGGTGGTCGTTCTGGAGATTCTCTCTCGCGGCCCAATGTACGGCTACGAGCTCAGCCAGGCCATCGAGCAGAGGAGCGGTGACATCCTGACCCTCGGCAAAGGAACGCTGTACCCGCTGCTGTACAATCTGGAAGCAAAAAAACTCGTTAAAGGCAAGTGGGAGAAGAACCAATCCAGCCGAAAGAGAAGGTATTACTCCATCACCAGCAAGGGCAAAGGCCAATTGGCAAAGCAAAAGGCACAGCTCAGGGAGCTGACGGCCGGCCTGAATCTCGTCTTCGGCGGAGCACTAACGCCGGCCTGACCTGTTTATGTCATTCCTGCGCAAGCAGGAATCCATATCGGTCCCCACTTTTACCGGGCGTTTGTACAAAAAAATACGAACAACAGTAAGCGAGGTCAGCATTATGGCAAAGGAAAATGGAGAAAGCGATTCACAAAATCTTCCCGCCAGTACAGTAGAGTTTATAAGGCGGGTTTTAAATAAGATGGGGTATCGCCGTAAGGTTCGTCAGGATGTGCAGGCAGAACTTACAGCGCATTTTGAAGATGAGTTTAAGGACTGCAAGACTAATGAAGAGAAGGAACAGAAAGCTCAGCAGCTAATCACCGACTTTGGTGACCTGAAGTTGCTCGCTATTCTTTTACGCCGCGCCAAAAAACGCTGCCGACCCCTCTGGCGAACGGTGGTTGCGAGGACATTTCAAGTTGTCGGCGTGTTAATTTTATGCTTTATTCTTTACATTTTCTGGTTCTTGACCGGCAAGCCGGTTATTACCACAAACTACGTTGCCGAGCTAAATAACATGGTGCGACCGGTAGCTGATGAATCTCTAAATGCAGCTCCATTGTACATCAAGGCGGTTGGTTTGTATGAAGAGCTGTCGGATGACTTTCTTCTTTTCTTCGCGCAGAATCAAAAGGCAATCATTGATGAGGAATTCACGCGGTTTGCAGATTTGTCCAGTAAAATTGATAGAGTGCTTTCAAATAGAAAACTTTTGAATTATCAGGAAGAAAGAAAAGATGTCCAGGACGAAGTGAACAGAGCTCTGTCCCGGTTTTTGGGAAAGAGATATGATGAGCTAACTGTTGAGCAAACGAATATAGCCGAAAGATGGCTCCAGGAGCACAACGATGCTCTGGAGCTTATTATTGAAGGCTCTCGAAGGCCATATTACTGGAGAGCATATGAAACCAAGACGGCGGCAGGCGGAATGATGGGTGTTCGTATGCCTAACCTTTCCGAGTTTCGTGGGTTGGCGCGTTCTCTGCGATTGCGAATTTGGTTAAATGCCGAGCAAGGTCGTTTCAAAGAGGCCTTTAACGATATAAAATCCTGTTATCGTTTTGGTCAACATCTCAGAGGGGATAAATTCTTTATTGAACAGCTTGTGGGAATAGCTCTTGAAGCATTATCCGCTCGAACTATTCGGGAAATTGTAGGCGGATATGAAATTGACTCGACGGTATTGGCGGACTTTCAGCGTGATTTTGAGCAGATTATCGCCGATGAAAACTTCACAATAAGCCTCAAGGCCGAGAAACTGATGATGTATGACGAGATACAAAGGTGTTTTACCTCTGACAGGATAGGCAAAGGGCATTTGTATGTGCCGAGATTCAGAAAGATAAGCGATATGTCCAGCAATTATGAAGGGGCGGGGGTTGAGCCTTTTATTTTGGATTTGGTGTATTCGGTGCCGTTTCTTTTCGGCCATCCGAACAAAGAGGAAACTTTAACATCAGTGAATGAACTTTATGATTATTATGAGCAGTTATCCCTGAAAACTGCTGCACAGATACACACGGACAGCGACGCCATAGACGATAAGTTAAACAAACTTTCCAGCGACAATATCTTGATAGGCATACTTACTCCGGCTATCAGAAGGATATTTGAAATAAGCAATCGACTTCCTACTGACGTTGGAGCTGCTTTGACAATGAGTGCGATATTCAGATACAATGGCGATACCGGCCGGTATCCACAGAATTTGAATCAACTGGTTACTGCTGGTTTCCTGAGGCAACTGCCGATAGACTCTTTCGGTGATAAGCCGATGGTTTACAGAAAAACTGATGACGATTTCATCCTATACAGCATTGGTCCTGATTTCAAAGATGACGGCGGCGTATCCGGTAAGGACAGCAAAGGCCGAGTTAGACAGTGGAGAGACAATGGCGATACGGTCTTCTGGCCTCTGCCAAAACCACAGGTTAAGAAATAGCGGCAGTTCAGAATTATATAGCCAGGAAAAAATCTTCAAAAAACCCTCTATGGTTGGCAGCCTCAAAGCCGCTTGTCTCGGCGAAGGCCAAGCCGTAGCCAGGTAAGGCTTTGGGGATGGTTTGTTGACGAGTATCGAGCATCAAGTATCGAGACAGGGAAATTCTTGAAATTCCTTTTCAAACTTCATATCATATCCTTCACAGACTGTCTTAGTGGGTAAAACTTACCCCAATTGGGTTTTTTATAACTTTAGTTCATTTTAGGCACTTTATCCGCCGCGGCGGATTTAGCTCACTTTAGGCACTTTTGTGATTATCGGTTACTTTATATGTCTTCCGGATAGTCGTAGCATTAGAGTGCGCTGTGTACACAACTTTAAAATTTTTTAAAGGAGGTAACTATGAGTTCTTCAAGATGTCCCTTAAAGTGCAGTTGTAATCACAATCTTAATCGGCGGCAATTTATACGCGGCTCAGCCGGATTAGTGGCGGGCTCTGTTTTGTTGCAGGGCTGTAATACATTTTCTCCAGGGCCTATGGTAACACAGAGTCCCATCCGCGCATGCGGGCCGGCCTCAAAATATGTCCCAACAATCAAGGCAGCCTTCGTCCGGCGAAAAGAAGATTACGGAATGTGGTGGCCCGGCGCGGTCTATGACGGCCGGGCCGCAAGGCAAAAGTACACCGCGCAATTGGTGGAGACAGCCAGTATGCTTGGCATCAAACTCGATTTGCGTCCTGAACCCATTTATAGCCCCGCTGAGGCCGACGCCTGGCTGGCCGAGGCCAAGGCCGCTGAGGTCGATGGCCTGATGCTGGTGTTGCTGGACCGCCAACAGCACACCTGGCCCACAGCCCATAAGGCGGTCGATACCGGAATCCCGACGGTCATCTTTTCGCCACTGGGCACGTCGTTTACCACCAACACAATCCGTCTGGCTGAGGCCTCCGGATGTGTGATTTATGCCACAAACGATTTCAGCCAGGCTGCTTACGGTATGAAGATGCTCTGTGCGGCGGCCAAGATGCGCCGAGCGCGCTGCGTTGTGCTCAAGGGTAAGAAACGTTACGATGCGCCGCTGGCGGATACGGGCATTACGCTGCGACACATCCCGGCCAAAACGTTCATCGATGAGTATAACCGAACAGAACAAGCGGAAGATATCATAGCTATGGCCGACGATTATATTCGCCGCGCTCGCAGGTTTACAGGCGCGACTCGCAGGGACGTTATCAACGGCGTCAAGAGTTACTTCGTAGCCGGCAAAATTCTCGAAAACGAGCAGGCCGATGCGATAACGATGGATTGTCTCGGTGCCCTTGGCAAAATCGATGTGAGCCTGCCTTGTATCGCCTGGTCACGGATGAACGATGACGGCATACCCGCAGCCTGCGAGGCCGATTATGGCGCCGTCGCCTCACATATGATTGTGCAGTATTTGTTCGACCGTCCGGGATTTCAGCAGGACCCCGTGGCCGATACTTCCGACGATTCAATAATCGGTGCGCACTGCTGCTGTGCCACAAAGCTTAAGGGTTTCGACCATAGCCCCGAACCGTTCGATCTTGTGCATCACCACGGCAACCGGGACGCGGTGCCGCGCACTCTCTGGCGCAAAGGCCAGCGGGTAACGAGCATCGATTTACTACCTGGTAACGAGAAACAGAACCGTACAACAAGAATTCTCATCTCAGCCGGCACGGTCATTGAGAATATGGACGTACCGCCCAGTGGCGGATGCGTCGTATCGGTCAAGGTCAAATTCGACGGCGACCAGGAAGTGCTCAGCTTCCCCGGCTTTCACCAGATATTCTTCTACGGCGACTACAAGCGCCAGCTCGTGGAGTTCTGCCGACTGTTCAACTTTGAAGCTCAGGTAGTCTGATGATTCCGCTGTCGGTAGGACGGCCTAAAGTTTTTCGGCTTGTCTGGAAATAAAAAGCCGAGCAAGTTTTGTTTGCTTGCTCGGATTGAATGCGACTAAAAAAGTCTTTCGCGAAAGGAATTTTTATGGGGGGTGGTTTATAGTTCGCTGGGCTTTACGCATACGTCGGCGATTTTTTTCTGAGGGCTTTTCGTAATAGGCCATTCTCTTCATGTCTCTGATTAAACCCTCTTTTTCACACAGCTTCTTGAAGCGTCTGATCATTTGTTGGACTGATTCGCCTGCCCGCGATTTAACTTTCAGCATAAAAAAACAAACCTTCCTGTGCTTCTTATATCAGAAGCAATCACAAAACCACAATATACTTAATTCGTCAAAAATTGTTCGTTTCATTACTCTAAACCAGATTTTGTATTTTTTCAAGTCAAAAAATGCTCACTGATAGTTTTTGTATAAAATGGCCTTTTCGCCCGATAAAATCCCAGTATTCTCCCCAAAAATCTGTAATTTTACCAAATTTTCAGGATTTCTTGAGAAATATGGGCAAATATGTTAAAATAAAGGGTCAATTACCTGCCTCCGCAGGCACAGGTTTGGAGGTATATTGTAGTTGGAGAAATTGCGTCAGACTCTGAGAGTCAGAAAAGAACGGGCGATTCTGGTCGCCGCTGTCCTCCGCGTCCCCGATGGGCCGGACGATTTGGCTGAGCTTACAGCCTTAGCTGAAAGTGCCGGCGCCGTTGTTGTGGACAGATTCCAGCAGAAAATCCGCAAGATAAATCCCGCCACATACATAGGCAAGGGCAAAGCCGACCAGCTTGCCGGCAGAGTCAGGCGATTCAAGGCCGACGTTGTGATATTTGATAATGACCTTTCCCCGGGCCAAATTCGCGAACTTGAAGAGATTGTCAAAATCAAGGTCCTCGACCGCAGCGAACTGATTTTGGACATATTCGCCACCAGGGCAAAGACCAGACAGGCCAAACTGCAGGTCGAGTTGGCCCAGTTGGAATATACATATCCCCGGTTGGCCCGTATGTGGTCGCACTTGGATAGCGTAGCGGGGGCAGGCGGGGGAACCGCTGCCGGCGCGGTCGGTGGTATCGGCACCAGAGGCCCGGGCGAACAGCAGTTGGAAATCGACCGGCGATTAGTCAGCAAAAGAATCACCGAGCTGAAACGCGAGCTTGTAAATATTGACAAGCGCAGGATTCGCGAGATTAACGCTCGAAAGGGATTGTTCAAAATCTGTCTCGTTGGTTATACCAATGCGGGCAAAAGCACGCTCCTGAACACACTTACAGATGCGGGGGTCCTTGTCGAGGACAGGCTCTTTGCAACACTGGACACGCGAACAAGAAAATGGACGCCGGCCAGAGGCGCCGATGTGGTGGTCAGCGATACAATTGGTTTTGTGAAAAATTTACCGCATCAATTGGTCGCCTCGTTTAAGGCAACGCTCGAAGAGGCCGTCAATGCGGATTTGCTCCTGCATATCATAGATGTAGCCAATTCCGATACGCTAAAGCAAATCGAATCTGTAAATAACGTTCTCAAAGAGATTGGCTGCGGCCAAAAACCGATTTTGGAAGTGTTTAACAAAGTCGATATTGTCAGAAAAATCGGCGACCTTGAGATGCTCCAAACGCTCTATCCCGATGCGGTATGTATATCAGCCAAAACCGGCTACGGCCTGGAGAAATTAAATGAAGCAGTCGCTGCAAGGTACAAAGGCACTGAGCTTCTGCTTCGGGTCGCCAGCAGCCAATCGAACGGCAAGGTCCAGAGTTTCCTGCGGGCGCACGGCCAAATTCTAAACGAGCAATACCAGGACAGCTCTGTTCTGATTGACGCCAAGCTCGGCCGAAACCAGCTCCCCGACCTAAAACGCCTGCACCCTGAAGCCATCGATATAATTGATTAATGACGATTGATTATTGATTATCGATAAGTTCGTGACCCGTCGCTCGTATTTAGTGATGCGTATTGAGTATATCGTATTGCGTGAAGACTTTCGCTCCAAGTTACGAAATTTGCTCGTGAAGCCCTTCGGACCGTTTGACTGTGCTCCCACCTTCGCTACTCTACTTCGCCGGAGGCTATGTAGAAACCAGCTACGGAGGGCAAGCAGGGCAGGCTTTGCTCAGGACAGGCTCTATAATTAGAGCTATCTGCGTGTTTGATGCGAAAAAAGTGGTGCCTGGAATGAAAACTGGTGAGCTAAGTCGTTGTCAAAAAAGAAGTAAAAAAAATTTTGGAATTTTGGTTTTTTGCTTATAGGTATCAGCGTATTTGATTGAAAACTTGCGGGTATTTTACCTATTTTGGCGCATAAGGTCACACTTTCAACGTGCTTAGCCTTGCTTACTTTTCAAGTAAGTATCAGCGTATTTGATCGAAAATCGTGTCGTTCGATACTCGCGGTCTTTTGTGGAATCTGCTCATGCTTCTCGTCTTGGGTGTATTGTACGAACACGAGCAAATGCGGGGAAAAACTCTTGCAAGCTGTGACGATAATACGATAGAATGAGCCGGTCTCAAAAATCCAACTGGGCGTATGGCCTTATCAAAATGCTAACCAGATAACGGGAGGTTGAATATGAAGTGGATGCTCCGAAGTTTGATAATTATTGCTTTTGCTCTTTGTGTTGCTCAGGCCTATGGCATTGAAGGCGTCGAAATTGTTCCGGATGTTGTTTACGGACATAAGCACGGCATGGCCCTGACATTCGATGTTTACAAGCCCAAACAGGAAGCCAATGGGGTGGGGATTCTGTTTATGGTCAGCGGCGGCTGGGTTTCCAGATGGCGTTCGCCGGAACAGAGCATGAGCTGGTTCAAGCCGATGTTAGACAAAGGCTTTACCGTATTTGCCGTACGTCACGGCAGCAGTCCGAAGTACGTGATTCCCGAAATTATCGAGGACGTACGCCGCAGCGTGCGTTTTATCCGCCTGCGGGCGAAGGATTTCGATGTTGACCCCGAGCGATTGGGTGTTGCCGGTGCCAGTGCCGGGGGACACTTGTCTTTGATGCTGGGCACGACTTCCGACAATGGTGACCCCAACTCTAAGGATGAAGTTCTTCGCGTCAGCGACCGGGTTGCCGCCGTGGTGGCTTATTTTCCGCCCACCGACATCCGTCCGTTGGTCAACAAGCTGCCCGATTACCCGGCCCTGAACTTCGAAGAAGAGAAGGCGGCGGCCTGTTCGCCTTTGTTGCATGTCTCAAAGGACGATCCGCCCACGCTGCTTATTCACGGGGACAAAGATGAGCTGGTACCGCTCGAACACAGCGAGAATATTCTCGCGGAATTCAAGAAACACAAAGTAATTAGTGAGTTGCTGGTTATCAAGGGTGCCGGTCACGGCTTCCGGGGTGAAGACGGCAAGCGTGCCGCCGAGTCACTGGTGGCGTGGTTCGAAAAGCATTTGCTCAAGAAGTGAATCGAGGTGGCTGTCACCCGAAAAACTTATTTTGTTTTGTTACTTAGCTGCGCAGACGCAGAAGGCTGAAGAATCGCATTTTTTTCGGCGTTGCCAGAGGATAAGGTTAAATTTTTGGAATGGAGGTAAGCAATGGAAAAACGTCCTGAATCGAAGAGTTGCAGGCGGTTTACCATCGTGAAGAGAGTCCTCGTTTACGGGATATTATCTTGTTTGGTCCTCCTTCTTATCATATTTGGAATAGTCTGTTGGGATATCAGGTCAAGCGTCAAAGCGATTTGCGCCGAAGCGAAACAGGAATACACAGGGGATAGGATCGAGGCATTGATAGCGTACGTGAACTCTGAAAGCCATAGTCTCAGGGACAGAAATCATGCAGTTTGGGCCCTTGGCCAAATCGGTGACAAGCGCGCTTTACCAGTGCTGGAGGGGTTTGATACAGGCTGGCCCTGTAACCACGACAAATATCTATGTCAACGGGAGCTTCGAAAAGCAATAAAGTTATGTAAAGGCGGACTAAATCTAACCGCCTGGCTCCCCCGATAAACTTCGAATCTAACGAGCCTCTCCCCGCTCGGCTTAGGTGCGGTCGTTGTTGAAATTCATACGTGTTTGGTGAAAGTGTAGAAATTTCCCTTGATTTTTGGACTCAAAAAGTGTATTGTTTCGTTGTGGTTGGTAAATCTCCGCTCAAAGAAACTACAGGTGCGATATGGATGAAAGAAGAAGACTCGTGCTACGTAGCGATTCGTCCTTCGCAGTCCCGATTTTATCGGGACGGAGAACGGATGTACTTCGCAGAGTAGGCTTCACACTTATTGAACTCTTGGTGGTGATTGCGATTATAGCATTATTGATGGCCATATTGATGCCGGCGCTCCAGGTAGCAAAGGAAATTGCCTCGGGGGTGGTCTGTTTGGGTAACCACAGGAGTCTCGTCGCAGGATGGATTATATACGCCGACGACAACGACGGCGTGCTGATGTGCAATGGGGCCTGCTATGATCAGGCGGATGACGATAGCCCGTGGGTCCACCGGCCCAAGAATCCTGCCGGCAGCAATCTGTCTTATAATCCGGCGCCGGAGAACATCAGGAATGAGGACCGCTATCGAGGGATACAGCAGGGGACGATGTGGCAGTACGTTAAGGATGTGGACGTCTATCACTGTCCCGGTGATAATCGCAGGAGCACAAGGCGGCCCCCACGTGATTGTTTTCGCAGCTATTCTATCTCCTATGCTTTCGGCACCCGTCGCGCTAAAGATATTGGTAATCGGGGATACAATTACTATCTCAGGATGCAGGATGTTAGAGATGCACCGCAGTATTATGTCTTTGTCGAAGAAGAGCATAACGGCAGCCGCTATGGTGAAAACGAAGGGGGATGGCATTTGCCTTATGACAGTGGTGGAAATCGCATAACTAATCCGGGCAGTTGGATCTTCTATGATCCTTTGGCTTCTTACCACAACAAGTCCAGCACGTTTGGATTTGCCGATGGCCATGCGGACAAGCGCAGATGGATGGATAAGCGAACCCTCCAGTTCATCAGGGAAAATGCCGAAAACCCGTCTTCCCATTCCGGAATACGTACATCTTCACCTGGCAATGAAGATGTCCGGTGGTTAATAGAACACTTTATCCAAACAAAACGTATCAAGTGATTGCCGTTCCTTGATACCTCTCAATTCGCCACAGAAGCTGTAAAATAGCGCCTCATGGACCGTTTTTTGCGATTGGTTTCTATCTTGTTTGGTGTCGGATTAAATTATCGAAAAAAGCTTGCATTTCTGCGACTGAGTGTATTATAATAATGGCAGAGACGCACACCGAGGAGACTCATCATGTCTGGTGAAAATTCTCGGTTTGGAAAGGCTTCTTCCAAAGAGTAGGAGAACTGATATGTATAAAGGAAAAGGGTTTACCTTGATAGAGCTTTTGGTGGTAATCGCTATCATCGCAGTGCTGATGGCGATATTGCTGCCGGCACTGCACCGTGTCAGAGAACAGGGCAAGCGTGCGGTTTGCCTTAGCAATCTGAAGCAGTTGGGATTGTCGTGGATTATGTACGCCGATGATAACGATGATGTCCTTGTCAACGGCGCGATAGGCTATAGCAATGCCACCACGGGCTGGGGCAAACACGCAAATGAGGTGGCCTGGGTCGATCGGCTTGCAACCGGGTGGGACGAACAGCAGGACGCAATCAGGGACGGCGCTTTGTGGCCTTATGTTAAGGATGTCAAAATGTACAGGTGCCCGACGGGGCTGCCCGAAGAGGCGCTGACATACGCAATAATGTTCTCAATGAATTCTGTTAACCATCCCCCGACCCAGGGAGTAAAGGGCGCACACATCAAGAAAAGGATGGAGATTCATAATCCTGCACCTCCTTACAGAATCGTTTTTATTGATGAGGGCTGGATGACACCGGATGCCTTTGCCGTTCATTATGACACTGAGCAATGGTGGGATGACGCCCCCGTCCGACACGGCGACGGCACAACCCTCTCTTTTGCGGACGGACACAGTGAGCATTGGAAGTGGAAAGGCATCGACACGATAAAACGTGCCAGAGTCGTCGAGCGCAGCCACCAGGGCAACTGGGGACCCGAAACGCCCACGGGTTTCCGGGACCTGTACAGGATGCAGAAGGGTTGTTGGGGGAAATTAGGTTATACACCAACTCATCCATAGCCCTAACTTTTTGTGCTTATCGATTTTTGTTCCGCCGGGCCTGCAAGTGAGTTGTTTGGGGCAGGTGATGAGTGTGCCCGGCGTTAATCACTTTGTGTTCTTGTTGATAAGGGGGCTTTTGTGGTCAGGCGGTTTTTGATTTGATGAGCCCAAAACGCTTGTAGCTGCTCGGCTTGCCGTGTCGGATTGAATTATCGAAAAAAGCTTGCATTTCTGCGACTGAGTGTATTATAATAATGTCAGAGACGCACACCGAGGAGACTCATCATGTCTGGTGAAAATTCTCGGTTTGGAAAGGCTTTTTCAAAAGAGTAGGAGAACTGATATGGGAAAAGGAAAAGGATTTACATTGATAGAACTTTTGGTGGTAATTGCTATCATCGCAGTACTGATGGCAATATTGATACCGGCACTGCACAGAGCCAGGGAGCAGGGCAGGCGAGCGCTTTGCCTGAGCAATCTGAAGCAGCTGACGATGGCGTGGATTATGTACGCCGATGATAACGACGATGTCCTCGTCAACGGCGCCATAGGCTATAGCAATGCCGAGACGGGCTGGGGCAAACACAAAGGTGAAAAGGCATGGGTCGATCGTCTTGCAACCGGGTGGGATGAACAGCAGGACGCGATCAGGGACGGCGCCTTGTGGCCTTATGTTCCGGATGTCAAAATGTACAGGTGCCCGACGGGGCGGAAAGAAGAGGCGCTGACATACGCTATAATGTTTTCTATGAATGCTGTTAACCATACCTGGGTCCAAGGAGTACCTAATACCCACATCAAGAAAAGGACCGAGATTCATAATCCGGCCCCTCCCTACAGACTTGTTTTCATCGATGAAGGCTATATGACTCCGGATGCTTATGCTGTTTATTATAGAGATGAGTACTGGTTTGACAGCCCTCCGGTCCGACATGGGGACGGGACGACCCTCTCCTTTGCGGATGGACACAGTGACCACTGGAGGTGGAGGGGCACCGATACGATAAAGCATGCCAGAGACGAGGAAAACACTGGTCCCCAGGTCGGGTGGACGCCGCAAACGCCCGCAGGTTACCGAGACCTTTACAGGATGCAGAAGGGTTGTTGGGGGAGATTAGGTTATACGCCAACTCATCCGTAGCCCTGCCTCTTAAATTAACAGCGGTTGTTCCATATCGGGGTGATGGCATAGTGTGGGCCGGGCGAACCTGATGTGAACAAGCTGGACAATCCAGCCTGGCCAGAGGTTACTGAGTCTTGTTGGGGTCTGCTTTTAGCTCGAGGTCGGGCTTTCCTGAAAGAAGACGTCGTACTTCCATTTTGGTGGCCCATTTGTGAGCATTGAGCCCATAGTATACTGACAGCCTGGATTTGATTGTTTTATTACTGTTGCCTGTTTTTTTCATTTTGTACTGTTCCTCATTTTTATCGACCATTATGGCAATTTTCTTTAGGATAGATTCCCGCGAGGTTTGGGCGGTTAATGGTGAGAAAAAGAAACTCCCTGTGTCTTGCAAGGGTAATTCCGGACCTGTTCCATGATGTTTTCCTCATATAGTTAAGTTAATGATTTTAATTACTGGTCTGGTTATAAGTAATATGCTATATTCGGTACGGACTTCTAACGGGGCTGGTGTGCGGTGAAGGTCGGTAAAAAACTGAAAAAGGATGAAAATCCTCTACAATTTCCTCTTGATAAGTTGCTCAATAGTCATATAATTTCGCTTGAGTTGAGATGTGGAAATTTAAGATTTTTGAAAGGGTAGAAAAATGAAGAATGTGAGAAATGCTGTTCTCTGCTGTCTGATTGCACTTTGTCTATTTGCTATCTTGGGATGCGGCAAGAAGGCAGACGAGAACAAACCTATCAGTGAGGTGAAGGCCGAAGCCGAAAAGCTGGACACGGATGGATTAAGAGCTATGGCAATGGTGTACCAAAAGGCAATCGCGGCCAAGAACAGCGAGATTGAGAAACTGACTGCTAAACTCAAGGACATCCCAGTCACAGAAATGATGGGCGATGAAGCTAAGGAGCTAAAGGCCGATATTGACAATCTAAACACGTCCATATCTGCGCTCAAAGAGCGATTTGAGGTCTATTATCAAAAGCTGAAAGAGCAAGGTGGTGACCTGTCTGGTCTTCAGATATAAGCCGGAATCAATAAGTGTTTACTGTCATCGTTTGAATACTATTGGTTGTTACAGCAAGTTTGCTTGCATTTTCTTGTGTGCCGACTCAATAGCAAGAATGTCTGTGAATGTATCCACAGACTGAAAGGGTAATCACAATGAATACAGGTATAGAAGCTATCTTACAACAGGTCTATGAATATTTAGCCCAATATGGATTTAAGGTCATAGGGGCCATAATAATCCTTCTCGTTGGTCGATGGCTGGCCAAATTCATCTCACAATGGATAGAAAGAGTACTTATCAAATCTCGCGTTGACAAGACATTAGCTAAATTTGCCAAGAATTTAAGTAACATGGTTATGCTAATATTTGTCCTTATCGCTGCCATGGCAAGGCTGGGAGTTGAAACAGCTCAGTTTGCAATAGTTCTTGGTGCAGCGGGTTTAGCTATAGGATTGGCCCTACAAGGTTCACTCTCTAATTTTGCTTCGGGTTTTCTAATGATTATTTTCCGTCCCTTTAAGGTCGGAGATTTTATTGAGGCAGCAGGAGTGAAGGGAACAGTCATTGAAATTCAGTTATTCAATACGATTATCAATACTCCAGATAATATTCGTGCGATAATCCCTAACGCTCAGATAACAGGTGGTAATGTTTTGAATTACACGACCAATGGGACAAGACGTGTTGATTTGGTAATTGGCGTTTCCTATGAAGATGACCTTAAAAAGGCCAAGCGAGTAATCGAGGGGGTTCTGGCCGGAGATGATAGAGTTCTCAAAGACCCCAATCCTACCGTAGCGGTCTATGAGCTTGGGGACAGCAGCGTCAATTTTGTCGTTCGTCCCTGGGTCAAATCAGTAGATTACTGGGACGCCTATTTCGACATTACTTCAAAAGTAAAGCTTGCTCTCGATGAGAATGGTATATCGATACCTTATCCGCAGCAAGATATTCATCTCAAGAGCGGGGTTTTTCAAAGCAGCAAACCGGTTTAATCAAAAAAAGAGGCGATAAACATCAATCTTTAAGCTGATGTTTTATAAACGTGTTTGATTGGATAGGAGTATATTATGCGTTATAGAGTGTTAATTCAGATGTTGTTTCTTGCAGGATTTGCCCATTCCGTTTACGCCGATGAAATTATTTTCAAGAATGGAGACCGTCTTACCGGCAAAATTGACCATGTTCTGGAAGGCAAGATGCTTTTCAAATCGGATGCTATCGGCGATGTAACCATAGACATATCAAAGATAAAAACGTTCAGTACTGATGACCCGATAGCAGTGCATCTCAAGGATGAAAACGTTCTTTTACAAAAGATAGTAAGCTCGGAACCCGGCAAGTTCGGCATCGAAGGGGTTGGTACAGTAAAGGCTCAGGATTTTGATCTGGCTGAAATCTCTTCGATAAATCCCCCCCCGAAGCCCGATCCGAAGTGGACGGGAAATCTTTCAGCCGGGCTCACTTCTACTCACGGTAATACAAAAACTGAATCTATTAGTGGTAGTGTTAATCTCAGCAAAAGAACCGAAAATGACCGTACCCAGATAAGTGCAGATTATGCAAAAAGCAAACGGGAGGACCCGGATACAGGTGAAAAGGATACTACAGAGGATTGGTGGCGGTCAAAAGCGAAGTATGACTACTTCTTTACAAAAAAGCTGTATGGATATCTGGACGGCCGGTATGAAAAGGATGCTATTGCCCAACTTGACCGAAGGATGATTGTTGGCGGCGGTGCCGGTTATCAATGGATTGAGTCGGAAGATTTGAATTTTTCGACCGAATTTGGTATGGCCTCTCTCTATGAGAAGTTTGATAACCAGACCGACAGCAATAGTGAAGTGTCGATACAGGCAGGATATAATTTCGACAAGACGTTAATGAAGAACGTCAAGTTTATGCACGATCTGACATATTATCCGAGTACGGAAAAGGTATCTGATTATTTTCTCACATCAACTGCCGAGCTTAGGGCCTATTTTACCAGCACAATGTTTACGACTTTTAAGGTTATCTTTGATTACGATGCTACACCTGCTATTGGTTCTCACAAAACCGATACTAAGTACCTTTTCGGCGTAGGTTACAGCTTTTAAGGTCAGGTTTCTTTTTCTGCAAGGTGCACAGCTATGTCAATTGATATCCAACGATTAGTCGGCTGTCGGGGCCTTTGGAATATGTGCTATTCTACGAAGAAACTCAATAAATGCTGAGATCGGATTTCTGTAATACAACGATTAACAGGCATGTAAATATACGCTGGTTGATGGAGCGGAAATAATCAGGAAAGGTATTACAATGAATAAAATCACGTTATCGATATTTGTTGTCTCGGCGTTGGCCATAACAGGTTGTCGGAGCGTTTATTACAAAACAATGGAGGCGTTTGGCCAACACAAGCGAGATTTATTAGTGAATCGTGTTGAAGATGCCCGTGACGCTCAAGAGGACGCCAAGGAACAATTCCAATCAGCTCTGGAGAAGTTTAGTGCCGTTGTCGAGTTCAGTGGTGGTAAACTGGAAGAAAAGTACAAGCAACTCAAGAGCGAACTTGACAAAAGCCAGTCAAAAGCAAGGAGCGTGCGGAACCATATAGCCGGCGTTGAAAATGTTGCTAAGGATCTTTTCGATGAATGGGAATCCGAATTGGACCAATACGCCAGTAATGAGCTGCGTCGCTCAAGTGAGCAAAAACTTAAACAGACACGTCAGCGGTACTCACAGCTTATTACCGCAATGAAACGCGCAGAGAGCAAAATAGCACCTGTCCTTACTGCTTTCGGTGACCAGGTGCTGTATCTTAAACATAATCTCAATGCCCAGGCGATAGCATCATTACAAGATGAATTCGCTTCTGTAGAAGCGGATATTGCGACCCTTATTAAGGAAATGGAAGCCTCTATCGCAGAAGCTAATGCGTTTATCAAGGCGATGACCAAGGAATAAAAATGGAAATAGTTGATTTTTAGGAGAATAGAACAATGAAAAGTTTACGTAAAATCCTGCGTATCGTTTTACTTGCGATTGTAGTTTTGATTGTTTGTATTGTGGTTTTGATTCATCTTTTTGGTAACAGCCTTCTGAAAACAGGGATTGAAACTGCTGCAAGCAAAACACTAAATGTCGGCGTTAAAATAGACGACATGGACTTTTCAATTTTAGGAGGAAAAGTCAGCTTTCAGAATCTTGTAATCGACAATCCACCAGGCTACAAACATGAAAAGCTTCTTGAAGTAGGTGATGCTCGTGTTGCCGTTAGTACAGGCTCACTTTTGAAAGATACCGTCAATATAAAAGAAATTATGCTTGATAATGTTAATGTTGTGCTTGAGCAAAGAGGGGTTACAAGTAACAATCTACAGGATGTTATCAAGTCAATTCCTAAAGAAGAGGAAGAGCCCGAAGACAAAACAAAGAAAGCCGCTAAAAAGCTTCACATAGACAATTTGGAACTTACCAATATCACAGTCAGGGCAAAGCTGTTACCTATTCCTGGTAAAGTAGATACCGTTACGCTGAAATTGGACCCTATTCGTATGACCGACTTGGGCAGCGATGATAAGCTGGATGTGGCTAAGTTATCAGGTAAAATTCTTTTGGCTATTGCCACGGGCGTGGCAAAACAGGGCGCCGGGCTTTTACCGGATGAGATGACAGACGCTATGAAAACAACTTTGGGCGTGACGGTAGAATTGGGAAAGACCGCTGCCGAAGGAGGTAAAAAGATTTTGGAAGAAGGAGCGGATGCGGGCAAGGGCCTGATAGAAGGCGTTAAGGGCTTATTCAAATCCAAGAAATAGAATGAAGAAACAGCTGGCTGAATATGTTGTGGATATCTGGAGACCCGGAACGTCCATGATTTTTTCAGAATGTTAGAGTGCGAGCTACATCATTTTAATATCTTATTCATAATATTTCTGAATCTTGAGCTGCTAATCTGATGGTCGGCCAGCAGCCGGCCATTATAGATGACGGCAAATACTGCATACGGCGTAGGGGCATTTTGGGCTTGCCGGTATGTATTGAGCTCTACTATTCGAGGTTTCAGTTTGTAAGTTCTCCGGGCCATATCAGCTATCTTATCAGCAAATCTGATGGTGTGGGGACATTGATTCGCGCGGATGATAGTAAGGCCCTTACCATACTTCTTCAATTTCTTATCCCAGTTATCTTTGAATTTAGGGTTTGGGGCGGACTTATTGAATTTCTTCACCAGCAGCTCGTAATCGGGCGGTGCAGTATCCACAACTTGAAAGCTGTTTTTCAAGTATATACTACTGTCAGCCAGCCAGGGTCTTTTTCGGGCAACTACGGCTACTCCTTTCGTCTTTGCTTTTTTAGCATCATCTATGCAGGCATTGATTAAAAGCTTGCCGTAGCCTTTCTTTTGATATTTCTTAAAATAAGTCCAAAGGCAGTGAATGAACATGTACCCGTCCGCCTCAACACCTCGCCATGCGTACTCACCTGGAAGGTATTCGATGTAACCGAATTGAATGTTCTTTTCTGTAAGAAGAACTTTCGCTTTCACCCCTTTTTTGAAGTATGTTTTTAACCAGTTTGTTTTTCGTATACGCCCTTCATGCTCTGTGTTCTTGATTCCACAAATGGGCGATTCGTGAAGATTGTTTTGGGTAACCTCAATGACTTTTATTTTTTCAGCCATAATTTGCTCCTTCTTTAAGTGTAAGGTTCTGCCTATTATTTCAATACAGAACAGAGTTAGCTGGAATTTCCTATTTGCGCGATATTATAGCCTGCTAAGCCCTCTGGCTTTATTAGATTACCAAATCCATATTAGCATTACAACTGCCACAAAATGTGTGGTTGAACATTTTGCCCATAGCCCGTTGTGGCTCGACCCCTCGCCAAGGCACGGTAAATCGGGTCCTGAAAAAAACTCCCACAATCGCTATCACTGGGGCAGCTATAATCACTAAGTGTCATTGACAGGTACCTTGCATTGCGATATAGCGCATTCTACGAATACCATTACTGTTCCAGATTCTTTAGTTAGTTACTGTTTCCGCAAAAGAAACTAGTTATACATTTAGGGTACAGGTGTTTTCAGTTCAGCGAGTTGTATAGGCATAACAATTTGGGTATTTAAGAAGTTCCACAATCTTTGGAACAAATATTGTATTTTTCGTTTTGTTGACATTTTGTGGCAATTTTGCAATACTTATTTGGTAAATATAAGACACATTACAAATGATAGAATTTATTGAGTATGTAGCGTTAACAACGAAACAGTCAAAGAAAGGTACATAAATGAAAAAACAGCATGCTTTTACCGCAATTATCGAGCACGAAAGTGACGGATATACCGCCCTGTGCCCGGAGCTTGATATTGCAAGTCAGGGTGATTCTGTGGAAGTGGCAAGGAAAAACCTGATCGAAGCGATAGAATTGTTTTTTGAAACTGCATCAGAAGCTGAGATAAAAGAACGATTTCACGATGAGGTCTTCATCACTCGACTGGAGGTTGCAGTTGAGTAAACTACGGGTATTCTCAGGTAAACAAACGTGTAAGATTCTTGAGCAGCATGGTTTATAGGAGTAAAAAATGAGAGCGTCTGAGATGAGAAAAGGTCAGACCGTTAAGATCGACGGCAAATTGTACGCAATTGTTGATTATCAGCACGTCAAGCTGGGCAAAGGCGGTGCGGTTTATCAGACAAAGCTAAAAAGTCTGACCGACGGTTCAATTCAAAATGTCCGCTTGCGCTCGGAGGAGAACGTTGAAGAGGCGTATCTTGACAAGGGAACGTACGAATACCTTTATTCATCCGGAAGCGAACATGTGCTGATGGATACTACAACATACGACCAGATTAGTCTCGATGATGATGCATTCGGTGATGGGCCGAAGTATCTTAAGCCGAACACTCAGCTACAGGTCAGTATGTATCAGGGTAAGCCCGTTATCGTTACTCTGCCCAATGCGGTTGATTTGAAAGTTACCGATACTCCGCCTGAGATTAAGGGCGCCACCGCGACAAATCAAAACAAGCCCGCAACGCTCGAAACCGGTTTGGTCGTGCAGGTGCCGCCTTTTATTAAACTCGGTGAGGTTATCCGTGTCGATACCCGTACAGGCGAGTATGTAACGCGAGTGAAAGGATAAAAAAGGATAACAAGTGAGCTAAAGTGACAGCAAAGCTGTCATTCTGAGCGAAGCGAAGAATCTCTTTTTCGTTGGCCAGATCCTTCGGCTTCGCCTCAGGATGACACGTAACTGTCACTTTAGGCACTTTACACTTTAGGCACTTTACACTTTAAATTGATGTTAGATAAGATAAACAAAATTCTCATAAAGGTTTTTGGTTCTCGTAACGAGCGGTTGATAAAGGCCTATTCGGTAATCGCCCTGGAGGCGGGTGAATTTGAAGAGCAAACAAAAACTCTCGACGACGAGGCCTTAAAGGCAAAGACCGCAGAGTTCAAGGCGGCTATACAAGCCGGGACCAGGCCGGAGGATATTCTGCCCGAGGCCTTTGCAGTTGTTCGCGAAGCGGCGAGGCGAAATGTCGAGATGCGCCATTTCGATGTTCAGCTTATCGGGGGCAACGTTCTATATGAGGGCAAAATCGCCGAGATGGCTACCGGTGAAGGCAAAACGTTAGTAGCAACATTGGCGGCATATCTCGTTCATTTAACCGGAAGAAGGATTCACATAGTTACGGTCAACGATTACTTGGCCAAGCGCGATGCGGAATGGATGGGGCCGGTCTATGAGGCCCTGGGTATGACCGTCGGTGCGATTCAGGCGGATATGGACACGGCGGGCGACGAGCGTAAAAACCAATATGCCTGCGACATCAATTACGGCACAAATAACGAATTCGGCTTCGATTATCTTCGCGATAATATGAAAACGTCACTCGAGCACATGGTACAGGGGTCTCTGCAATATGCCATAATTGACGAGGTTGATTCGATACTGGTTGACGAAGCCAGGACGCCACTGATTATATCCGGCCCGGCTTTTGATGATGTCAGCAGATATAAGAAAGCAGAGCAAGTGGCAAGAAAGCTGCTCAGCCTCCAAAGCAGCTATGACCGC
>JAIVYN010000002.1:0-45954 GCA_048635425.1 Candidatus Aegiribacteria sp.
GCGACCACCTTCAGCAGCTCGGTAAGGATTGCAAGCTCGGCTTCAGTAAAGCCGGCAAAACCATCAACCCACAACTTCGCCCCTCCGGCCAAAGTTGACGCCGAGACTGCCGCACAGGCACGAGTCAGTTGAACATCGGGGTCAAGAAAATCGCCCTCAATAAACTTTACGTATTCTCCAAAAATCAGCCCGATATCGGTAAACTTCAGGATTGCTAAACTATTACGCTCGTCTTTAGCCAGCTCGCTCATCAATTGGTCAATATCATCCGGGCTCTTTGCGTACTGGTGCAGCTCGGCGATAGTTTGTGCCATTTGCCGGGCCAGTCCGGACGAGGATGCCGATGAGTCAAAGATTTTCAATCTGCTCTTGTTGTCCCGCAACAGCCTGTGGACTATCATTTGCCGGCCGATGCGTGAAAGGGCCGGCCTGGCTGTGTTTTTACCTAACAACAGAAATTGCAGACGGTCGAACGAAAGAACATTTAATCTGTGATAGCCTGCTATCCTCTCGTCAGTTAGAATGGCACGCTCAGCCTGATAGGTGGCCTGCTCGGGAACCAGCAGAATCAACTGCTGTTCGCCCGGCTCGGCCAGTGCATTGACAATAGTTTTTATGCAATAGCTGGTCTTGCCGGTACCGCTTCTGCCAAGAATAAACTGAACCGCCATAAGGACAATCCCTGATTTGAACTATTGCTCTGTCAAGCATGATTTGAGTTGTTGTCATTCCGCACTTGATGCGGAATCCATTTCTAACAATCTGGATTCCTGCTTTCGCAGGAATGACAGCACATCAATCGACATTTGACAGGGCATATTCTTTTGTGCTCTTTTACCACAATCAGCGATTGTTTTCAATTATCATCCAGCACCAATTTGATTATCGTACATCTGGTCAACCCCGACTGGGCCTTTCGCTATTAGCGGAATCCAGCACTAATTTGTTGAACATCCAAGTCCCAATACATTAGGATGCTGGGTCAAACCTCCTCCAAAGGACACCTTACGGTGGAAAAATTAGTGCTGGATGCCAAACATCCGAGCAAATTGGTGCTGGACTGTTTTTCCCTGCCTGCTTTGCCTTAATTGGGCTGCGGCGTGCCTATATATTCCGGCTCACCCGGCCGGCCTGCAGCCGGACCGAATGTCTTCCGGATGTCCATCTGAATTTCGTCCTCGCTGGGATATGTAATTACCTCGTACTTTTCAAACTTATAATCCTCTCCAGGTTCGAATTGGAAATAATGTTCCGCTCTTTTAGGAAGTTTCGAACGTGTATCTACAAAAACCCGCCACTTCCTAAATCCAATCGCCTCAGAGGTGGTACTTTTTTCCTGCCAGATAAGCTCATAGACTTTGGTGTCGGGAACAATAGCCGCGACCTGCGTATCGTCCATGCGGCTCCATTGAGCATCTTCGGGAGCTTCTTTATAATATGCAAAGGGAAGCAAACCAAATGTTTGATGTATTGCTTTTTCAGCCACGGCAAGCATCTCCTCAGAAACCGCTTCTGTCCTGACAGAAGCAGAAGATAAATACTTTATCATTTTGACTCTATTTGGAATATCCCACAAAACAAACTGCTGCCCAAACCTGACCATGTCGATATTCAGGGTTTGCGAGACCCACTCGGTCTGTAACGGCTCGTTCGCAGGGGGTTGAAACGTTGCAATACAGACATTCTCAACTCTCCCCAGGGCTTCATAAATCTCGCCGAGCCCGACAGCTCTCGTGGCTCGTGTGCCAAAGAACAAAGCAAAAACCACAAGAACCACAGCAGCAACGGCAGCTATCTCTGCTATTCTTATTCTCAGAGTTCTTTGCTGAGCGCTGTGTCCAACGTGGGGTGATTGTTTTGGCGCAGATTTTTCAAGTGCAGCAAAAGCATCGTCAAGAATGCGCTCGTCCGTCTCGGCCCTGGTGGTTATATGCAATCTCTCGATCGTTCGTTCTATCTGGTCTGTGGGATTCATCTTGTTGACTCTCCACTTAAGGTTGTCCGCAGTTTATTCAATCCATACCGGTACCTGCCTTGAACCGTATTAATTGGGATATGCTGCATTTGGGCTATTTCCTTAAACTTCATCCCGCCGTTAAGGTGCAGGATTATTGTTTCCCGCTGCTCCAACGGAAGCTTAAATAAAGCGTCGGCCAATAGCTTCAATTGCTCATCGAATATTGCCGACTGCACGGGACCATCTGAATCAGAGCTGATTTCGCCAACCTTATCAAGTCCAACCATGTGGTGTTTCTTTTTACGGAACCTATCCCTAACACGATTAACCACACTGCTCATTAAATAGTTGCGCAGACTTACCCTCAGCTCAAGCCTTCCAACGCCGGCGGCAAAAGAAACAAAAACATCGTGGAGAACATCCTCCGCCGCACAAGTATCGTGTAAAAGAGAAGCTGCTATCGTCAGCATATTATCCTTGTACTTCATGTAGATTTGGCGCAGGGCCTCTTTGTCCCCTCGTTTGAGCTCCCAAATTAGACGCTCATCTTCCAGCATCCAAGGCCGATCCAATCAGGTTGATAATCAACCTTCACTATCAATATGACGTTCCTGTGCGCACTTTAATATAAAAATAAGGTTCAACTGCAAAAAAGTTGGTTACTTTAAGGTGAGTTTACCGGCTAAGACCATGAATAAGACGGATTTATCGCATTGTGGGCAACAGCATATATGTGTTATAAGTGGGCGGCACCACAAAGTATACCGCCCACATGCTGATGCCGCTATCGAGGCGCTCGGGTCGCTTCCCAGCGTTGCCCTATCCTCCCCGATAGCAATGACATTATACCTAATACATGCTGTTGCCTTAAAGCGTTAAATCTATATGGTTTACATCAAAATGACCCTTAATATTCACCAACTTTTTTGCAGTTGATCCAAAAAAATAGACTTTTTGTGCCATTTTTATCTCTGTGTTCCCAAAAGCAGGATGCATCAGCCGTTTGTAGGTGGATTTTTTCTTGAAAATACCGCTGGAGTAGCTGCCGGTGGCGATAGTTATCGATTTATGAAGCTACGTCTGCCTCTCTAATATTAGAGAGATCTTTGGAAAATAAAGACTGCCGTCTATGAATGGGTAGGGGCTGAGTGATTAGAGATTAGGGGTCCCCGCTACCCGCCTTAGCGGGAATGAATCTTCGAGAGATTTTGCTTGACGGGGAAGTAGTTGATTTGGTATAAATAAAGTTGACTAAATTTGTGGATTTTGGTCTTCAAACGGTCAAAATTCGTGAGGTTTTACGAATATGAGGAGTGGTTATTGTGTATCATGCGAGGCACAGAGTCGGCACGGGTTTTGTGCGTTTGGCAAGTGAAGATTCTTACATCCCAATTAATAATCTATTTTTAATTTTTTTAATCCCATCCGTCGTCCGCACTCCCGAAAGGGACGCCTTGCGGCGGATGCCTTGCGGCAAAGACGGGACGGGGTGAAGGAGGATTATTATGTCTAAGAAATTGATTTATTTGGTTTCTCTTGTTGTAGTGTTGTGCCTAATTCTGACGAGCACAGCAAATGCAGCCGACCCCAATCTTGTCGGCTGGTGGAGGCTTAACGAGGGATCGGGCGCCGCGGCAATCGACTCATCTGGCAATAATCTCCACGGTGAGCTGGTGGATGATCCGGTTTGGGTCGCTGGAGTTCAAGGGACAGCTCTGCAGTTTAGCGGAGGCAATCACGTCGCGGTGCCCGGCTATGAAGGCATACTGGGAACGCATGCCAGAACCAGCGCCGCATGGATCAATGTCACCAAGACTTCGGCGAGCATCATTACCTGGGGCCCAAGCGGGGAAGGAACGAAGTGGGTCATGCGCACTCACAACGATCCTGCTTCCCTTCGCCTTGAATGTGGACGGGGCAATACGTATGGCACCACCGACCTGGTGGACGGTGAATGGCATCACGTTGCAGTGGTGCTTGAAGATGACGGTTCGCCGGATGTAAGTGAGCTCAAACTCTACGTGGACGGCAAACTGGATCCAATCATGCTCGGAGGAACACCCAGAGCGATGAACACATCCAGCGGAGGAGAGTTTCGGATTGCGTACGACCTGAACAACACGGGCAGAACGTACGACGGGATGATAGACGATGTGCGCATCTACGACCGCGCGCTGAGCGCCGATGAAATCCAGGCTCTCATACAGAACCCGGGGGGAACGGTGACGCAGGCCCTGGCTCCCGATCCGAGTAACGGCGCCATCATTGACTCCACATGGTACAATCTGTCCTGGACACCGGGTGACCTCGCGACTTCGCATCAGGTCTGCATCACGGATAATTTTGATGACGTCAGCGAGGGCAGGGTGGAAGCCATTCCAGCGGCGGTCTCCTTTGCTGTCATCGGCTTCGGCGAGCCGTTTCCGGACGGGCTGATTCCCGGGACCACTTACTACTGGCGCGTGGATGAGGTTAACGACGCTGAGCCTGACAGCCCCTGGAAAGGCAGCATTTGGAGATTCAGCGTTCGACCCAAGACCGCCTGGCATCCGGCGCCTGCCGATGGAGCACGGTTCGTGGAACCTGACACGGGCCTGTCCTGGGATACGGGAGTGGGAGCGGCCCTGCACTATGTGTATTTCGGTGACAACTTCCAGGATGTCAACAGTGCCGAAGATGGTGCTCTTTTGTTCGGAACGACCTACGATCCCGGTCCCATGGAGATGGGCAAGACTTATTACTGGCGTGTTGACAGCTCTGACGGCCCGACCGTCCACAGGGGCAAGGTCTGGAGTTTCACCACGGCCGTGCCGGGCGGCGGTCTAAAGGGTGAGTACTACAACAATATGACCCTCAGCGGTGTGCCCATACTGACCCGGATTGATCCCGGCGTGGACTTCAACCTCGGCGCCGACTCACCCGATCCCAACGTAGTCAATGAGGATGCTTTTTCGGTACGCTGGCGCGGTGAGGTGGAAGCTGTATTCTCAGAGGAATATACCTTCTACACACGTACCGACGACGGCTCCAGACTATGGGTCAACGACCAGCTTATCGTCGACAAGTGGGCGTGGGTAAACAGGGTCGTTGATACCCGCGGCGAGCCTATCGAACTTGTTGCCGGAGAGCGGTACAGCGTTCGGATGGAGTGGTTCAACGAGGATGGAGACGCTGAGGCACATCTTCTATGGGAAAGTGCCAGTCAGGCCAAGGGTATCATCCCGACGGCTGCACTATCGCTTCCTGTAAGGGCCAGTGGTGCGAATCCGTCAAGTGGTGCTGTTGATGTGAGGCAGACAGCGGTTCTTAGCTGGAGCGCAGGCGAGGCGGCAGCTTCGCATGAAGTCTATTTCGGCACCGACGCCGAAGCAGTCAAGAACGCCGATACCAGTTCACCAGAGTATAAAGGCAGAAAAGCCATCGGTTCCCAGAGCTATGACCCCGGAAAACTCCTATGGGATGCCACTTACTATTGGCGTGTTGATGAGGTCAATAATGTCAATCCTGACAGTCCGTGGACAGGCAGCCTCTGGAGCTTTACGACAGCCGACTTCCTTATAATAGATGATTTTGAGGACTACGATGTCGGTGAGAACCAGATATGGTATGCCTGGCATGATGGGCTTGGCTTTGGTACGCCGGGTACTGAACCCTACTACGCGGGTAACGGGACCGGCTCGGCTGTGGGCGTTGACGACACTCCTTCTTATACTGAGGAAACTATCGTTCACGGAGGAAGGAAATCAATGCCGTATTACTACGACAACAATAAGCAGGATTCCCTCAAGTATTCAGAGGCGGAGAAGATGTTGACTTATCCGCGCGACTGGACTGAGAAAGGTGTCAACACTTTGACGATTTGGTTCAGAGGCGATTCAGCTAACGCTGCTGAGACGTTGTATGTTGCTCTCAATGGCAGCGCTGTGGTCAATCACGATAATCCAAATGCAGCGCAGATAACTACCTGGACGGAGTGGACTATCGACCTGCAGGCATTTGCGGACCAGGGCGTGAACCTTGCCAATGTCAATACGATTGCCCTTGGTCTGGGTAACAAGAACAATCCGGTAGCCGGTGGTTCAGGTACAATGTACTTTGACGATATTCGTCTGTATCCTCCACCATCGGCGCCGTAAGCTGGGATTTAAGTGCCCCTCATTGCATCTGTCGTAAGGCATCTGCCGACAGGCATCCTGCGGACTGTGGATTGCGAAAGCAAGAACGGGGGCTTCGGTCGAAATGACAACGGAATGGATTCCTGCCTCCGCAGGAATGACAATTTTAAAAGATTCATCCCATTCGACCCTTCGACTTTGCTCAGAGCGAGCTTTGTTCGCTGAGAGTAGGCTCTTGCTTTCTGGACGACTGGAGAACGATAGCCGGGGGAAAAAAGCATTTGTTCTTATCTTGCTATTTGCTATAATAGCACTATCTTGCTATGTTGTATATCGTATTGCGTATGTCGTATATCGTATTGCGGATAATGGATAGCGTAAAGGACTGATACAATGCCGCTAACAAAACTACTTGGCAAAGAAAAGTATGAGAGAATCGAGGGTATTTTTCGCAAACATTTCCAACTGGGCTTAGAGACGAGGAATATCCAGGGCAGAGAAATAAAACAGATGTGCAGTGTCGATTGTGTGCCGAAGTTTTGCAGGATTGTTCGAGGCAGCACGGCGGGCCGGGGCAGGTGTGATAAAGAGCGTCGGCGAAGCCTTAAGATAGCGATAGAGACCGGACAATCTTATATTTCTCTTTGCCATGCGGGTGTAGTGTTAGTTTGTGTGCCGATTATGGATAAGGACAAGGCCCTGGGCGGGATATTTTTCGGCAAATGCCTTTGGGAGCCCGTAACACAAATCTTAGTCAACGATGTCGAGAAACGGTTAAATGGTATTCGTGTGAATAGAAAGAAACTGACGGCGGCGATGCGCGAGCTGCCGTTTATCCAGGGCCGAAAAATCAACGAGGCGGCGCAGTTCCTGTTTGATTTGCTTTACGAAGTTGCCGCGTTCGACCCGCGGGTTATCAGATGGCGCCGTGAGCGTTCGGAACAGCAGTCGCAAATAGGCGAGTTTATCCAGGAGAGAAAAAAACTCGGCACCGAGTGGCACTATCCTCTGGAGAGTGAGCGGGAGCTGATGGGCAAGGTCAAGATCGGTGACAGAACCGGCGCCAAGGAGATTCTGAATTCCATACTCGGGACGATATTGTTCAAGGCCATCGGGGAGCTGGGAATCCTTAAAGCAAGACTGCTGGAGCTGCTGAGTATTCTGAGCCGCTCGGCGGTGGAAGGGGGAGTGAATATTGACGTTATGCTCGAAAAGAATCTGACGTACGTAAACAAAGTGATGAAGATTAACAACCAGGAAGATTTGTGTGCGTGGATTAGCACGGCGTTGAACGAATTTATCGAATTGGTTTATTCATCGCAGGATGCCCGGAAGGTAAGCCAAATCAGGCCGGCCATAAATTATATCGACGCCAATTACAACAAGCCGATAACCCTTGCCGACGTAGCCAAGGCTTCGCATCTGAGCATATCGCGGCTGGCACATATATTCAAAGAGCAGATGGGCATTACTATAATAGATTATCTGACCAGCGTTCGGATAGAGCGGGCGAAACAATTATTGTTGGCGACGGACCAGAACTGCACGGAGATTTGCTTTGAGGTCGGCTATAATAATCAGAGCTATTTTACGCGCACTTTTAAGGGGCTTGTGGGGATGACGCCGCGGCGGTTCAAGGACAGGAATCAGCGAAGAGAAAAGATTTCCGCACCTTTATAAGGAACACGGACTGACACTGACTTGAACACGGACTAACACGGACTAATCCCAATTACAGTTAAAAAATTGCCGAAAGAATTGCATATAATACTCATAGAGAACCTGGATTCCTGCCTTCGCAGGAATGACAAACTAAGGCAATCGGCAATCATTAACTAAATTTGGAATAACACGGACTTTTGTTCTTATGCATAGTTTTTGAACAGGCAATCATTCTTGTCTTGACAGTTTGGCTGTTCTTGTCATACTATCGTTGTTTGTTGGTAATGTTAGATTATATTATATCACTGAAGTTTGTGGATTCCTGCCTTCGCAGGAATGACAAGTCACATAACCAAGCTTGACGCAATAGCAGCACTGAGAATGACAAATTGGTGGAACTGATATTTGTGGCAAAGCAGATTGCTATTTTGGGTTCAACGGGTTCGATAGGCAGAAATGCGCTGCGGGTAATCGATGCTCTTGGGCCGGAGTACCAGGTTTTTGCGCTGAGTGCTCACAGTAATGTTGAGCTTTTGGCTGAGCAGGCCAGGCGCCATAAGCCCAGTTTTGTTGCTGTTACAAACTCTGAGTATATAGCGCAGCTTCGCGAACTTTTGGGCGGGCTGGATGTCGAGATTTTGTCGGGGCCGGAGGGTTTGACGGAGATTGCGAAACTCGAAGAGGTTGATATCGTCCTTACGGCGGTAGTGGGGGCGGCTGGTCTGCCTTCGGTTCTTGCGGCAGCTAAATGCGGTAAGCAGCTTGCTATCGCGAACAAAGAGCCGCTTGTTGTTGCAGGCCAACTGTTAGTGAGCGAGGCAAAGAAAAACGGCGGTACTATTTTGCCGGTGGATAGTGAGCATTCGGCGATTTTTCAGGCTATGCAGTCTGGCACTCGCGAAGAAGTTAATAAAATTATTCTGACCGCTTCGGGCGGGCCGTTTAGAGGAGCTGCCGTTGAGGACATACAAGACGTAACGTTGGAGCAGGCGCTTGCGCATCCCGTTTGGGATATGGGGCCTAAAATCAGCATTGACTCGGCGACTATGATGAACAAGGCGTTTGAAATTATCGAGGGCCACTGGCTTTTTGATATGCCGGTCGATAAAATAGAGGTGTTGATTCATCCCGAGTCGATAGTTCACTCGCTTGTCGAATTTGTGGACGGCTCGGTGATAGCGCAGCTCGGTGAGCCTGATATGTGTCTTCCGATTCAATATGCTTTGACGTATCCGCAGCGTGTTGCAGGCATTTCCAGGCGTCTTCGGCTGGAGCAGATAGGTAAACTTACGTTTGAGAAGCCTGATTTTGCGACGTTTCGCGCGCTGCCGCTGGCTTATGAGGTTGCGCGAACTGGTGGGGCGGCAGCGGCCGTTTTCAACGCTGCGAACGAGGCGGCGGTCGAGGAGTTCTTGGCGGGGGGGATTGAATTTGTTAATATAATTGAGCTTATCGAACACTGTCTGGATAAGCATGATGTTATAACAAGCGCGTCCCTCGAAGAGTTGTTCGAGGCGGACGCATGGGCCAGGGAAGAAGTTAGAGCTAAAGTGCGCAAGGGCATAAGAGCTTAAGTGCACAAGTGTATAAGAGCGCTCACTAAACTTGGAGATTATTGAATGTCGGAACTGAAAGATATCTTTAATAAGCGTTTTCGTTTGATTTTGTTTATTGTTGTTGCTTTTGTGGCGGTTGTTTTTTTAATTGCCCAAAATATCAATACTTTCGGCAACATACTGCTGACCATGCTCGGCTTTGGTTCGGTTGTTCTGGTTCACGAGTTCGGTCATTTCATTGTGGCCAAATTGTCCGACATAAAGGTCGAAGCATTTTCAATCTTTATGCCGCCGACTTTGTTTGGTGTGCAGAAAACAGAAGAAGGTTTTCGGTTTCGGATACTGCCGAAGCTATTTAGCAAAAAAGGCGATGAGTCCGGCGAAGGTGGATTGAGTTTTACAGTCGGCGGCAAGGGCAAGGCCAGCGAGACGGAATATCGGCTGGGCCTTATTCCGTTTGGTGGTTTTGTTAAAATGTTAGGCCAGGAGGACACCGGGCCGGTCAAGACCAGCGATGACCCCCGTTCGTTTGCCAATAAGCCGGCTGGTACTCGTGCGGCTGTTTTAGCAGCGGGGGTTGTTTTTAACGTTATCAGCGCCGTCATTATCTTTATGATAGTTTTTCTTGTCGGCATAAATCTGCCACCTGCTGTAGTCGGCGGTGTTGTGCCGGATTCACCGGCGGCGGTTGCAGGCCTCAAGGCCGGTGACGAAATAATTGAGGTTGCAGGCAAAAAGGACGACCTCGATTTTAGCGATATCGGGATAGCGGCTGCTTTGTCCGGCAGAGATGAAAAGATTCCGCTGAGAGTAAGGCACGAGGATGGTTCTGAGGAAGAATTGGCACTTGTGGCCGAGCAACTGCCCGGCGAGCCGCTGAAGGCTTTTGGTGTCTTTATGCCAATGAGTCTGACCATCGGAAGGCTTTCCGAAGAGGACGCTAACGACCTGTATTCGAGAACGGGCTTGCTTGCCGGCGATAAAATTAAGTCTGCTAACGGCAAGGATGTTTATAGTTCCTGGGAGCTTGATGAAGTGATTCGCAATGCCCTTACGCCGGTAGTAACATTAGAGGTTGAGCGAGTCGGGGACCTTGGCGAAGTTGAATCAGTTAAATCGCAAATCAAACTGGATTGGCGTATTACCAATAAAGAGGATATTGAGTCTGAGTCCGAGCTGAACCATATATACTCTATGGTTCCGCGATTGCGTATCATCAGCGTCTCAGAAGAGTATGCGCCAAAGGCCGATGACGAGGTTTCATTGCAGCCTGATGATGTTATTCTTGCGATGGGTGATGTTGAGAATCCTACTTACACGCAGATGCGCGAGGTTGTTGAGAAGTATGAAGATAAAGAACTTCCGGTCAGGATTTTGCGTGCCAATAGCGACGGCACAGAAGAGGCTCTTACTGTCACAGTCAAGCCTAAGAGGCAGGCTGATGAGGACAGGGTTGCTATTGGCGTCTTCCTGGTACTGGATGAGAAGCATCCGGTTGTTGCCAAAACTATTGATGCTGAAGGTGGGCCGTCAAGGCTGGCAATTCCAAGCGGCGCTGCGATAACTGTAGTTGACGGGATGCCGGTATCGAGCTTTTACGATGTGATCAGGGAAATTAGAAAATACAGCGGTCAACGAATCTCGATTGAATATCGGCTCAATGAGGAAATAGCAGGTAACGTTGTATTAAATGTGGAGACAAACGAAGAATCCGTCACTGTTAAATCAGCTTTTACTGAAATTGATTTTATTCCATTTGGGAAGCTGGAAAGGCTTTACAAGGCCAGCGGCCCCATTGATGCGGTCGTGATGGGATACAGAAGAACCGTTATGTTTGTCGCCCAGACCTACATAACATTAAAGCGTCTGATTGGGGGACTGGTCAGTCCCAAGAATCTTATGGGGCCGATCGGCATTATCACATTCAGCTATCGGATTGTTGCCGAGCAGCCGTTGGTTTACTACGTCTATTTTCTCGGCCTTATAAGCGCGGTAATTGCGGTGTTTAACTTTTTGCCTTTGCCGCCCCTTGACGGAGGACTGGTTGTGATTTTATTGGTTGAGAAAATCAAGGGTTCGGCGTTGAGCGAGCGGGTGCAGGGGGTCATAGCTTATGCCGGCTGGGCGCTTATAGGAACACTTTTTTTGTACGTAACGTTTAACGATATTGTCAGGAGTTTCTTTAGCTGAATGTTACGGATTATGGATGGACGTTCCTGCTGATTGAAGAAGGGATTCGAAGATATTGGAAATGCTGCCGGAAAAACTATCTTCAGAGGCGTATCACGAAGATATATTCAGTGCTCTGAAAGAGCAGGACAGCCGGGTTTATGAGCTAATAACGAAAGAGTACGAAAGGCTGCAAAGCACACTTCAACTTGTTGCTGCGGCGAACGAGTGCTCAAGAGCGGTTTTAGCGGCTCTTGGCTCAATTGTTCAGAACAAGACGAGCGAGGGTTTCCCAGGGGCCAGATGTCATGGGGGCTGTGAGATTGTTGACGATGTGGAAAGACTGGCTGTGGCCCGGGCCAAAGAGGCCTTCGGCGCCCAATACGCAAATGTCCAGCCTCATTCCGGCAGCCAGGCCAACCAGATTGTTCTTGCTGCGATATTGGACAAAGGTGATACAATATTGAGCCTTGGAGTGGACCAGGGGGGACATCCATCACATGGAGGTTCGGGGTCGCTTACCGAGAAGTTCTTCAAGATAGAAAACTATTTTGTGGATACAACAAGTTTTCTTCTGGACTATGATGCTATCAGAGAGCAGGCAGTCAAAGTCAGACCCAAGCTGATTATGTGTGGTGCCAGTGCTTACGTTAGAGAGTTAGATTTTGAGAGATTCAGAGAGATTGCGGATGAAGTGGGGGCGTATCTTTTGGCGGATATCTCACATATTGCGGGACTGGTGATAGCCGGTGCACATCCATCTTGTGTAAATTATGCACATTTTACAACGACAAGCACTTACAAGGCGGGCGGCCCGAGGGGCGGGCTGATATTGATGGGCAAGGACTATGATTTGCAAACAAAGGCCTCGGGCAGGGACATGCCGTTATGGAAACATATTCAGGACGCGACGTTTCCGGGCGTACAGGGGACGCCTTATTTTAATCATATTGCGGCGAAAGCGGTTTTCTTTAAGGAAGCACTTTCCGATGAATACAAGGTCAGACAATTCAAAATCATAGAAAATGCAAAAAGACTGGCAAGTAACTTGTTAGGTTTGGGATATGACGTGCTGACGAGGGGGACGGACAGCCATATGGTTCTGATAAGTACGGAGAATTCCAGAGAGGCCTTGACGGGCGCTATAGCACAAAGATGCCTTGAAGATTGCAGTATAGTAGTCGATGCGATGAAGCTGCCTTACGATAAGAGGCCGGCTTTAAGTACCAGCGGTATCAGATTGGGCACGCCTATTGTAACAAAAAATGGGATGGGGGGTGAAGAGATGGACAGGGCATCTGAGTTAGTTGATGCGGTATTGAGGAAGGTAAAGATAATAAGCGATAGGGAATACGAGGTTGATGAATCTCTCAGGAACGAGGTAAGAGACAGAGTAAAGCAACTTTGCGGCAGGTTCCCTCTGCGGTAGCTAAAGTGAGCTAAAGTGAACTAAAGTGCCTAAAGTGAGCTAAAGTTAAGAAAACAAATTGCTTTAGGACTTCGATTTTTTTTCACTCACAGCCCAGAAGAGTTGATATATTGCGCCGATAGCGGCCATAAGAATTACAGCGGAGAACAATATCATCGACATCAGCAGCGCCTGTGATTTTTCCACACCGTAGATACCTAAAAGTCCCACTAAGGTAAACTCTCTGACGCCGAGATTAGCCACCGATATCGGAATTCTTCCCAGGACATATATAACTGCGCAGAGCCATACAAATACTCCCACAGGCGCGGTTATGTTCGCCGCTTTAGCAGAGAGGAAGTATATCAACACACCGCCGATTAGGTTGGCTATTATGGTAATAGATGCAATAGTCAGGTGGAACCTGCCGCCGACACTTTGAAAGATTGCAAGCTGCTCGAGTATCTCCCGGGCTTTTTGGCGCAATTTTGCCGGGAAAGGCTTTAGCAGAAGCGTGAAAGCTTTGATAATTTTGCCGCCTGTTCTGTTGTTCAACAGCAGCAGTGAAATAAGTATTATAGCTGTCAGTAATATTCCGCAAATGGCAGGTAATAACCAGTGCTTGTCTGTATCAGCCATTAATAGTGATGCGGGATTGGTAATCATTAACGCAGCAAGTCCGAAGACCGTCATAATAACTATTACCGTTAGCTGGTTGTATACCATACTGCTAAGGACGTTGCTTGACTTTCCGGTGACTTTTTTGAGAATATACCATTTTACTCCTGTGCTGAGTATTCCGGGTATAATCATACTGTAAAATAAGGTAATTGCACTGACACCGAACAAGGTTGCAATACTTACATTGCAGTCTTGTTTTTTTAAGATAAGCTGCATTTTTATAGAGTTAATCCAGAAGATTATTACGACCAGCACCCAAACGGCGAACAGGAACCACCACCTTGCGGTTTTTACAGTTTGGCGGAATTGCTCAAGGTCGATTTTGCTAAAGACCCATATCAGCAATCCGGTTGTGATTAGAATTCTGATAAGAAGTTTGGCTAATTGTTTGGTGCGGTCGGTCATGTCCTGTTCGGGATTAGCCGGGCTTTTCGGCGAGAATCAGCACTTTTCTTGAAAAGGTCAGCTGTATCTTGTAGAGCTTGTAGAAAACTTTATTGTCCGGGAACCACGCATTAAGCATTCCAAAGGGCAGCCGGGAAACCAAAGCCGAAACGATAATACAAATGAATCCCGTCAGCGGGCCGCTCAAATAGCAGCTCTTTATATTCTCGAAGCCGGCACTGAGCAAAAGCTGTCTGAGCCTGCGGCGGGTGGTTACATAGTTGTGAGAGAAATCGCAATTAAAAAAGTTGTGCCGCAGGTTCAAATAATCCGGCGAGCATATTACGAGCTTTCCTTCTGGCTTTAATACATCTCTTATTTGCCCGGTGAGCTGCAGCGCATCCTGCATACCGTTCATATGTTCCATTGCGTTAATCATGACGACAACATCAAATTCTTTCGCCAGGTCAGGCAGCGGAGGGACCATTGCACGAACAATATTGGCCCCTCTTTTCTCAAGAGAAGCCGCCATTTGTTCATTGGGTTCGACAGCAAAGTATTCGATACCTTTTTCGAGACAAATATCGGCAAAAATACCTCGTCCCGGTCCTATTTCCAAAACGCTGTGGTGCGGCTTTATTTTGACGTATTTAAAGATTTTGTTGGAAAAGGCCACACTAATCCGACTGCCTATGCCGGTGGGACTGTCCTGGTGAAAGTGGTCGTAGAAATGTTCTTCTGTCATAAGAATATACCTCGAAACAGGCTGTTAAGTGTCATTAGCTGGTTCGGCGGTTCCTTTTCTTGCATAGACCACTATTATATCTGATTTTTTCAGTAGAGACATTAAGATTGTCCAGGGTAAAAGAAGTATCCACAACAAAAAAGATTGCCTGAGCCGGTTGCGATATTTAGGATTGAGATTATCTCCATATAATAAGTATTGCAACGAGCCGAGCAGGCCCCATGGAGTTTTGTCGTATATAATCTTTGTGACAGCAAGGCCGTGATTCTCTAACAGCCTTGTAATTGCGCGGGGTGTCCAAATACACAGATGGCGCGGGCAATCAAGATGATACCATTTGTCTTTGAAGTGCCTGGCGTTGAAACTTTCATAGTTAGGGACGCCGATAATACAATACCCGTTATGTTTCAATAAACTACTTATCTTTGCTATTGTTGTTTGAGGGTCAGATATGTGCTCCAAGTACCACCAGGCTGTGATTATGTCAAAATGAGCTGCTGGAAACGGAGCTTCGGTAATAGTGCCCTTGAATATATCGAGGCCGAAAGAGCTTTTTGCCTCTCTGAGGGCGGCTTCGGATATATCTACTCCATAGACCTCGCAGCCCTTGTCTGTCCTCAGACTATTCAGGAATGCCCCGGCGCCGCAGCCGACATCCAGGATTCGGCTTTTTTGATTGAGGCTGCGATAAATAGTGTCCACAATCTTTACATTAGTCACTCCTTTTAGTAAGCGTCCAATGACAGGTATTTTCATAATTTTATTTTGCAAAGAACGGATTCCGGAACCGGTCCTTTTTCCTGTCGTGGTATGTGGGGCATAATCGGCAGGATAAAGTTTTTCTGTGTCTTCCGGCACGACCTGCGGGTTCATATAGACGAGGCCGCATTCGGTGCACCGTACGTAGGTGAATGTGTCTGCGATTCCATGTAAACGGTCCCTGGCGTCGAAGAGGAAACTTGATTCCGTGCTGCTGCATAAATTGCAAGGGACTTTTTGTGTTCTAATCATATCTGTTTACCACGGCAGCTTTTTCGCTCTTACATAACGATGCAACTTTATTACAATCTTCTTTATCGGCAGAGAAGTCAGAATCAATCCAGCCCAGCTCTCGAAAGAACGCGGATATACTTTAACCGCCTTGCAATAATATTTTCTCGCCCGCTTGATATTGCCATCGGCAGCGAGGAAAAAACCCGTAAGAAAATAAGACTTTGAAAAGCGTTTGGCTATTTTCTTTCCAATTTTGTTTTGTAATTCAGGATACTTCCGCAGAACCCTTTTCAGGGCCGCTCTTGTTTTGGCGTAGCTCTTGACTTTATTTGCACCTTTGGAAGTGCTTGCCGGATGTCTTCGCCAGCAGCCCAAAGGTTCGGGGTCGTAGTAAACTTTGCTTAAATGAGCGACTTCTATCCACTTCATATAGTCGGTGATTGGTCCCGGTTTTTCAAAGTGTCCCGTTCTTCTAAGCACTTCTGCGCGCACCATTACCGTTATCATCGGGGTAAAGCAGTAATGCAGAGCAAGCATCTCGGCCACATCGCCCGGCACTACAGGATACACATCGCTGAATTTTCCGATTCGGCTGCCTTTCGAGTCAATAATCAAAGCGTCGGCAAACACCAATCCCAGCTCCGGGTCGCCATCAAGTGCAGCAACCTGTTTGGTGAATCTATCGGGCAGCACTACGTCATCACTATCTACGAAACAAATATATTCGCCTTTTGCCAGGCCTAAGCCCCGGTTGCGGGCGGCAACGACACCCTGGTTTTCCTGAGTAAAAATCTGAGCTCTCGACGGAAAGTTTTTGGCTGTCTCAACAGTTTTGTCGGTGCTACCATCATCAACCATTATGATTTCAAAATCCTGAAACGTTTGCTTTTCGAGACTTTCCAAAGTCCGGGCAATGTAGTCCTGATGGTTGTAAGACGCTATTATTACCGACAATTTTGGTGTCACTGCGAAGTCCTCGTCAATTCAATATTTTATGATACAGTTCGATATATTGTGAAGCCACTTCATTCCAGGTAAATTTTTGGGCCTGTTCTCTTGCTGCGACGGCCATTTGTTTGTAAAGCTGCCGGTCGTCGGCTATTTTTCTTACCGCATCGGCAATCTCCCGGGCGTCTGCATTGTTTACAATAATTCCGTTATCGGCTATCAACTCATCCACACCTTCGCAGCGGGTGGTAATTAGCGGCAGGCCTGAGGCCATCGCTTCGAGCATTGCGTTGCTCATCCCTTCCTGCATACTGGCACTGATAAAGATATCATTCTGTCGGTAAACCTGCGGCATATCTTCAGCGTCGATTCTGCCTGTGAGCTCGATAATGTTAGCGAGGTTTTTTTCCGATATAATTTGTTTTAATTTCTGCAGCATTTGTCCGCCGCCAACTATTTTGAAACGGACCTCACAGCCTTCCCTGTGTAGAATCTCGACAGCGTCTATCAGGATTTCCACCCGTTTGGTAACGGACAGTCGGCCGACAGTCAGAAGCCTTAATATCTCTGCTTTTTGGGTGGTTTCGGCAGGGGTAAACCGCTCCAGCTCCACGCCATTTGGAATAACGTCAATTTCTACTGACGGCAAAAACTTGATGGCACGGTCCTTCAAACCCTCGCTGGGCGCCACAAGAGCGGCGGCCTTTTTCCAAATCACCTTAAACACAGGGCCGAGAATTTTATAATCGAGCTTAAACCTTGCGTGCTCTCCCGGCACATCCGAACCGCGCAACGAGATTATGTAGGGCAATTTTTTTGCACTTCGATAGCAGAGCCAGCCGGTTGGGAAGCCAAAAAATGCGTGGACAAAATCATAATCATTTTCCCGCAGCAGTTTGCGGTAGTGAAATTTGGCCTTGAAGAGCCACTCGATTACTTCTATCTTCCGCCAGAAATGCAGTTGTTTCTTGTGCAGGCCGACTTTGTAAATATTGATATTGTCTGCGAAGCTTTCTTTGAGAAAACCCGGCTTTGGAGCCGACGTTAAGACATCGACCTTCAAGTCGCTGCTGCCGGCGTATTGCTGCAGGAGGCACCGATGAGCGTTAGCGGCTCCGCCCCCAATCGGCGGAAACTCGTAATTGAGCATTAGTATTTTCATTACTTACAAGACTTTTGAACAACTTCACTTACTTACTGAGCATTTTTTGAGCGATAACATATAAATTTGTTTGCAGGGCAAGAGGCAGACGGCGAAAATTTATATGCTTAAAGATATTGCTTATCGGTCCCAGTTTTTTCCTCAGCTTGTTCAAAGTGAATTCGTTGACAGGATTCATTTTGACGAATTGTATTTCGAATCCGTGTCCGGACAATCGCTTCCTCAATTTTCCCGGAGTATGCAGTGACGGATGCGCCCGCCTCCATATCAAAGATTTATGGTACAGCGTTTCAAAAATCACATTACTGTATTTGTTTGGCGTCTGGAAGAGGTAGAAACCGTCCTTCCGAAGGACACGGTGCACTTCGCTTATGTGTTTGTCCACCCGGGCAATATGTTCGAATAAATCGAAGCTCAATACGACATCAAATGTCTGGTCTTCAAACTGCAAATCTTCGGCCGGCTGTACCTGGAGTTTAATATCGCCGTATTTTTTAAGTCCATAAGCAATCGCTTCGCCTGAAATATCCGTACCGGTAATATCGTATCCCTTCTCGTTCAGTTCAGCCACTACACTGCCGATACCGCAGCCGATTTCCAAAATCCTGTCATTTGGCTTGAGCAGATTGGTTTCGGCGAGGAATTCCAGATTCGTTTGGAGATTGCCGCGTTGTTCTTTCCCCGCCGCAAGCTCCTTGCTCCAGCCGTCATCATAGAGTTCCTGCTGCTTTTTGAGGTCTTCATCCATCATCCTTGTTACTCTTTTTTGCCGCTGAGCTGCGCTTTATGTGTTTATTTGCGTTGGAAAAGAACATGCGGGTTGACGAACGTCCGAACGATTTTGTAATTTTTCATAACGAATTCTCTGAACGGTTTCATCGCCTCATATCGAAGCGCCTCATCAGGCTCGATATTCTCACGCAGCATTTGGGCGTACATCACATCATATTGGCCGGCAATTTGCGGAACAGCAGGCAGAAATCCTTTCTGTGTTCGAGGCCATAATTCCAGGGGCGGTCTGTCCCACGGGAAGTGGTCCTTGCGGCTGTCAACTATAAACTTCGGCGGCTCCTTCTCGAACGCATCTAATATCTCATCGATTCTTTCAGAAAGCACTTCCGGAGACAGGGTATGCATCGTTCCTTCAAATGCTTTCGGCGTCGGACTCAATCTCTGAGCCGCAACGTATATTCCCGGGACCCAGCCCCAGACGTAGATTTTATCGTTCGGTGTGGAATTGTTTCGTATGTGCTCACCGACGAGCATCCAGGCATATTTTTGGTGCTGGGAAATTTCATTCATCTTCTGTGCGTAACCTTTATCTTTTTTCGGATTACCCGTGGCACGATCGCGGTAGATGGCTCCGCTATGAGGGCTCTTTTTGAGGCCGAAGAATATATGCTGTGACATAATTATCATCAGCAGTAAGCCGACAAGCCCTGCTATTACCCACTTGTTCTTGTAGGTGGAGCTCTTCACCTTATCGTGATAAATTGCTATCAGGTATCCGCCCAACATTGCAGCCGAAGCATTTAGCGGCAGATAATATTGCTCGTACGAACGCGGGCTTATCCACACAAACGTCATATCCAGAAACCACCAGACGGCAAAAAGCAACACAAATCGGTCGTAAGAGGTTTTTATTGTGCTTTTTGACTTGTTAAGTTTGCTGGAAATCAGGCTGACGATTCTAATAATAATTGACCCGAGTGCCAGGGCAATCGGCAGTATTAACACCCGATACCAGCGGAAGACTCTAAGCTTTGCCTGTTTGATTTGTTCGGGCTTTAGTATTTGCCAGCTATCGCGGACATAAGCCGGCATAAATTTCATTAAAAGTCTCTGCCTGACAGGGGGGTTCTGGACTGTACCGGCAATGGTGTTTGGTTCTGCCTGTTCTTCCTGGGTTTGGTCCTGAGAACCTTGAAGCGATTTAGCGAGAGGCCTGCCCACAAATGAATAATACGGGAAATAGTTCATCGGGGCTTTTTCGGCGGCCAGCCATAGACATATAGGGCTGATGATAAGAGCCGCTCCTGCCAACAGCAGTAAAATATCAGCTCCGGTTTTTTTCCAGCTTTTGTGTTTAAGCAGCGGTTGTGCAATTACAAACAAGCCGACCGCAGTGATTGCCGAGATGCCTGTCTCTTTAAACAGCGGCGCCCAACTAAGAAAGGCGCCGGCTAATATTGCATACCACCAGCGGTTTCCAAGCTGGTACAAAACAAAACAGCTTACGCCCAGCACCATAAAGGCGATCATGTGTTGTTCTTTTACGTTGCCGTACTTGGCCATAAGCGGGGCTGAAAGGTATATTGAGGTAATAATGACTCCTACGGCGGCAGGCAGAACGCCGAACAGTTTAACCATCGCAGCAAACATAAGCAGCAAAGCGCCCGCCTGAAGGAGTGTCTGGATAAGTTTTGGCCCCGTTTCGCTAAAGCCGAACAGCCGGACGCCTAACATATTTACCAGCAGAGTTCCCATCTGAGCGCTGGGTTTTTCATCAACGCCGATTTTGGCGCCGTCAAGTATGTGTTTGGCTGAGTAAACGTATGCCCCGCTGTCGAAGGCTCCGGGAGAGTTGAACTCGAAATACTTGCCCATGCAAAACGGAATGGCCGCCAGTATCGCTATTATGATGAAAGGTACGAATGGTTTGCCGCCCAGTTGTTTGGCCGTGCTCCACCAAACTCCGCCCCGACGAGCAGGTGCGCTTGCTTTGTGTCTATGTGGTTCTATTCGTTTTCTCGAGCGTTTGTGTTTTCGGACGGGCTTGCTCATTTCTGGTCTTCCTTTTTTGCGGACGACTCGAGAATCTCTTTGATGACGTAGGTCGGGCGGTTTTGTGATTCGTGATACGTACGGACCATAAGCTCAGCGAGCAGGCCCATCAGAATGAATTGAATGGTGGCGGTAATCAGCAGAGCAGTCAGGACCAATAGCGGGTTTCTGTTCATAGCGAAATTGTGAGCGATTTTTTGATATACCACAATCCATCCGGAGGCTATCGCCCCGATGCCGCTGGCCAGCCCCAGCCCACCGAAGATATAGATTGGTTTTGTGGAAAATGAGCCGAGGAACTTGACGGTGATAAGGTCCAGTACGACTTTTAATGTTCGTCCCAGGCCGTATTTTGTTTTGCCGGTGGTTCTGGGCCTGTGGTTGACCGGCATTTCGGCGATTCTCGCGCCGCTCCAGCTTGCCAGGGCGGGTATGAAGCGGTGCATTTCGCCGTATAGTTTTGTCTCCTCCAGGACCTCCCTTCGGTACACTTTCAGCGTGCAGCCGTAGTCGTGGAGCTTTACGCCTGTAATCCTGGAAATCAACCAATTGGCGATTTTAGAAGGGAGCAATCTGGTGACGGCGTTATCGTGTCTTTTTTTTCTCCAGCCGCTTACCACATCGAACCCTTCATCGAGCCTGGCAATCATTTCAGGTATATCCGCCGGGTCGTTTTGCAGGTCGGCGTCGATTGCAACGATAACTTTGCCTCGTGCATGGGCGAAGCCGGCGCTAAGGGCCGCGGTTTGGCCGAAATTTTTGCGAAAGCAAATGACCCGGATTCGGGCGTCGGGCTTTTGCAGCTTAGTTAATATATCGAAGCTGTTGTCACTGCTGCCGTCATCGACGAAAATTATTTCGTAGTCATATACGTCCGTTAATGTTTGGGTGATTTGCTCATAAAGTGGGCCGATATTATCCTGCTCATTCAACAATGGCACCACTACTGAAATTTCGGGACTCTGGTTACCCACACTTTATTTCCTATAATAAGGCATCTGCAAAGTATGCCTAACCTCAGTTTTGCATAGCGTATATGATAATAGTTACAATATCGGCTGTAAAGCAGAAGGCCAGCAGTTAAAATCGGTGGCAAATAGGCGAAAAGACGAGAAACTGCAATCGGCCCAGAATTTTCTTGATTTAGGGTGTTATTTTTGTTACAATAGACGTTGTCAATTGACCGGAAAGTTACTTTATTATCTAATTTGGAGATGGGGGATATGAAACGAGACTATTTAATTTCAGCACTTGTTTTCAGTAGTGTATTACTTTTTCAGCTCGGCTGTCAGGAGCAGGCTAAGCTGCCCGGAAAGCCCTCGGCGGCGCCCGGGACAAGGGTGGTTGGTACGCCCCAGAAAGCTGAAGCTGCCCTCGCCAGTCTTGACAAAGCCGCGCCAAAAATTACGTTTGAAAACATAGTTTACGATTTTGGACAAGTCGGTCTGGGGGCACAGGAAAGAATCGCTGAGTTTAAGTTTACAAATACCGGAGACGGCCTGTTGAAAATCGAAGACGTCGAGAAATGCTGCGGCGTCGTTACCAGGTTAGACAAGACCGAATATGCACCGGGCGAAAGCGGGGTCTTGAAAGCAGTGTATCAGACGAATCAATACCCCGGCTTAGACAGGAAAACTTTGTACGTCAAGAGCAACGATAAGACAAAACCCAGGATTGCATTGACCCTTAAAGCCGAAGTTGTGTCTAAAATCGCTATCGTGCCAAAGAGATTGAAGCTCTTCCTCGGGGAGGACAATGCCGGTTGTCCGAAGATTGTACTTAGCAGTCTTGATAATCAGCCGTTTATGATAAGCGGATTCAAATCGACTGCCGATTGCATAACTGCTGATGTGGATAGCTCGGTTGAAGCGACAAAATTTATTCTTGAACCGAAGGTCGATATGGAGAAACTGAATAACAATCTCAAAGGGCATATCGACATTAGGTTGACCCATCAGGAGGAGAAAACGGCCGAAATTCTCTTTGACGTACTGCCGAAATTTACAATTATCCCGCCGTTGATTCTCGCTTTTAATGCCGAACCGCAAAAGCCGATAGTAAGGAGAGTCTCGGTGCTCAACAACTATGGTGGTAATTTTGAGATTGAATCGGTTTTATCGAAAGATAACACGGTTAAAGTTCTGAGTCGCGAAAAAATTCGCAACGGTTATCAGCTCGAGCTGGAAATAACGCCGCCGCCCCCCGAGGGTAAAACGAGATTCTCGGATATGCTTGTTGTAAAGATAAAAGACGGTGAGGAGCTGAGACTTGTCTGTCGCGGGTTTTATGCGAGGAAATAACTGGTGAGTGGTGAGCGAGTAGCCAATTAACCACTCACCAATTAACTTATCCTGATGCTTTTGGGGGTGGATTGAAACCTAACCTGTATATCATGCGATTAGTGAGCTGCCTGTCGCGACTTGGCTCCGCCAAGCGAGCCAGGGCGGGCATTTGCGTATTGGCCCCGTTAGAAATCTTTGCCAAAGCCAGGAAAAAGGTCATTGGTGTGTTATTTCTAACGGGCGTGACGTTGTGCGCCTCGTGTGTATTAGAAGTGTCGTCCGAACCGTCGGGTGAATCACTTCATACAACCGATCCCGATGAAATCGGGACAGTCTTCTTTACCGGTAACGGGCTTGGGGAGCTGAAGCCCTGCGGCTGTTCGGGCGGACAACTCGGGGGGCTTGACAGGCGAGCGGCGGTTTTCAACCGTGTGCCCAGAGACAAAAGATTGATTGTCGATACGGGCTCGCTTGTGAAAAGCGACAGCGAGCAGGACCTGATTAAATTCAATATAATGCTCCAGGCTTTGAAACTGCTCGATTATGATTTAGTCAGTTTGAGCGAAAAAGACATCGAAACAGGAAAAAATGTTGGACTGTTAGATAATACGGCTTCGATTTTCAATATCATAAGTGCTCACCGCTCATCTGCTATGAATGTTCCAGCGAAATTTACAAAAAGCCTGTCATTCAAAGACAACAGGGTAGTCATAACTATTGCGGCTTTTGACGCAAAATCAGACTTCGACGAGTTCAGTCGAGCCGCGCCCATAGAGCAAATTGGACAGCTTTTTACATCCGGCTCCGAAGTTAGTCCGGCACCGGTTCGCCGTGAGTCTAATCTCGATACCTTTGGAATTAATATTCTTATCCTGAACCATTGTGATGATGCCATTATTGATTTTATTGCTAAGAATATACCTCTTGTTGATTGTATTGTATGTCCTTCCGAATCTGATGAGCCGATGGTAATTGGCAACCCGAATAAAAGACCATTGGTTTTTTCGGTGGGGCGTTTCGGCAGATATGTATGTGGATTGCAAATAACAGAATCCCCCACAGGCGAAGATAAGCCGAAATTGCGTTTTTTCACTATACGGGTCGGGGAAGATTTGGAGCAGGAGGCCTCTCTTGTGCAGTTGTACAAAGATTATCAACAGCTTGTCAGGGAGAGGAATCTTTTGGAGAAACATCCGCGTTTTACTCTTCCGGATAGTTTGGAATACATCGGTTCGGAATCCTGTAAGGTTTGTCATGAAGACGAATATGAAAAATGGAGCAGTAATATCCACGCCCATGCCTATGCGATACTCGAGCGGGAAGGCTCGCAGTTCGACCCGGAGTGTGCTATCTGTCATGTTGTTGGTATGGACTATGAAAGCGGGTTTATTTCGGAGCAGAAAACCGGACATTTGAAAAACGTCGGCTGCGAAAACTGTCATGGGCCGGGCTCGGAACATATCAAAACTGGGGGAATAGTCGGATTCACTGATACGAAGTCTGCCTGCATTGATTGCCATACACCTGAGCACAGCGGCGACTACGCAGGAAATGAGGGTGCTTTTCTGGAAAAAATCGTTCATTGGCGGGAACCAAGACCCTCCGGAAGTGTCAAATAAAAAAGGGTATAATAGCCTAAATACGAACGGTTTATCCCCGCTTTCGCGGGGCCAAGCTTACCCCTGCGGAAGCAGTGGTACTTTAGAGACCGATATGATAAAAACATTGCGAATAACAAGTATTGTGGCGGCTGTTTTGGCGGTCATTTTCCTGGTCTTTTTTGTTTTTCCTGTGGTTTTTGGCGGCTCCAGCGATGAACACCTCCAGTCCGCCCGTGGCGGACTGGATTCACCCGGTGTGATAGAGAGATTCAACAAAACTGTGGGTAATAAGGCCAAGACAGGCCAGAACGAGATATCGCCACTTGTACAGCAGGCTGGGGCATTTGCATTGTATCTGAATCCACCACCGGCGAAAACGCCAAGGGCTGCGACAGGTCGTACTACCGATATTGCTCGTGGCCCGGCTGTTACGCCCAAATTCAAGCTCCTTGGCACCAGTTATTACAAGGGACAACCGGAGTTGTCGCTGGCCCTGATTGACGAGCCGGGCAAAGGATTGCACTGGGTCAGGCAATCCAGTAAGGTAGGCCATCTGCTTATTGAGCAGGTAAAGGACGGTATTGTTGTTTTTAAAGACGGCAAAAGAACTTTCGAGCTTGAAGCAGAGCAGAAGCCGGAAATAAGCCTTCTTGAAGGAGCCCCTGGTGCTTCCGGACGAGCAGGTGCTTCCAGCAAAACAGGTGCTTCCAGTAAAACAGGTGCTTCCGGCAAAACAGGTGCTTCCGGCCGAGCGGGTGTTTCCGGACGAACCACTGTTTCCAGCCGAGCACGAGGCACACCAGGTACTAAATCTACATTACAGGCTTCAGGGAGAGCTGTTACCGGCGTTGCAGGAGCGAAAAGCAAAGCTCCACAGCCGCGTGGAATTGCTGAAGAAGCAGAGTTTCAGGAACTCGTTGAAAAGCTAAGGCAGATACAAAGAAGTTTTAAGTCAGATAAAACCGGTTCAGGACCCAGTGCTAAGGAAAAGGCTGCTTTGATGGACAAGGTTATTTCCGAATTCAAATCTTCGAAATCTTCGCGTTTAAGTGACGCAGAGATGAAACATTTGAATAATTTAGGTAAAGAGTTAAAAAAGGTTGTGGAGCAGTCGGAAAGCACGGGTCTGGAAGAAAACAGAGATAATTAGAAGTATCGGATTAAGGGGTGATTAATGATGGCGAAACAGCAAATTTTTTGCGTGGGCACCAATCGCGACTTGGCTCCGCCACCTGTACCCGCGTTTTCTGTGCGGGCAGCACAGGTGCGGGCAAGCAAGCCATGGCGGGTTGGCAGATTTTTTGTTGTATCAGTAGTTTTGTTGTTATTCAGCAATTATCTGTTAGCTGCTCAACAGGGCGTTTCTGAGGCGATGGAATTCAAGATTTTTCCTTTGAAGTACATATCTGTTGAGCAAGGCAAGAAGTATCTTATCGAGGCCGGGGTAGGGACGACGGTTTCGCCGTTTCCCGGTACGGCTGCGCTTTTGGTGACGGCCAAGCCGGACGAGCTGATCAAGGCAATGACTATTTTGAATCTGGTTGATTGCCGGGGGCAATTTGCCCTAAGGAGGGTATTCGGCGCCTCAATGGCTAAGAATCTTCCATCCGCCGAATTGATTGCGGCAAAAGTCGGTAACATATCCATCGGGAGCTTTTTTAATCCGCCGGCCGTTAATGCCAAAGTCAGGGCAATTATAGGTATCCATAATGATGCTTTGGTCGTTGTTGCACCAGTCGGCTCATTAGACAAAATTATTTCTGCTGTCAGGCAATTGTCGAATTCAGGTGAGAGGATAACACAAAGCGGGCCGGATGCCCTAAGTAAGTTGAAAGCTCCTGAATTAAACAGACCGGATGTGCTGGGACTTCGTTTTGCAGCAAAAGAAGAAGTAAGAACCCAGCCAAACAGCGTTGCAGCGGTACCGGAGCAAGAGCAAAAGGTGCTGGAACAAAAGGCATCTGTACCGCCTGCTGCGATCCAGCCGTATGAAACGAAACCGATTCCCAACGGGGATGATGTTCTTCAACTGGCTTTGCCTGAGACGCTTGACATAACGGAATTTTTGGGCTTTGTAGGTGAGCATTTACATCTTACCTACCTGTACGACCCAACCAAAGTCAAAGGCGATATTACACTCAGGCCTCATGGCAGGCTTCGAGGACCTATCAAGTTAAAGGAGCTGTATCCTCTGCTTGAACAGGTGATGCAGTTCTATGGTTTTGCGATGACTCGCAGGGGCGATCTGGTAAGTATAGTTCCCGCAGCAGAAGCTCAAAATATTGACCCTGATTTGTACCTTGACGCGAAGGACATCGAGATTGGTGATGCAGTTATAACTCGTGTCTTTAAGCTGGAGCATATAAATGCAACCAACGCAAAGAATCTTCTGGATGGGATGAGACTCGTAACCGAGGTCAGGCCGATACCCGAAACCCGAACACTTATTGTTACTGCATTTGCCTACCGTATGCCACGTATAGAGGCACTTCTGGACCTGGTGGATAAGCCCGGAGAACCGAAAAAATTCAGGTTCAGGCAGTTACAGTACACGATGGCACAGACGCTTACTCCGAAAATCCAGGCTCTTGCCGAGCAATTAGGCACTATATCCGTTACTATTGCCGCAGCAAAGCCGGCGGCACCGACAACCAGGTCAACCGCGCGCAAGTCGGGCGAAACAACGGCCCAATATCAGCTCCGACTTCGCCAGGAAGCTCAAGCCAGGGCCCGAAGGACGACTACGCCCACTCCGACACCGGCGGAGCCGGGCAAACCCACCGTATATCTGGATGCCGACGAAAGAACAAACCGCGTTTTGATGATAGGCCTTGATGAGCAATTAGATGCTGTCGAGGAGCTAATAGATACGCTTGATGTGGCACAGCAGGACCTGCGGACCCTGAAATTATACAAAATCGACTATGTTGATGCCGAGGAGGCAAAAAGGAAACTGGAGGAGCTTGGTATAATTACACCCATCCAGACAGCTTATCCTTATTCTTCGAGAATTACCGGCGGTCCTCAGCCCACGACTCCGACGTCCAGGCCCACAACTACAACAAGGACCCCAACAACAAGGGCCTCAATGTACGGCGAAGCACGCGAGAACATTGTGGGTGAGCCGCAGGTGGTGGTAGTTGAACCGACAAATTCGCTTTTGGTTAATGCGACTGCTGAGCAGCACGTCCAGATAGCGAAGATTTTAAGCTACGTGGACAGCGAAATGCAGGAAGATGAGATACCTTATAAGGTTTATCCTCTCGAAAACCAGTCGCCGGACCATTTGAAAGAGATTCTGGAGCCACTTGTTCAAGAGACTGTTCTAGACAAGGAAGGCAAGATTGAAAGTGTCATAAGAAAGCAGGATGAGCTAATAACTATAGTGTCTGACCCGAACACTTTTTCATTGATTGTGTATGCGAGCAAAAAGAATCAGGAATGGATAGGGACCCTTATAGAAAAATTGGACAAGAGAAGGCCGCAGGTCCTTATAGATGTAACGCTGGTGCAAATTTCGAAGACCGACGCCTTTGAATATGACCTTAATTTAATCCAGAGCTTTCCGGATTTAGTCGCCACGTCCGGTTTGACCGGGGCAATTTTGCCGGGTATTGAAGCAGGAGCCTCTAATTTAGTCTCGTCGCTTTTAGAAAGTGGTAGAAACCGCTTTATCGATTTTCAATCTAACCGCGGTGCCGGTACCGGTTTTTATGGTGACGAACACATAAATGCTTTGTTAACTGCTATGGAGCGGAAAGATTACGGCAGGGTTATGTCCAAACCGAAAATCCTGGTCAATGACAATGAACCGGGGATGATTAGAGTAACAGATAAGACCTATGTTGCAATAACGTCCGGTGCCCTTGTTGAGGGTTCAGTAGGTGTCGTGCAGACGGGCCTTGACTATCAGGATTATGAGGCAGGCCTAACACTTGAGATCACACCTCATATCAGCCGGGGTGATTTGCTTCGCCTTGACATGAGTTTGACCCAGTCGGATTTTGGAACTATCACCGGAGAGAGACCGCCGGACACCACAGAAGCTGATATCAATACAACTGTTACTGTCCCTGACGGCAGCACTATTATTTTGGGAGGTCTGCTGAAACTTAACCAGAGTAAGGGCGGAACAAAGGTGCCAATACTCGGCGATATCCCTCTTATTGGCGGATTGTTCAGAAGCAGCAGTAACAACAACATAGAAAAGAATCTGTATGTGTTTGTCAAAGCCGAGGTTATAAGGCCTGATGAAGATGGCTTTATGGGGGATGATTTGACACGGATATCCGATAGAAACAGGGAAGCATTTGAAAAACATGAAATAGAGTTTCAGGACTATCGTAACTGGCCCGGTGTAAAGCCCAAAAGGATGACACCGCTCAAAGTACTTGATGCACAATAGTACAGAAGTCAGAGGACAGAGGTCAGAAGTCAGAGGACAGAGGTCAGAAGTCGGAATAATGAAAGAGCTACTTATACAAACTGCCAAGCGGACCGGTCTGGTTGACGCCGAGCAATTGGCCAAATTTCTTGAGGAAAACAGCGGCCAGGGTCGGCTCGATGAAGCTCTGCTTAACTGCCCATACTTCACCGAAGATATGGTATTGAAGCTGTTTGCTGAGGCGCTGGGGTGGGAATTTATCTCGGAGGTATCGGCCAAAGCCGTGCCGCCCGAATTCGTAGAGGCTGTTCCCGCCACTTATGCTCAGCACCATTTTCTTATAGGGATAAAGCCCGAAGCCGATAACGGCGAGCTTACCGTGGTTTTGTCCAAACCGTTGGATGCGAATGCCCTGGATAACGTCTCGAAGATGATGGGCCTGCCGGTCAGGGCGGCAATATCCACCCGTGCCGCCATTACCTCCGTAATAGATGTCGCCTATGAGCAGAGGACGACCGTCATCGAAGAAGTGGCCGAAGAGCTTGATTCGCAAAATCTCGACCAGCTCATCGATGAGGTTGCAGGTTCAGATGACCTGCTCGATGTGGTGAATCGGCCGCCGGTCATCAGACTGGTCAACGATATTCTCTTTAGGGCTTTGCAATTAAGGGCCAGTGATATTCACGTTCATCCGTATGAGTCGAAGATTCAGATTCGCTATCGTATTGACGGTATTTTATATGACACCCTGAGTTTGAACAAAAATGTCCTGCCATTGATTATCTCTCGTATCAAGGTTATGGCGGGTATGGACATTGCCGAGCGCCGGCTTCCACAGGACGGCAGGTGCAGTGTTCGCTTAGGCCAGCGTGAAGTCGATTTGCGTATCAGCACCGTGCCAACCAGTTACGGCGAACGCAGTGTCCTTCGATTGCTCGACAAAAGCACAGGTCTGTTCGGATTAAACGAGCTGGGCCTGTTGGGGGATGATTTGAAAAAACTCGATTCTCTGCTCATCCGCTCTCACGGTGTGATTTTCGTAACCGGCCCGACCGGCAGCGGGAAAAGCACAACACTTTACGCCTGCCTTAACAGGATTAACTCGGCAGAGAAAAATGTTATAACCATAGAGGACCCGATTGAGTATCAGCTCGGAGGAATCAGTCAGATTCAGGTTGCCAGTAAGAAAGGTATGACTTTTGCGACCTCACTTCGGCACGTGCTGCGTCAGGACCCCGATGTTATAATGGTCGGGGAAGTTCGTGACATTGAGACGGCCCGTATGGCGATACAATCTTCGCTTACCGGTCATTTGGTTTTCAGCACACTGCACACGAACGACTCGGCGGGCGCGGTGAGCCGGCTTTTGGATTTAGGAGTCGAGCCGTATTTGGTAAGCTCCTCGCTGATTGCCATAATAGCTCAGCGATTAGTGCGAAAGGTCTGCCCCGATTGCAGAAAGGTTGCCGAGCCTTCGCCCCACGAATTGAGAGAGCTTGGCCTGGGTGAAGTAACAGCCCGGAACGGCGCGAAATTCTTCGTCGGCGAAGGCTGTGATAAATGTTTTCAGACCGGTTACCGCGGGCGAACCGGTATCTATGAAATGATGCTTATTAACGAAGAAGTACGGAACCTGATATACAAAAGGGAAAGTGCCGGTACAATAAAGAAGTTTGCCCTTGATGCAGGCCTGCAGACCCTGCGGATGGACGGGGCCCGGAAGGTGCTGGCCGGGATAACTACTATCTCTGAAGTCTTGAGAGTAACGCAGGCCGACGTTATGTAACATTTTTATATCTTCTCTAAAGGCGGCAAGAAAAAATAGTCAATATTCAATAGTAAATAGTAAATTTAAAATGCCCAGATACCATTATACAGCTATAGCAACAAGCGGGAAAAAAGTCAAAGGCTCGATTACCGCTGAAAGCCCCTATTCGGCACGAAAACAGCTCAGGGTGCGCAGTATTCACCCATCGTCAGTTACCCAGGTCCGCTCCAGGGCCGAAAGTAAAGCTGCATTGTTTTCAATCTTTGGTAAACGCAGCAAGACCCAGATAATCGACTTTACCAAGCAAATGGCCACGCTGCTTAATTCGGGGATTAAACTGACCGAGGCCCTTTCAGTGCTCACGCTACAAACGACCGATGTGCGATTTCGAAATGCTGTTATCGACATTCGCGACCGTGTTGTTACCGGCGAGTCATTTACCGATGCCTTAAAAGATTACAGCGATTATTTTGATGTCATATTTGTAAGTATGGTCCGTGTGGGCGAGGTTACCGGCTCATTGGGGCTGAGCCTGGCGACTATTGCCGGCTTTATGGAAAAACGCCAGCGGGTCGAGTCGAAGGTAATCACGGCAATGGTATATCCGATTGTTCTGATTTTGTTTTGCATCGCTGCGATTTTGGTTCTGACGACCACTGTCATCCCCAAGATAGGTGAACAGATTGCAAGGTCGGGGCAGGAATTGCCCTGGATTACCAGGCGATTGATGGATGTCGGGTATGTTCTGACCAGTTGGTGGCTGTTGGTGGTTATTGCGGCGATTTTTGGGATTGTCTATGGTTTCAGGCGGTTTCTGAAAACCGACCGGGGTGCCTATTTGCGTGACAGGTTTCTATTGTCTTTGCCGTTGTTCGGCCCCCTTATAAAACAGCGCGTTGTCGCACGTTTTGCTTCTACGCTTTCGACACTTCTGGGTTCAGGGCTTGCGATGGCCGAATCTCTTCGGGTTGTGGCGGAGGTTACCGGCAACAGTCTTATGAAAAGGGCCATTAAGCAGGCCCGTGAGAGAATTTTGGCAGGTGCTGATATTGCAACGCCCTTGCGGGACAGCGGCGTTATCGACCCTGCTATTGCCCACATGGTCGCCGTCGGCGAAAAAAGCGGCGAACTGGAAAAGATGCTGAAAAATATCAGCGACAACCTCGAGGCCTCGACCGATATAGTTATTGAAAGACTAAGTGCCGCGGTTGAGCCGCTTATTATAATTATTATGGCTGCAATAGTAGGCGTAATCGCTTATGCGACGATATTGCCGATTTTGGAAGTTTCAGCAGGAAAATTTTAACGAAATCTTTCGGAGGTCAAAATGACAAGGAAAGAAAGAAAAAAACGCATCAGATACGGTTTTACGATGGTCGAGCTTATGGCCATGCTGATTATTATTGGTCTGCTTGCTACTTTAGTAGTAACCAAGGTAGCGACTAAAATAGACCAGGCCCGTGAGACAACCACCAAGGCCAATCTCAAGGCCCTTGCAGCCGCGGTCAATCAATTCAGGATGGACACCAGCCGATTCCCGACCGAAGATGAACAACTTATGGCTCTTATTGAGCAGCCCAGTGACGTTGAAACCTGGGAGCCGGGTGGTTATCTGGAGACTACTGAAATACCTAAAGACGGCTGGGGACACGAATTTATTTTTGAGCTTTATCCGGAGAGCGGCAAGCAATTCGTAATCAGGAGCAGCGGTCCAGATGGTGAAGAGGGCACAGAGGATGACTTGCTCAGCACAGATGCATACTGAGCTGGATGCTTCGGCCTTCGCTGAAGCTACGGCGGACAAGCGATACCGGATACTCGATACTCGCAGTCCTGGGGACTCCTTACGGAGGACGAAGGACGAGAATCGAGCATCGACCCGCCAACGGCGGGTTTTAATCGGAACCCAGCGTTGCTGGGTCGAGCATCGAGCACGCGGTTTTACGTTAACCGAGCTGATGGTGGTGATTGTGGTGGTTTCGATGTTTGTGCTTTTGGCACAGATGCATCTTTTCGGATTGCTCAGAAAGAGTACATTCAGGGCGCAGGTTCAGGAGCTTGTCTCGACGATGCAAATGGCCGCCGGCGCCGCAGCCCAGAGCGATAGAAGATATGAGGTTATTATTGATATACCGGAGCAGAGATATATGCTTCGCCAGATTACTAACCCTGACCTCTCGCAGGTTCTGGAAGAGGAGGTTATTGTCGAGGATAGCTTTAGCGATAGCTGCCGCGTAGTTTATGTCCGGTTCGATGACGGGGACTTCACCAGTGAGGACAGAGCGAAGTTCAGGGCGGGGCATTCAGGCTGGGCATACGGCGGGAAAATCGTCCTGCTCGATGAAAAAGAACAGCCGTATTCGATTGTTGTAAGCCGGCTCAACAGGATGGTTACGTTAGAGCAAGGTGATGTTGAACTTTTGTGGCCTAAAACTAAAGATGAAGTGCCGTTCTAAAAATAGTCATGCGTCGGCCGTGTGCCGTATTGCGAATTTGTTGTCTGCTGTAGGGGATACGTATCGCCGGGCACGCAATACGCAATACGCAATACGCAATGCGAAAGAAAAGGCTTTCAGCCTGGTGGAGGTTTTAACTGCTTTGGCTATACTTGCGCTTATCAGCTCAAGCGTATTGGTTGTCATAAACCGCGGTGTGGCCTCAGCGGCGGATTCCGCCCTGCGGATACAGGCCTTTGAGGTTGCCCGCGAGAATATGGAAAAGCTGCTTGCTTCGACATCACTCGAAGAGGGCGTTGAGTATGGCGAAAGTAATAAATATCCCGAGATTTCATGGACAACTGTTGTCGAGACGTTTTACGAGCCCATATCGTCGCGAATGTGGGTCAGGGGGATTTGCTCGGCTGAATATAGGGATATAGAAGGGCAGGAGCAAACGGTTGAGCTAACACACTGGCTGACCGGCTTAACAAAAGAGCAGCTGCTTGAAGTTACGACTCGCGAGGATGAGGAAGGGCAGTTGACCGATCAGCTCATCGGAACAATCGAAGGAGCTGCCGAGTATGCCGGTGTCGATGTCCAGACCATCGAGAGATGGCTCGATAATGGTATGTTAACGACTAAGGATGGCTCTTTCATCAGGATGAATCTTGATATATATATACGCAGCGGCGGCAATCCGAGTCCAGAGGACAAGGAGCTGCAGGTGCAATCTGAAGCGGAGCTGATAAAGCTGAGAGGCAGACAAGGTGAGCCGGGCGGCCCAGAGGGTGATAAACAGGGCTGGCAGGATGAGATAGATCCACAGACAGGCTTGACATACGGAGAGCTTGAAAATATGGATGTCTCCGAGGTTTGGGAATTATTAAAGAATCGACGGCGATAGGGGTTTTGATTGCGATGAGGTTGGTCGGGGCTAAAGATAATATGAAAAAAGCTTTTGGCACATCCAGAGCGACATCAGGTTTTTCGTTGGCTGAGGTTCTTGCGGCCCTGATGATAGGCGCGATGGTTTTGGTCGCTGTTCTTGGCATTTACGGCCGCGCTGAACGTTCGGCTGCTGCGGTAACACGCAAACTTGACAGATTGCGCCTACCTTCTGAGGTCATGCAGCGCATCGCCGAGGACCTCGACGGTATAATTTCGAGCGGCTCACGTACGAAAATCACTGTTGAGAATAAATTCAAAAACGGTTTCCGCATCGCCAGGCTTACTATTACAAGAACCGTGACCGACACCCGGAATAACGAACAGATATTAGAAAAAATTATTTGGCAGAGTAACTACGACTATGAGAGTGATTTTGGCGGCCTGATTCTATACCGAAGTCATAGTGGCATCGAGTTAGAAGATAAACTGCTCGATAAGAACAAGGAAGATTGGGAGAGAGAGCTTTTTGTGCCGATTTGCATCGGCATTACTTTTTTCGAGATAAGGGTCCCGCGGGGCAAAACTTTTGTGGATAGATGGGCGGCCAGCACACTGCCTCCCGGTATTGAGGTGGCCATTTCTTTTGCTGAGCCTTTTAAGAAAGTGGACGGTACGCTGGACGTGCCGGATGAAGAAAAAATCACGCGAACTATAGCTATCGACAGGACCAGAAAAATCAGGTTCGCAGTCGAGAAAAGAGAATTTGACGAAGACGAGCTAAAAGAGGAAGAAAGCGAGCCCTTTTCCGGCGGCAGGAAATTACCCACAGATGCCCCGAAGAAAACCAAAGAAGTTAAACGATGAACAAAAGTCTGAAAAACCGGAATAATTCTCTGCCGCAAGGCATCCTGCCCAGAAGCCGCCCAGGCATTGTGCTGCTGGTAACGCTGGTGCTGTTGGTTGTGCTCTCGACGCTGGGTTATACTTTAAGCACTCGTGTTGCGGCCCAGCGTCACCGCGACCAGTATATCATAGACTACAGCAGCGCTCGTTATGGTTGTGACTCAGCGGTAAAGTATGCCCTTGCCACATTGGAGGATATTGACCCGCAGCTGATTAGCCGACCGAATGAACCGGATTTTTCTGACTTGTTTTGTCTTAGCGAGACGGAGTATCAGGAAATTTTGGAGCAGTGGAGCATCGAATCTCAACTGACAACATTTAACGACGGCGAGAGTTTTAATGATATGATTGGTATCACCGACGTTGATGAGCTTGATGATATCGGCTCCGATGAATTTGGGATTGACGGTTTTGATGACTATGGCTCTTTGACGATTTCGGGGCCCTATGGTCCGCCCTGGCCTTTTGTAACCGAGCCGGTTGAGTTCGAGATCGGCTCTGCCAAAGTTCGAATTGAGATTGAAGACGAGAATGCAAAATACCCCCTTGGCTGGGCACTGCTGAAGGACGGGAAAGTAAAGCGCGAAGCTGAGGCAGGATTCGAAACTTTCTGCGAAATGACGGGACTCGACGCCGAACAGATTGATGCACTTAAAATCGAGCTGAATGAAATAGGACAAATAAAAATGTTCGCAGTTGAGTTTAAGCCGACAATGAGAACTACAAGAACGCTGATAAAAACAGCCACCAGCAGAAGCAGCACCAGTAAAAGCACCAGCAAAAGCCGCACCAGTAAAACTCCACGAACACGTGTAACCCGAAGAACGATACAAGTTGATGAGCAGATTTCCGAACAGACCACACATTTTGCAGAGATTTTTCACAGTTCGCTGATTGATACCGAAGCTCTTGCCGTACCTACTATATTAAGCTCAAGCAGAAAAGAATCGCCTCTGAAATATATGGGAATGTGGGGTTCGATGAAGGTTAATATAAATACGGCCCCTCGGCATGTATTGGAGGCGGCCTTTATTTTCGGCGGCGATGAAGTCAAAATCACTGAAGAAATTATTCAACGAAGATGCATAGAGCCTTTTGCCGATATACAGGATTTGAAGACAAAGCTGTTCAGGTATTCTGATTCGATAGGCAGGTGCGAAAATTATATCACAACAGTCAGCAGGTTTTTCACGATAAAAGTAACTGCTGTAAGCGGAGTGGCAAAGGCGTCATCCGTGATAGCGATTACTAAAGATGGTGCAAAAATAAAACGAATTGCCGTAATCAACGGCTAATATTCGTCGTGCGTGATGCGTGATGCGTATCGCGTGAAGAGAAACACGCAATACGATACTGGCAAGTCCGCTTCTGTTTGGCGGATACGAAATACGCAATACGATCTTTTAGGAGTTTGCCGGTAGTGGAATCTCAGAACTACTTGGGTATTTACATAAGCAGGGATACAGCGACGGTGGTTTGTCTGGCGCTGATAGGCAGGCACGAAAAGGTTTTGGGCTGTTTTAGTGTCTCTGTTGAAGAGAAGGAGCAGGCAAAACCGCAGGTCTTGGCAGGGCTTATTACCCGTGGTTGTGCCGAGAGAAATTTGGAATTTTCCGAGGTCTCGGCGGCCCTGGATTGTGCAATGTTTATGCAGCATAACGTGCACAGCGAGTTTACTGACCCGAAACAAATCGCTGCAACCGTGAAGTCTGACACAGAAGAGGCCCTTGCGACGGATATTGCCGACGTTGCGTTAGCTTTCGAGATAGCTTTAGCCGGCCAGGCCGGCTCGGAACTGAACGTTTTTACTGCACAGAGGAAAATATTATCAGAGGTTCTTCTTTCTTTGCAGCAGTATAATCTTGACCCCGTAAACATAGAGCCGGATGTTAATTGTTTGTCGAGACTTATTGCCGCCAAAGCATCCTCGGCCCAATCCCGGCAGCCCGGGACCTTGTTTGGCATACTTTCGGGCCGCAACGGCTATTTGATTGCACCGCCCGTGTCCACCGGTGCCGGCCCGCAGAAGGCCTCCACAGCTCGAACGTTTCTTGTCGGCCCGACACAGGATAGAGGCGCCCTGCTCACAAGAGAAGTGCTTGTAACCGCTGCTTTAGTTGGAGGTGGCGAGCCGATAAATCACCTTAAAGTCTTCGACTCCGCCGGCACAGTAGACCATCAGCAGCTTAGCGAAAAGCTGGGCCCCGATAAAATCGGGGGAGTTGATTGGCTTGAGGCCGAGGCTGAATCGCGAACTACAGCCGATTGTGCCGATACGGTCGATTTTGCGATTGCATACGGGGCGGCCCTGGCTCATTCGGAAAAGGGACACCGCGTAGATTTCCGTGACGATTTTAGCCCCTTTCAGGGAAAAAAGATTAAAATGCAAAAGGCGCTGAAGTTCGCAGCGATATCCGTTACAGGTCTTTTAATCTTCGTCGGCCTCTATTTTCAAACACAGCTATTCACAATAAACAAGTATCGAAGGGCGTTAAGCGATAAATTCGCGAAAGACTACTCGGCTGTTATGTTAGGTCAGAAGCCGCCGGAGGACATGAACAGTGCCGTCAGAAAGCTCGGAAGCGAATTAAGGCGCATCAGAGACGCAAAGAAGGGTCTGATAACTATTAAAGGTGAAAAATCTATATCGTCGAAACTGACGTTGGTGCTGACGGCGTTTAACAAGTGTGCCGCCCAGACGAACTTAAATATAAAGACTATCTCCATCACAGCCAGGGACATTAATATAATAGGCGATACCTCCAGTCGGCCAAACACGCAAAAATTGTTCAAAGCGGTCAGGAATAACGGACTGGAGATTTTGAGAGAGGCCTACGATTTGAAAGGCGGACGCGACAGTTTCAGTATAACGGTTGTGCCGAAGTGAGCTAAAGTGAACTAAAGTTAGAAAAACAAATAACTTTAGGCACTTTACATGAGAGGAAGACGTTTTATGAAGGACATATACAAGAATCCGATTTCGTATTACATAGTTACCCCTGTCATAGTTATCCTATGGCCGTTATTTGTCTGGGCGATATACTTGCCGGCTGCGGAAAAAGGCGTGATAGGACAGCAGGCCCAGTATAGGAAAGCCGAAGCGGCAATGATGGAGATTTTAACTCTTGACCCGGACCGGCGAGAGCTTGCTGATGCGAATAACGTCGGTGCTGAATTTACCTACGCCGGTGCAATTGACAATGTTGCTCGTTCGTGTGGAATACCTCCGAGCAAGTACAAGCTCAGTTCAGGAACACTCCAAACCACCAGCGGCCAGAAAAGCCAAAGTGCCAGCGTAAGTCTGAAGCAGATTGATATAAAAAAATTTGCTGAATTTCTCGATAAGATTCAGTTTCACTGGGCGAGCTTGCAGTGCAACCGCGTCAAACTTACCAAGAAGCCGGGCCTGCCCGATATGTGGGATGTGGACATAGAATTCAAGTATTACTATTAACAGCCACCAATTTATTTGAAAGTTGTTTAGCCATCCTCGGCAAATCAACCAATAGTGTTCAGTTTTCGGGACTTTGGCTCGCCTTCTCAGTGCCGCCATAAGCGCCCATATTAATAATGTCCCCGTTGGGTGATGGCTCTGAACCAATTTCAGTATCAGGCTCCCCCGTATCAATACATGGGCTTGTTATGTCATCCTGCACCCAGGATTGGCTTACAGGGTCCCATCGACCGGCTTGTGATTTAAGATGGTAATCCCTGTTGTTAGGGTCTGCAAAGCAAGGGTCAACATTGATGTTGCCGCTTTTGTCTTCTTCTTTATCCTCTTCTTCCTCCTCATCTTCGTCTTCTATTTTCCAGTTGCCTTGAATATTATTGAAGCGAATATCATAACCTTCGAGCGAGACGGAAGACCATGCGTATATTTCGTTCTCCCAAATGATATTATTCAACACAGGGGGGTCACTATCCGGGTCCCAGGTCCAAGACGCCGGTCCCAGATACAGCCCATTGGGCCTATTGTGAACAATAGTGTTGTTTATAATCGAAGGGGTTCCGTACACGTTTATGATGCCCCCGGAGTCAAGCCCGGAATTGTGAGCAATGACATTGTTGGTAATCGTTGGGGAGGCTGTTTCGATGTAAATGGCAGCACCGTCTATAAATGCTGTGTTATCAACGATCGTGTTATTCGTGATCTTGACCTCAGATTCGCCCATGCAAAAAATCCCGCCACCGGATAAGGCATAGTTATTGGCAATCAAACAGTGGTCGATAGTTGGATTTGAAGGAACGCCGTAGCTTGGTTCGGCCTCCCAAGAGCTGCAGCACAGAATCCCTCCGCCTAACAAATCCAGATAATCGCTTCCTGCGTTGTATGGTTTCTTGGCGTATTCGATAGTGCAATATTTCAAGACGTCATCGGCCCCACTATTTACAAAACGTATGCCGAACCATCCCTCTTCGGTATCCATCGCGGTAAATAAGATATGCTCTGTCTCGGTTCCTCTGGCACGCAAAGTCGCCCTGTAACCAACCGTCAATCCAAAATGGCCCGCGAATTTGACCACCACTCCCGGCTCAATCGTTAACGTTCTACCTCTTGGAACACTGATATCTCCCGTAATTGTATAGGGACTCTCTTCTTTCTTCCATGTACCGCTGACCTCACCACCTTCGATAATCGTTCCTGATACCCCGACTCCATTGAGAGCAATTTGTTTGTTCGGGGTATTGCTGGTCGAATTAATATAAACACTGCCGCAATAGCTTCTCTCTTGGGTCGGTGTAAATCCAATTTCTACCTGGACGGTTTCACCCTGCGCCAGAAGATGATTCTCTACGCCGGTAACTATTGAAAAAACATTGTTCGGATCAGAAATGCTCAGGTCATTCACTTGTAAATCTGTCTTACCTGTGTTTGTAATATCAAGCATAATGGTCGATTCTGTATCAAGGGCAACAAAGCCCGCATCCACTGTGCCTGCCGGCGCGATGGTAATCAACGGCAGGTCTGATTGATTTTCGTAAGCGCCTAAATCCACTATATCACTGTAAATCCTTTCACTGCCCGCAAGGTCGGTTTCCGGAAGATATGTTTCTGTGCCGGAATTTATACACGGTGAGGAGCTTTGCAGCATCCAGTTGGCCGATGACCCGTCGTAACCCACTCCGACGCCGACACTGGGGTCAAAGAAACAAGGGTCAACATCGATATTGCCTTCCCCGGGATAACCGCCCTGAACGTCACAAAAAGACACCACCGGCACAGACTCATCCGTTTCGATCTGATATCTCTCATTGCCCCATACAATAGAGTTCGTCATGTCAACTCCGTCTCCGGAGACCGTGAAAATACCGCCGGGCGAATTGTTTACTATGCTACAGTTTATGATTTCAGGGGCGCCCCAACCCTCGGTACATATCCCGCCGCATTGCGGGGCGCTTCCTAACGATGTATTGTTTGCTATCAGGGTATTGCTGATTACGGGATAGCTTTCATTGCAGTAGAGTGCTCCCCCTTTGTCGCCTATGTTATTGGTAATCTTGCAATTCGTAATGATAGGGCTCGAAGCGTAGCAAAATATGGCTCCTCCACAGCTGTCTTTACCCTCGTCCCCCTGAGGATAATAATAACGTGTTAGCAGCCCGGCGTTTTTCTTGGCATAACTAATTGAGCAGTGAATCAATACGTCGTCGTCTCCGGAGTCCAGAAATCGAAGCCCGCCCCAGCCTAAGTCTTTATGCAGCGTTGTAAATTCTATCGGGTTATTCTCATTTCCCTCGGCGGCCAGCCGAGCGTTCTCACCGATGGTCATGCTGTATGGTCCCACGAACAAAACTTTAACACCCGGTTCAATAATCAGCTCGGCGTCTTCCGGCACTTCGATGTCCCCGGATATAAAGTAGGGTGAATTAGCATCTGTCCAGGTCCCGGACACTTCGCCCTCTTCGATTTCCGTCCCGCCGGTGAAGGAGTGTCCGTTTAAAATCACATGCCTGGAATTTCCCTGGCCGTAGCCAATCGTGAGAGTTCCATAATATCCACCCGCCTCATCCGGGCAGAACTTCACATTAATCGAAGATTCCTGTCCCGGATGTTGTATCTCAAGAGAATCTATGAAGTCCGAGTATCCGTCATCTGAGGTGGAGATTAAAAATCCCTCCGAACTGGAAATCGAGCTTATAACAATTTGTTCGGCTGTATTGTTTTTGATAAACAGCGTTTCGGGTTCGGACTCCTCCCCCGGAACACAGTAAAATCTCAGCGACGACGGGTCAGGCTTAATAGTCGCCGGAACAGGTTGAATGTTCAAAATGACTTCAGTAACGATGTTTAAGTCGGATGGAAGGTCGCTTGGAAGATGATACCATACCTCTGTCATTTCCTCAGGGCGGTCTGAACCCCAGCCGAAATTAAGGTGATACTCACCGTTCGTATTATAGCCGTCACAAACAAGGGCGTGTCCGCCATAGCCATCCGTCTGACTGATAGCTAAAAAAACAGGGAGTCGATTAATCATGTTCTCCTGCAGCGCACGATAAAATTCATGTGACAGACCACCGGTCATGTCGGCCGAATGAAAACCAAACTTGTAACGCAACGCGTACCGCGCATCATAAGGTGAAGCACCAGAGCCCTCGCTTGTGTAGTCCATTTCCACTGCGAGACCACAGGCATAACTAAGTGCGGCGACATCCGTATCATTCGGCTCAATCTGCCTGCTGTATTTAAGTCGCAAATCCTCAAGGTGCTCGTTCAGCTCCTCGAAAGAGGGGAAATCGTATATGTCGCTGTCTTTGTCGATATCGATACCGCTGAACGTTGTAAACTCATCGTCCTCGTCGAAACTTACGTTACATTGCCGATGATAATTTATCACCTGTGCCATCGCCGTCGCAACACAGCCCACATAAGTTCTGTTGGCATCGACCGGGTCGAGCGGACAAAAGTCGTTGTAAGGCGAATCCTGGTCCCATATGCTCTCCAGCCACCCGCCGGTAGAGGTGGTGCCTTCTTCCGGCCACTGCTGGAATGTCTGGCTCAGGGAAGGCTCTGTATCTTCGTCGGCATAAAGGTTCCATAGGTTGTTGTTTTCCATCGTGTTGAATTGGTCATATTCGGCCAGCGCCTTTTTTCTTAGCTTCATGTCCTCTTTCAACAGACGGTAAAGGGGATTTTTTCTGTCCTCGTCGGCCGGAAAAGAGTTTTTGAAAGAATAGGCAATAATCGGAGTGATATCTGTATCCGTAGAGGTTGCTATGAAGCCGCGCGGCTCCAGCTCGGTAACGTATGCAAGAACTGTCCCATCATCATCACGAATTTCCCTTAGAGCCGCTGCGGCGAATTTTCTGACAGGCAATTTCTGTTCGCCTTGCACCGAGAGCAACGTTATTTGTTCTTCCTGACGGGCATCCTGCACCTTGAGAAACGTGTCCGCAGCTTTTTGTACCTGCTCAAGGCTAACAGGTTCAGCTAAAAGAACAGAACAGAAAAATAAGCACAACCCAATCGATGTAACGGCAGCTAATTTTCTTTGTTTAACGGAATGCATCACAATACCCCTATCTTTCTTTGAATCTTTCGACGCGAAAACAACCTTACCAATGGTGTCGAAATGGCCAATTAGGCCTTTAGATTTATTATATTAGCCGTTTTGAACCTCCTCATGCTTCGTTTGGTGTCCCAAAAAGCTTGTTTTTTTAGTATGGTGAAAAGCCGGTAGTCGTGAGCCGGACGCCCTCCACACACTTTTATTAACATAGCATACCATATCTTAAAGAAATTGTCAAACTCAATTACAATAAAGAAAAGGCCAGGCGATTACCACTGGACTTTGTCCACCCATCCGCAGTCGCTGCCATAGTCCCCGCTTCCGTCCTTCATATATCGCCATTCCAGCGTGTGTGAACCCGAAGTGCTGATGGTGTAGGTATTCTGTTGCCAGTCGACCTCCAAACCGCTGATCTGTTCCTGCAGCGAGCCGTCGATGTAAAACTCCAGGAAGTCAAAATCTTCCTCAGATGATACCTTCCAGTAGAACTTTACCGTTCCTTTCCCGCTCAACGTCGTCTGCATCCAAGAGTCCTGACGGTTCGAGATATCTCCGCTCTGTGCCGCGTCTTGCCCATAGCGGGACATCGTGGTCTGGCTGAACCAATCCGCGCTGCCGCCCGTAGTGAAACTCAAAGCTGTGTCCAGCGCCTCGGACAGGGGTTCAGCTACCGTAAAGCTCCAGACGTCGCCCTTATGGATTGTAGAGTCCGGCGGGGCATTGACTTCATCGACCCGCCAGTAATAAGTTGTGCCCTGAACAAGGCCGTCCGGATAAGGGCCTCCGGGAAGACCAACATTAAAAGATGTTGCGGTTTGGTTGCCCTGAAATGTATCCCCGGCTCCTGTATCCACATCGTCAAAATTCTCACCAAAGTACACATCGTGCGAGACGGCAAAAGTTCCCGGCGTCCAGCCGAGGTTGACCCACGTGTCCCCATGCATAGCACCATCGGCAGGGTCAGGGCCAAAGGCAAACGGATATCCTATTATGCCTTGCATAATTTTCTTAATCTCGGCCTGCGGGAGCGCCCGCTTGAACAAGCAGAAATCGTCCATAAGCCCCGTGAAAGGTCTTGCATTATCAATATTATATCCCACGCGAGCACCTCTGCCCCAATCACCGGCTATATATCGAGGGTTTGTAACTTTTTCTTCTCGGACCACTTCCCCGTTGATATATAGGATTGCCTTGCCGGACGCCTTGTCGTATGTGCTTGCATAATGGAGCCATTCATCCCATGTTACAGAACCTGCGCGGATGTCGAAGATTGTAAATCCGCCATAAGCGCGGAGCAGCCATCTAAATTGGCCGTTACTGCGGAGCTCAGGGTGAATAAGCCATGTCCCATCAGATGCTTTGGCATTGAATATAGCGTGATGACCGCCTGTATTCTCACATTTTACCCAGGCGGCCAGCGTAATAGCAGATGTTGGAATATCTTCTGGAGGGAAATTAGGGCCGTCCAGATCGAGGTAACTGCCGCTTGCGAATTTGGCAGCTCCACCTTGCTTGCCATCGGTATCTGCTGTAACGTCACCTTGTACAGTTCCGTCATGCCCTTTGCCGGACTGGTCCGCGATAATACCACTAACATCGTCAAAGGAATAGTATATGACCAGAGACTGATCGTCAATTATCAGAATCTCAGACAATGTCGTAAAGCTCCAGACATCACCTTTGTGCAGATCGACGGCATCGAACTCATCGACCCGCCAGTAGTAGGTTTTGCCCGGCTCAAGCGGTCCGGGGGTAAAGGCCGGCGTCTCCTGGGGGAAGCTCCCGGCGGCATTGTAAACATCGTCAAAATTATCACCGAAGTACACGGTGTGTATTAACGCGCCTAAGCCAGGCGTCCAGCTAAGGGTCACATGCGTGTCCACAGATGTTGCACCATCAGCCGGGACAGGGTCATAGGCGGTCTTGGGGGGAGAATCACCTAAGACCACATTTGTACTGGCCAGAGCCGGTACCAAAACAATAGAAATCAGATAAATCAATTTCTTAGACATAATAATCCTCCTTCAAAAATTAAATTTAGATTGTTAATTTAGATGTAACAATCTTCAATGCGAAGCACTTGTACTCGCGTTACCGAACGTTCGAGCACAAAGTTTCCGCTACAACTCCGTACCCCACGTAATAATTCCTCATCTATCGAAAAACTACAAGAATTGCACCCGCTGGATGAACTAAAAGCCAAAGATGCCCGACTGCGCAGGCACAAGCTTCACTAATGTTATCTATACCAAATTATCTACCTTCCCGTCAAGGAAAATCTCTCGAGTTATATATGCCTTTGTAACACCCTCAAATATAAGCATCAATCGAAAACCGGTGCAAAACGAAAGTCTAGTGCTTGCCTGCACTGGGCCTTGTCGAAAAAGCCTTCCTCGATTGGCCGAAAACTAAAACAGCCTGTCCCTTTGGATTCTTGAAAACTTCTTTGAATTGCTCAAGCTCGGCCTTTCTACCGACAAATATTTTCCCCTCGGCCATCTTTCTTTTCCCCTATTCTTAAGCTGTATTCTCAGGTTATATTCAATGTACTCAACCCCGCAATTCCCGCCAAAGTTTATTCCTGCGCAAGCAGGGCCCCAATCTTCTGTCCTCCGTTGTCAGTCTTGCGTCAGTGTTTGAAGTCAGTGTCCTTTGTCAGTGTCTTGTCATTTTACTTGTAGAATCTCCGTAAGGCAAACAACATTCAATCAATTCCAATTTCTCAATTCTTAATCCCTATCCCAAACCTCATACTTTTTAATATGCTCGTAGTCCTTTTGACTAATCAAAAGGACTAGATACTTTATCTCACCACTCATACGGCTCTGCCCAAAGAATAATAACATTCTCCAATCCACTTCTAAATCCCGCCGTTAAATCCGCCAACACATTATACCGACATAATCCTCCTCAATATTTCCCCTGATGCACCACAAATCCGCCAACTCACTTTACAATCTAACTCCAGCCAACTCAAGCACCATTCACCCAATTCCAATTTCTCAATTCTTAATCCCTATCCCAAACCCCACACTTTTAAATATGCTCGTAGTCCTTTTGACTAATCAAAAGGACTAGATGTTTTATCTCACCACTCATCCGGCTCTGCCAAAAGAATAATAACATTCTCCAATCCACTTCCAAAATCCGCCGTTAAATCCGCCAACGCATTTTACTTGTAGAATCTCCGTAAGGCAATCACCATTCAATCAATTCCAATTTCTCAATTCTTAATCCCTATCCCAAATCCCACACTTTTAAATATGCTCGTAGTCCTTTTGACTAATCAAAAGGACTAGATGATTTTTCTCACCACTCATCCGGCTCTGCCAAAGAAAAATAACATTCTACAACCCATTTCCATAATACGCCGTTAAATCCGCCAACGCATTTTACTTGTAGAATCTCCGTAAGGCAATCACCATTCAATCAATTCCAATTTCTCAATTCTTAATCCCTATCCCAAACCCCACACTTTTAAATATGCTCGTAGTCCTTTTGACTAATCAAAAGGATTAGATACTTTTTCACTCTACTTATCCAGCCTGACCAAAGAAAAATAACATTCTCCAATCCACTTCTAAATCCCGCCGAAAAATCCGCAAACACATTTTACCG
>JAIVYN010000003.1:0-43917 GCA_048635425.1 Candidatus Aegiribacteria sp.
CCTGGAGTGGCTTTCTGCTCGTCCCGAAGAGCAGCCGCCAATAAACAGAACAGCTATTATCAGTACATTAACGACGATTTTCATATCCTATACCTCCTATAAAACAGATTGAACAGTGAGCCAAGACAAGAACACATTATAGTATATAAGATTTGTACGAAATTGTCAAGCCTTTTTTTATATCTTTTGGCTATATCACGCTTTACAAAGATAATTTACCTGATTTTTCTCTTTTTCAGGGCCGTTTTGCCATTGCTGCCCCCCGCCGTTTTGCTTGCCCCCCTCGTTTCTCGCAAAACGAGGCAGGGGGCTTCGCAAACGAAACAGTGGGTGCAAAACAGCGGGGGTTGAAAATCCGCCCGCAGGGGACAGGCCCCCAACAATGGCAGGGTAACACATCAAAAAAGGCCGAGGAGTTCCCTGCCCTCGGCCTTTTTATAGGGACCCCATTTTGCGGAAAGCCGCAAAATGGGTACCCTATATATTTATCCACCTCCCAAATGAGGGGGGCAGCTCTGATGGGCCTGCTGCTCGTCCTACATCGGATTATAGGCAATGCCCGCGTAGCTGGGATGCTTCAGAGGCCGATTAGGCCATTTCAATACATCAAACAAAAACTCACTGGCCTGGCGTATCATCACATCCGGCATACAGGGACACATCTCAAGCGAACCAACTATATCATTGTCATATTTGCTTAAAGCCTTCAACAGATAATCCCAATTTTCATGGGATATACCGCCCTGCAGGCCGGGCGGCTCGTGGTCGTCTGCTTGGCCGTAATTGTCCGTCAAATGCAAATGGCACACTCTCGGGGCCAAATCATCCACATATTGCCTGAAGGAATATTCGCCGTCCAGATTGGCATAGCCGACGTCGAGGCAATATCGGACGGATTCGAATTTCTCACCGACCCTCTTGAGCAACGGTAACCGACCGGTTTCGAGGCACAATTTGACATCGTTCTCCTCGGCCATTTTGACTACCTCGGTAGCAAAACCACAGCCGTCAAGCTCCGGAACATCGGGAATGCCCATACTTTGCAAATCGGTTACAATATTTGCGCCAAGCAGCTTGGAACATTCGATTTGTTCGTGCCATTGCTCTAACGTTGGACGGTCACTGCGGGAGCGCATCGCCACTAACATATCATTGGTAGCGGTAACAAGCCTGATCCAGTTACGCCTCTGGTAACGACAATCACTTTGGCCCTTGATATTGGGCCATAACTCTATGCCGAAGCCCAGCGATTTTAAGAACTGGCACTCCTGCTCAAAAGATAGAGGGTGCTCACGTCCCCAAAATACCATTGTAGAAACTGCGTACCTAATTTGCATTATACACCTTCTCCATATTCGACTGATAAATGTGCCTCTCTGTACATATTGCGTAGAACAATACTATTATCGAATAAAAACAGTTGCATATTCAAAGCTTCTGAAAAATTGGAGCATTTTTTTAGGGTAAATTTTAAAGAAAATCTGGGGGGCAGATACGAAGTGGGTGGCGGCTAGTGCCCCGTTTGATAATTGGGTTTGAATTGGGTTTGTTTTTTTGGAGCCTCCAATACGGTTTATTTTCATAATCCTCTATAACATATAAGTTTACGTTCATTTTGGGCTTTTCGGAAATTGGGTTTGAATTGGGTTTGTTTTTTCGGACTGTGAACTCATCTTTTTTTCTGTAATCCTTTGTTATAAGTGAGTTTATATTCATTTGGGCCTTTTGGAAATTGGGTTTGATTGGGTTTGAATTGGGTTTGTTTTCACCAAGTGTCCAATTGGATTTATTTTCATAATCCGTTGTTAAAATAGAACTTACGTTCATTTGACTTTTTTGGAAATTGGGTTTGTTTTGCATAAAAAGTAGCTGATTTGTAGAGGGTTCTCGACAGATGTAGAGGTGCGAGAGAGTGAAGAGTGAGCTAAAGTGCCTAAAGTGCCTAAAGTGAGCTAAAGTTAGATTCTTGATGCTTGTAAATGGTTCATAGTTCATGGTTCATGGTTCCGCCAGAAGACGGCGGGTCTTTGAATTTGGCTTCGATATTTCCGAACGATGCTTTTTGGTGTGTATCTGCTGATACGAAAACGTGCGGTTCTCCGCTATATCTTCGCCTACGGGCGGTTTAAGTTAGCTTTCTGGCTAACATGCGGGTATTTTAGCATTTTTCAAACAAAAGTCAACAAAAAAATGACCAAAAAACACCTTTTTTTGGTCGTCCTGCTTGCCCCGCACGAATTAGGCTTCTGCCGCCGTGTCCCGCCACATCCAAATCCTTCTTCAACTTGCCCAACAAAACCTAAGCCCTCAAATATCGCTCAAATTCCTGCATCCTGCGCCAACTGAGAGCAAGGATATGTCATCATCAATATCATGTACAGTAACACCTATATATACAAAAATAAATCACGAAAAATTCCAAATTGTTCTTGATGCCCTCTGTGAATGATATAAAATTCAGTCATAATAGCGAAATCAATTCAATGTCTAACGTTACGAGCTTTGCCCGGTATCTCTATTTTCGAAAGGAGAATACAATGATTAGACACATATCGAAAGCGCTCTGCCTTACCCTAATCCTTATCTTAACGCCCGGCTGCGGCCTCACAACAAACCAAAAAGCCGCCACAACCAGGTTCAGTGCCGCAACCATCGACTTATCGTCGCTGGCCGCCGCTGAGTTTGTCAATGGCCGAAACGACGTCATCGAGATGAACAGACTTCGAAAGCAAATGGGCGACACGGCGGTTGATAAGCTCGAAGGCAAGCTGACTCTGGAACTCACAAAAACCCGCGTTGAAGCAGTAAATGCACTAAAGGAATACGGCCAATTACTTCATACCCTGACAACTTCATCCCAGACCGAAGAGCTAAAGAACGCTGCCGAGTCCTGTGTTGCCAGTCTGAAGAAAGTGGATGGAGTGTCGCTCGATAATACAGAGGCCGGTGCTATTGTACAGGCCGTACAGGCCGTCGGCGGGCTATGGATAGAGCACATGCGAAAAAAAGCCTCACTCAAGGTAGTCGAATACGCCCACCCCCACGTCATCAAGCTCGCAGACCTGATGATTCAGTCATTTGATCCGAAAGATGAATATTGGAGTCTCGCATATGATGTCACAGTCGAAGCCCTACATGGCGCAGCATTTCTGCCGGGTGTGGACAAAACTTTGATCGCAGATGCTAATTCCGTAGAACTTCTGAAGAAGGACCGATTTGCGACCGTTTCCGAACAAATTATCGATGCCGCCCGGAACGTTCGGTCGGCACACGATAACTTGCGAAACGTACTTCACTATGACGAAATCAGCACTGATGACATTGATATACTCGTAGCGAAGATTGAAGACTTTATAACTATCTACAATATTTTGCAGGAAAAATAACACAGGAGAGGATTATCCAAAATGGCTAAAAGAACAAAAAAACTCGGAAGACAGCTCCTCGACACGTTGCGTGATGTGCATGCACTGATGGGTGCTACGACCAATCCGGACCGTCTCCAACAGCTTGTGGAGCAAAGGGCACGTCTGCTTAAACAAATCGGTGACCTTGTAGACAAAAACATCACACAGGCTTCGAAGGAGTACAAGGCGGCAACCACAGGCCTGCAGCAGGCCTCAGCCAAGATTCGAACAGCCATCGAAGGCATAGAAAGCGTGGCAAATGCAATAACGACCGTTGCGAAGGCCCTCGACCTTGTCAGCAAAGTAAAGTAACCCGCCCCCGACGCCAAGACGACACACGAATACTTGGCCCCGCGATTTATCGCGCAGACTATTTTGGCTGACATACGAGGTCTCGAGCGAAGCGAAGGATACAACAGATTGTAGGCTGGGCACGGCCCACTAATCCCGGCTGTACTCGACGCCGCATACGCACCACCGATGCCGAGGATTTTTGCAGCCTTTTCACGGTCGCACATTACAACCATTGTCCTGATACAGCTTCGAAGCTGACGAATATTGCCGGGCTGGGGCGTAACCATTAATCCCAAATGGCTGGCCAAGGCAAAACGCCAAATACGTGAACGCGGATAATAGACAACTGAACCAGACTGGGCTGGTGCTATATGATAATGTCAGGTTTTGTTTTTAGCGGTCAGCAAATCCACCGCCTTTTTAATGTTCTCAGCGGTTGAGATTAAGAACAGCTCATCGCCTTCGTTGATGACCTGCTTGCCCCTGGGAATTGAAAATTCTTCGGCTTCGTGATTATATACCGCAATGAAAACACACTGAGAGGGGAAGTGGCGACTTCCTACAATGTCCTCAACGCTCTTACCGGCGACTCTTGCATGCTCAGGGACAATAATCATGAAGATATTCGCCTTGCCTCCGCCTATGGTTGTTATTCTTCGGACCTGAGGATTCTCGATGTCCATCATTATCTGGCTGACCATCAGGTCGGTTACACGAACAATCGAGTTTACACCCGCAACTCTGTAAGCATGTTTATACGCAGGGTCTCTCATCCTGACTATAATCTGGGGCACCTCAAAACTCTTAGCCAATATTGCGCAAGCAAGGTTGTCGGCGTCGTTGCCCGTTGCGGCAACCACCACATCAGCCTTTTCGATGCCGGCTTCATTCAAGGCTTCGATGCTCGTGGCGCTGCCGTTAATCGCAACAACTCCTGTTTCTGCATACAGCTTATCGCAGATTTCCTTATCCTGCTCAATCAAAACCACATCATGCTTGTTATCCAGTAACCTGTGAACAAGCCCACCCCCAACCATTCCACCGCCGGTAACCACAATATACATTTTTTATTACCTCCAATAAAGCTGGTAATTGGTGAGTGGTAATTGCTTACCAATTAACCAATTAACCATTTAACCAATTAACCAATTAACTAATTCTCCAGGCCTTTCTTGAAAACAAAAGCAATACCGGCAATATTTCCAGTCTTCCTGCCAGCATACCAAAAATATACGTCAGTTTCACAACAGGATGAATATTTATCATATCCCCGCGCGAGATATAACAGGGGCCGATATTGCCCATCGCAGAAAACATCCCCGAAAATGACTGCCAGGGGCTTTGATTTGAAAACAGAGCCGTAATCACTCCGCCGACCAGTAATAATGCCATCCAGGTGAAAAATAAAGCGGCTATGCGATGCACTTCGTCTTCGGGCACTGTTTTTTTGTCAATAATCAGGCCTGTGGACGCCTTGCTGGAGGTTCTCAACTTGAAAAGCTCCCTGAACATCAGCCGATTAAGTATGGCGATGCGCAAGACCTTAAAGCCGCCCGCCGTTGACCCAACACAACCACCGATAACCATCATAACCAGGAACAATTGCTTAGCTGCGACACCGAAGAAATCAGAACCAATATTCTTTGTTGCAAAACCGCTCGTTGTGAGAATAGAAATCACCTGGAATATGCTGTGCCGGAATGTTCGCTCAAATTCGCCGAGGTCGATAGCGGTACCACGTCTAAAGAGAGCCTCAAGAGCGCCCGTCTTGTAAAGACGCTCGATTAGGATGACGGTCGTAAAGACGGCTATGAGTCGCCACCAGTACCGAATCTCGATGTTGTCCCAGAGTGCCTTAAAGTCTCTCGTCAAGAGACGGTAATGTACCAGAAAGTTGATTCCGCCTAACATCATTATGAACGCCAGAGTATATTCTATCAACTTGTAATTGGGATATTCTGCAGGATACATACTGTAAAAGGCGATGCTGCTGTCGTGAGGTGAAAAGCCACCGGTGGACACAGCGGTCAGGGCGTGACAAACGGAATCGAAAACCGGCATCCCTTCGACGGCAAGAACGGCCGCAGCTAATAATGTAAATATCACATATATCACCCAGATTATTCTGAGTGTATGGAACAATCCCGGGGCGGGCCTGCGTGAAGAAATCTTATGGCTCTCGGCCCCGAAGATATGATGAGCCCCGCCGGCTTGAAAGGTCAGCACTAAGAAAAAGGAAAGTATGCCTAAACCACCCAGCCACTGAGTAAGCGCCCGCCAGAAAAGTATGCTCCTCGGCATATTGTCCAGCCCGGAATAAATTGTGATACCGGTGGTAGTAAAACCGCTCATAGCTTCAAAATAGGCGTCGAGGTAGTTGGAACGAGCTGCAATTACGAAAGGCAACGCTCCGGCCGCTGAGACAACAAGCCAGCTGAGAGCGCATATAAGCATAGAACCTGTGGTATCAAGGGCTGACGGTTTAAACACGTGGCGCAAAATCATCCCGAGCGAAAATGAGATGAGAGCCGGAATGACAAAAGCGGTTGCGGTAAACAAGCCGTCGCCCTCTTGTCCCCCCCAGTAAATGAGAACGACTATCAGCGGGAACAAAAGAATCAGGCCTAATATCTCCAGCAGATTTCCAATATAATGGAATATGCAACTGATTCGTCGAAATCCGTTTCTCATTCACAACTCCATAGTTCATCAACACCGCTGTTGGCCTGATTTCTGAATTATAATGACGGTGGGGACTATTGCAAGCTATTTAACCGGCCAATATCACTCCGGCCGGCATAAAAGATTTGTAATGGGCAAATTTGGTCTTTTGTTTTTTTGGCTTTTCTTTATAATGGGGGCTACTAATCCGAGTTAAGTAATTTGAGGAGAAACGAAATGAAGAAATATAATTTAATCGCCCTGCTGGTTCTTTGCCTGGTAGCAAGCGTGTTCCTTGTCGGCGCTGCCGGCACAGGCGGGACAAAGAGTGAATTCGCAAGGACCACAATCGACTTGGGAATCGTCGTAAGCGATGTGGAAAAAGCAGCGCAGTTTTACACAAATGCGCTGGGATTTACCGAGGTGCCGGGCTTTGATGTCTCGAAGGAAATGGGAGGCGATTCAGGCCTGAGTAATTACCAGGCATTCCGCGTAAGGGTGTTGGTGTTGAGCGATGAGGCAAGCGCGACTAAAATCAAAATTATGGAATTCCCCAAGGCGCCCGGGAAAAAGGTTGATAACCAATTTATCCATTCGAGCTTAGGGTACAGCTACCTGACGATATTTGTCTCGGATACGACCGCAGCCGTGGAGCGAGCCAAAAAAGCCGGGGTGCTTCCGGTGAAAGAACCTTACCAACTCGGTGGAGGCAATTTCTATCTGACTCTGGTGAGAGACCCCGATGGCAATATTATCGAACTGGTAGGCCCTAAAAAATAACTTGTTCTACAATCGGTCAGCTAAATAATTTGAAGATATGTCCATAGTAAAATGCTTCCAGTCACTATATTAGACTGTTAAACTGGAGCACAGTCTTGATTACAAAAAATAAATACGCGGGGCAGCGTACAATGGACGATACCGAGCAATTTGAACAACTTATCAATAGCGGCTATTGCTGCATATCTATCGTTACCCATGAAGAACGATACGCACTGGAAATCGTATACCAGGCGGCACTTGGTCAAAAGCGTGGTATGTGGATATGGTCCATCGCCGGCGGCGTCCGAGAGGGCTTTCTGGCTGACAGCCCTTTCATAGCCGATACTGAAACTCCTGCCACCGGACTTCGTCACCTTACCGATGTAAAGGAAGGATCTATCTGTGTAACTCTCGACCTTGCTGAACATCTCAAGGGAGGCCTGACGTTGCGGGCCCTGCGTGACCTTATTGACAGTTTGGAGAAGAATGGCAGTACGCTCGTGATGATTGACAGCGAAGACAAACTGCCCGAAGTCGTTAAATCTTATGCCAAGCCCTTTGAAATTTCTTTTCCCGACCAACAGGAGCTAAAAGAAATTGTCCGTAAAACGTTGCAGCGCTTCCACCGCGAGAAGCCCATCGAGATCGGTATCACAAAAAAGGGCCTGGATACCATCGTCCGTAACCTTCGCGGCCTGACCCGCCGTCAGGCTGAACGCATTATTATCGATACCGTCGCCGACGACAGACGTTTCGACGACAATGATATAAACGTCGTAATTGCGAGCAAACGGCGGATGATTCAACGTGGAGGCTTGCTGGAGTATATCCAAATACCCCTGGACCTGAGCGAAATCGGCGGCATGAGGCGACTGAAAAAATGGCTGAACCAGCGTAAAGACGCATTTAGCTCCAAAGCCACGAAGTTCGGTCTTGAAGCACCCAAAGGCGTGCTTATGCTCGGCGTGCAGGGTGCCGGAAAAAGTCTCTGTGCCAAGGCCATTGCAACCGCCTGGCACCAGCCGCTCTTGAGATTGGACCCCGGTGCTCTATTCAACAGCTACATTGGCGAATCCGAGCGCAACCTTCGCGAGGCACTGCGCCAAAGCGAAATGATGTCACCCGTAGTTCTGTGGATTGATGAGATCGAAAAGGGCTTTGCCTCAGCCGCCAGCCAAAGTACCGATGGGGGCCTGTCTAAAAGAATGTTTGGGACCCTTCTGACCTGGCTGCAGGAGCACGAAGCACCAGTATTTGTCGTCGCTACCGCCAATGACATCGAGGCCCTGCCCCCCGAACTTCTGCGCAAAGGCCGATTCGACGAGATATTCTTTGTTGACCTGCCCAACCGAGATGTGCGAAAAGAAATATTTGCCATTCATCTAAAGAAACGTAAGCGAGCCCCTAAGACGTTCGAGCTGGGGGTATTGGCCGAGGCATCTGAAGGTTATAGCGGCTCTGAAATAGAGCAGGCCGTCGTATCCACCCTGCACGAGGTGTATGCGGACAAAACCCGCCTGGATACAGAGCGTATTCTCTCAGCCTTGAGAAATTCACCGCCGCTTTCAGTAACATTAGCCGAAAGGGTCCAATGCCTGCGGGCCTGGGCCGAGGGCAGATGCGTCCCCGCTGATTGAAATACTGACCAGGAAACTTTGTGCTTTTGTTTTTTTCATTTTTTCTTATTATAGGAAAGAGATTGCTTCGTCGTCCAACACCAAACATTGGTGCTGGACTCCTCGCAATGACGTGGTATTGTACCCTGTGTCATTGCGAGCACCTGACCTGATTCTCAGGAAGTATGCAGAAGAAAATGGACCAACAATGTCATTGCGAAGGAACCGCAGGCGACTGTGGCAATCTCAAACCTCGCAATACGAAAACCGTTTATTTTCTTAGGAGCAAGGCGCAGCCGAACGTGGCAATCTCAAACTCAGCAAAACCTTAAGCTACGGTTCCAGACAACCAAGGAGATGTCACCGTATATGGTTTAGATAATTTAAGGACACCTGTTATGGCAAAGTGTAATTTACTCCCTCTGATAACCATTAGCTTAATTGTCAGTCTATTCCTTGTCGGCTGTGTGGAACGTAAGCTGACAATCAACACCGAGCCACAGGGGGCATTAGTCATGCTAAACGATGAGGAGATAGGCACTTCACCTGTCACGGTCTCGTTTGAATGGTACGGCGATTATTGGGTCAGAATAAGCAAACAAGGCTACGAAACCCTCAACACCCACCACAAGTTAAAAGGGCCGTGGTATGACGGATTTCCATTTGATTTCTTCGCGCAAATAATCAGCCCTGACAGAATCGTCGATTCATACGAATGGACGTTCGAGCTTGAACCCAAAAAGCAAATTAGCCGGGAACAACTAATCCAAAACGCAGAGAAACTGAAGGAGCAGCTTGAATAGCGGGCTATGGTGGATTTTAAATTCTTGTTTTTTGGCCAGCCAGAAGGTATAATAAATTTGAAAAAAGATGTAAATGTTGACTGTTTACCTTAAGACAGCGAGGTATAAGTATGAAATTAAAGACAATTATACATAAAGCGGAAGAAGGGGGCTATTGGGCGGAAATTCCAGCCATCCCCGGCTGCGTTACCCAGGGCGATTCGTTCGAAGAGCTTTTGAAGAATATTTATGAAGCGGTGGAAGCTTGCTTATCAGTAGATGTCAAAGACTATAAAATCCAAAAAGACGACCAACTAATGGAGATTTCGGTTTGAAGCAAATCAGCGGAAAGGACTTTGCTAAACTGCTTAGCCAAAAAGGCTGGGAGTTGAAAAGGATTCACGGCAGCCATCACGTCTATACCAAAGAAAATAGAAAAGAAAGAATATCTCTGCCCATACATGGCAACAAATCCTTGAAAACAGGACTGTTAAAACACCTGATGAAAATAGCGGATATAAGCGAAAAGGAATTATAAAAAATCAAAAGCTACTCATCCAGACCCAGATTTTACAAAGAAAAAAAACGCGAATCCTGCCGCGAGCAATGAACCAACAACTAATCAGATTTGACGCCAATTGCGATTTTGGATATTATATGATGTAAATAAAGGGGAAAAAAGTAGCTTCCCTCTATTTCAGACTAAAAGGGATGTATGGCTATTCTAAAGTTAGACAGGCACGATGAGGACAAGGAAATCGAATTTGAATTAGATTACCTTACGTCTTTAACAACCAAACAGCGGTTTGAATTGATGTTTAGAAAAACCCGGGAGATGTTGAGATTGCTTAAGAAAGATGGACGCAGAAAAACTACTGAAATTATTAAAAGAAAACCAGATTAAATAGTTATTACTGCGGAAGCAGTATTTGTCATTCCCGCGGAAGCGGGAATCCAGTTTTTCGCTCTGGACCCCTGCTTTGGGTTCCCGCAAGGCGGGGTCCCTCGCAGGGGTGACATCGGCGGTTTTTGTTTTCCGCAACAGACACTAAATTTATGCCCGCACGATAATATTCATAGATCACAAAAGATTCTCACGATACCAATTTATTGCTAATTGCAAGCCCTGTTTAAATGGTACTTTGGTTTTGTAGCCGATTAGTTTCTGGGCCAGGGTGATGTCAGCGAGGGAGTGTTTTACGTCGCCGGGGCGTGGGTCGGTGTAATTCGGCTTAATATTTTTTCCAACCAGTTCGTTAATCAGAGCAATAATCTCATTTACAGTTACGGCTTCGCCGCAGGCGACATTTACAACTTCACCTTTAGTCTGTTTGGCTCTTGCGGCAAGTAAATTGGCCTCGACAACATTGTCAATATACGTGAAATCGCGGCTTTGCTCGCCGTCGCCGTAAATAGTGGGCGGTTTATCCTTCAATATGGCCGTAACGAAAGCCGGGATGGCGGCTGCATATTGGCTGGCCGGGTCCTGGTGCGGGCCGAAGACATTGAAATACCGCAGTGAAATAGCCTCAAGGCCGAAGACCTGATAGAAGACCGAGCAGTAATATTCGCCAACCAGCTTAGCGACTGCATAAGGTGAAAGTGGCATAGGCGTCATCGTCTCGACCTTCGGCCAGGGCAAAGCCCTGGACTGGATCAAGCCCGCCTTTGGCGGGGTCGGCGTATCGCCGTAAGCTGAGGAGCTTGCGGCATAGACGAATCGCTTTATGCCGGCATCACGGGCGGCTAAGAGAAGTGTGAAAGTGGCATCAACGCAGTGCCTGTGCGTAGCAGCAGGGTCATCGACGCTGCGCGGGACCGACGGCAATGCCCCCTGGTGCAAAACGACATCGATATCTTTCATGGCCGATTGGGCGACCTCCGCATCGCCCATATCGGCCTGTATAAAATCGACTTTGTCTATGACAGAGGCAAGGTTTCTTTTTTTGCCCGTGAGCAGATTGTCAACAACTCTTACAAAGCAGCCTTGAGAGATGAGCTCTTTGCAGATATTCGAACCGATAAAACCGGCTCCGCCGGTAACCAAAAATTTCTCCATAAAATTAGCCTCTTATAAAAAGCCTGCATACAAGTTTAAGAACACCCCCAAACAAGTTTGAGGGTGCCACCCTGATACTCTGTAACAACTCAAATGACGGGTGTCATTGCGAGCCCTTCGCTTTGCTCAAGGATAAACTCTGCGAAGCAATCTCTATTGTTTGATGCCACGAGATTGCCACGGCCTTTAAAAAGGCCTCGCAATGACAACTCTGCAAATCACTTGTTACAGAGTACTAATATTATAATAACGCAAAGCTCAATCGTTTTCACTATCCAATCGAGTCTCAAACTTTTAGGGATTTAGGCTCGGCTGGCGGCAAGTGCGGCCTTTCTGGCCTTCTTGGCCTTCTTCTCATATTTCCGGTACGACTTGAATTGCTCGTGGAAATATCCTCCCTTCATAGACCTTACGGCAAAGAGCACACAGCCGACTATATTAGCATTAACATCTTTGAATTCGCTAATAGTTCTCTGGGCAGCGCCCCTGCTTGTGGTGGCGGCGTTGAATACAAGAATTGTCGTATCAACAAGTCGTGCTAATACCTTTGCATCACTAACCAGCAAAACAGGAGGCCCATCAATTATAATATGGTCGTAGTTGTTACGCTGCCGGCCAAGCAGCTCTTCCATCCTGGGGCTGTCGAGCAGCTCCGCCGGATTAGCAGGCAACGGCCCACCATCGATTACATCAAGGCCCTCTATACCACCGGGCCTTATAGCTTCTTTGGAACCGCACTGGTTCATCAGCACACTGCTCAATCCAAAATCAAAACTCTCGACTTCAAGTTTTTCTTCGAGCTCATCGGTCTGTATTTTTGGAAATAGTCTTTTGAAATTAGGCAGTCTGAAATTGGCATCTATCAGCAGCACTTTTTTGTCCGCGGCAACAAAGGTGGTTGCAAGATTAACCGCTACTGAAGTCTTGCCGTCCCCTGCCATACCGCTGCTGACAAGCAAAGTCTTCAAAGACTCAGCCGTGCCGGAGAGCTTCAAGTTCGCCCGACATCGCCTGTAGGACTCGCTTATAACAGAGTAAGGAGCCTTGCGAACTACAGACATAAGCTCAATGCGCCGAACCTGACTATCTTCAGATGCATCGGGGATAACACCCAACAGGGGAATACGCAAATATTTGGCAACATCGCTCGGTGTCCGCACCAGGTCGTTAGTCAGCTCAACAAGGAAGGCAAGACCCACACCAAGCATAAAGCCCAACATCGTTCCGCCCGGGAACCAAAGGTACCACTGGCGGGAGAACACCATTTCCAGCGGTATCGGAGCAAGTCCAACAGCCTGCACTTTAGGTGTCTCCGGGGAATCATGCACCATTTTCAATTTCTCAACCTGCTCTTTGATCAAGTCAAGCATTGCGACTCGCTCATCTCTTATTTTCAGCCGCTGTTCATACTGGACACGGGCTCTATCAAGGTCTTCTTTCTCGGCTTCGGCTTCATCTCGCAGTTTTTTCAGCTGCTCGAACCTTTCCTGCAAAACATGCAAGCCGTCGCGCGCATTTTCGAGATTCGCCCTGCGGGTCTGTTCCGCAATTACAGCTTTCCTGAGCTCTCTTCTTTTCCTGATTTCGTTTATCTGCTCCCTTATTCGCCGCACATCTCTGTGATTTTCACCAAACTTTGTGAGTCTGCCCGAGAGTTGGGCCTCCTGAAAGACAAGCTGCTGAGCAAGTGTAACCATAACGGGGTCTCTCTCTATCACATATTCAATCTGCTCAGTAATAGGCCCTGTCGCCAAGTCCTTAAGATTTTCTATGTCGGCGCTAAGCTGCCTTATAGCTAATTCAAGGCCGTCTTTCTCAAGCTCCAAATTATTCAACTTTAGAGTGATTGTGTGCTGGTAATTACGCCCCACAGGCATAGCAAGGTCAGTTATGCCCCATCTCTCGCGGACATCATCCAGGTCTTGGTCGGCTCCATCCAGCTCTTCTTTAACTCGGCGCCGCCGCTCTTCAAGCATTACCAGCTCGGCGTTTACCTTTCCTCTTTCTACGGTTCCCTGCCTGGCAAGAAACAAACGCACCATTTCGTTCACTATGTCCGCTGCTTCTCTGGCATCACGACAGGTCATCGAGACCTCAACAAACTCAGCGTCTCTGTGGGCGTAGGCACTAAAATACCTGTCCAAATACCTAACGGCTTTTCTTATGCTCCCGTCTCTGCGCTCAAACCACCTGGTCTTTTTAACTACGTCGCTCTCAAGCAAATCCTGCAAAGTACGCTGCTGTTTTATGAGATTAGCTATTGACTGGCGATAACCGTATAGAATATCCTTCGGCGTCTGAGGTGCAGTGATGTCCATAGGGTCTGTTTCTACCGGTGGAAGGACCTGAATATAGGTTGTGGCGGTATATCTTGGAAGATATTTCTGCAAAAGATACCAGCCGCCGCCGCCGCCCGTCACCCCCAAAATAGTCAGAAAAATTACCAGAAATATGTGCCTGCGCAATATCCCCAGAGCCTCTCTCGGCGTCATCGAGGCAGGCGCCGGGAGCCTTGGCCCAGCCGGCCCTGTCATTCTATTTGATGGGTTCCCGCCTTGCGGGATCCCTGCTATTGGTCTTGCTTCGGCCATCCTGTTCTCTACCCGGAATCAACCAATAAAGCAATTGATATGGTGATTAGTGAGTAGTTAATTAACCACTCACCAATTAACCACTCACCAATTAACCAACCACGTAAGGCATCACGGCGAAAGCCGCTCAATAGCCTTGTTAATTCGCTGCTCAGCTTCCTGCGACAATCTGTCTGCCCCTATTTCCAACGCCTGTTTATAAGCAGCGAGCGCCTCATCTTTTGCCCCGAGTTCTTCTTTTATCATTCCTTTATGCTCGTACACCTCCGCAGGTACGAGAATATCATTCTGCTGATATTGTTGCAACGCGATTGCCAAAAATTCGTCGGCCTGCAAATTCTCACCTTGTTTATGCAGCACATAAGCATAAGTATCCAGGAAGCCGGGGTTATTCGGCTGTGTGCCAAGTGCACGCTTGGCGTACAGGAGAGCTTCCGGGAGCCTTTCATTATTTTCAGCAAGCAAATACGCTAAATTGTTCAGAATACTGGTATTATTCGGCATTTTGGTCAGCAAACTTTTGTAAACTGTAATAGCGGTTATGAGATAATTTTTATCGGAGCTTTTCTTGTAGGCGAGGGTCAAAACGTCAGCTTTTTTCATCGTGTAATTAGCCCTGCGCGGACTGTCCGGCTCAGCCGGCTCGATACATTTTTCAATATAACCTATTGCCTTCTCGTACTCGTTGTTAAGCTTCGCCAAATTAAACATAGCAAAATTAGCCGCAAGTGAATTCGGGTTGCTTTCGAGCTTCTGCCTGCAATACTTCAAAACCTCATCAGGTCCAAGCATCAAGAACATTCTCAGCAGAACCTCAGAAGCAAACGTCTCATTTTCCCCCGCTTTATCAACAGCTCTTCGACAATATTCTACAGCGGTTGTTCTATCGCCGAGCTTCAACTTCGCCTGAGCCATTCGCAAATACGCTATGGGCGCAATATCGCTATCAACATATTTACTGCACTCTTCGAAAACCTGGTCCAGCTTCCGAGGGTTCCAATTATCTGTGTTTGGTTCCCCCGCCCCTAAGAGAAGTGCCTTCAAATACCCATCGAACGCTGTAACGTACAGCACATCCTGTACTTCGTTTCTTTCATCCTTGGCCAGATGTGCTTGTTGTCTGAGCAGATAAGCTTTTTTATATAATTGCTCGGCTTTGTCGAATTCACCTCTCTTAACAGCAAATGCACCCGCTTGATTAAGCCACCGTACGCTGTCTGGAAATTCCTCAAGTGTCTCTTTGTAGAATCTCTTCAATGCTTCTTTTCTGTCGAGCTGGGAGTAAATGCCCTCAAGCAAAACCAGCGCTTCAGGAGGAGCACCAGGTGCGTTTATTGTAACCTCAAGCTCCGTGATAGCATCCTCATATCGCCCGGCGCCCATATAAGCCTTGGCTAAAGAAATCCGGGTAACAGGCTCATCTGACAACAATTTGCTTTCTCTAAAGTCGCTGATTGCCTTGCCATAATCTGCCAGGAAATAATTAATTTCACCTCTTAATCGCCATGCCGCCGGGTTGTTCTGATTGGTCTGGAGATTTTTATTCGTCAGCTCCAATGCTTTGTCCAGCTGCCCCTGTCTCATTAGCAGCCAGGCCTGAAGCAGGAGTATTCTTTTTTCATTAGGATACTTTTCCTTAAAGCTCTGTAATTTGTATTCAGCTTCCTTGATAAGGCCAACCCTAAGAAAAGCCTCAATCTGAATAAGATTGTTTTCTTCGGCCTCATCAAGCGCTACAAGCTCCTCGGAATATTTCTTTACAGCCTCTCTGTCGATGGTTTTTTCAGCAACAAGCAAGAGGCCTTTGAGCACAACGCTATCTTTAGTGCCCCCCTTGTATAACTGCTCCAGGACCCTCCTGGCATCGTCGTATTGGCCTCGCTGAAAATAATGGTCCCAAAGCAATTTCTCGTCTTGTGATTCCTGCAGTAGTGCCTTGGCCTTTTCATTCTGTCCCCTGGCACGAAAGTATTGGGCATAGTGATAGAGCATCAGCTTGTCGCGGGGATTTATCTTCTTTGCCTGCTCGAAAGCCGAAGCAGCAATACCAAACAACGCCTCCTTTTGCTGCGGATTGGTTTCTTTCACAGCCACCTGCGTTGCCAGTTGCCCGAGCAGTAAAGCATTGTCCATATTAGGGGCGGCCCTTTGCAGGTCCTGACGAATTGCCACTGCCCTCAACGGCTCTGTCGGGGCTATATACTCGGCATACAAGCCAAGTAACGTCAAATCACCGGGATTCAGTGCGATTGCTCTTTCCAAAGCAGTCCTGACCTCGACTATCTGGGCCGAAGAGACACTATCACCAAGCTTCTGATTTCGACGGTACAACACGTTCGCCGATGCTTTTGCAATGATTCCATCGAGAGGATTCAAAGATGCGGCTTTTCGAATGTCCTCCATAGATGCATGCTCGTTTCCAAGAGAAGCATTGATATCGCTTCTGAGCATATAAGCGTATGAAAATACAGGTCTTTGTTTCAAAGATTCGTCGATTTTTGCCAATGCATCTTCGAACTCGCCTTTAGCCATAGCCAGGCGGGTTGCAAAAATCAGACCCTGGCAATTATCGAGGTTTTCACGGCGGGTCGTCTCCGTGATTTGTTCTGCCAGCTCCCAGTCTTTCGCCACAAGTGCTATATCCAAAAGATGGCTTGCAGCAAATTTCATTTGCTCAAAAGCCTGGCTATCGGATACACGCTGTTGCGAAGTTCCTATTTCAATGGCCCTGTTTAACTGGCGAGCTGCTTTTTCCGGTTCGTTGTACCCTCGATAAAATATCCCAAGCTGCGTGGCGCGGCGAATCGGGTCAGGGATATTCGAAAGCACTTGCTCTTCTATTTCCTTGCGCCTTTGTTGCGAAATCTTTGCCGGTTCAGGTTCAGAAAGTATCTGCTTATAAACCAGCACTGCTGCATTATCCGGAAAACGTTCCAAAAACCCGTTGACTAAACTTTTGGCCCGGCTCGCCTGGCCTTGCGATATGTAATTTCTGCAAACACCAATGACAGAAGCTTGTTCAACAGAATTTGGCTCTATCAGCAGGAGTTTTTCCAGCAGTTCTGCTTCAAGCTGCCAATAGCTTTTCAATTCTTCTGTCATGAGCCGGATATCGGTTGTCAGCTCAACAGGCTCTTTTTCTTCGGGTCCGGTTTGCTCCAGAATAAGGCCCGGACTTTCCCGTATTTCCTTTTGCGCCATTGTCAGTTGAATTTGACGAATCCCGGCCTGTGCCAGAACCAGCCTGAGCTTAATTGTATCAGGATCATCCAGAGGTCTGTTTGCCAATTCCTTTTCAGCGTCATCAAACTGCTTTGCCCAAATATAAGTCTTGATGCGAAGCTCCCGGCTTCTCTCATTTGGACCGAAATACTCTTCAAAAGCATTTATAGTCTGTATGGCGTCCGAGAACTGAGTGAACTTCAAAATAACCTCAACATAATCCAAATGCGCTTCAGGTTTGGTCTGGCCAATTCCTGAATTGAGCGCGCTTATCAGAAATTCTCTGACCGCCCCAACTTCATAAGTGTCCTTAAAAATCTTCGCAAGAGTGTACGAAAGCTGCGCAAATTGTGGTTCACTGGGCCAGGGTGGTTCAGGTGGTTTAAGTGCTTTAAGTTTTTCGTAAGCTTCATATAACTTTCTGATGGCGGCTTCTCTATTGCCCTTTGCAAGCTCAAGCATTCCTCTCCATTTAATAACCAGCGGCTCTTCACCGCTGCCGGAAATCTGCTCGATTTCGTGCACGGCCTGCTCAGCACCCCTCAGCAAAAGGTCGGTTTGCGCCTGGCTCTGCGGCTCACAAGGCTCAAGTATTTCCTCGATGTAGCAATTTGCGAGAAAAGCATACAGAATAAATCTGTTATTTATCTTAGCCTGACGTCGTGGACCGGGTGCATCCTGTGCATCCGGCAAAGTCAGTGCGTTCTTTGCTGTTTCTATTGCTTTTTCTACCTGCTGCTTTTGCTTATAAATAGAAAATCTGCGATAGTGCAAATTGGCCGCATTTATTGCATAAACCACATTGTTCTCATTCAATCTAATCGCCTGTTCAATGGCTTCAATAGCCTTATCTAAATTTTCGGGTACCAGCCGAGGACCTGAATAGGCCGAATAGACCGAATAGAATTGAGAAATTGCAGCAAATGCCTCTGCACTGGGGCCAAAGTTGCGCACAAGCGACAAATACTCCGGTTCGAGTGCCCGAATCCGCTCATTCACCAGTTCAGGCTCGCTGCCTTTAGCAAGCATAAGCTTCAGTGCCAGAAGATTAATGTGTGCCTTCCCGGCTCCGGCTCGTGCCTTCGCCGAGACGAGTGGCTCGGTCCCTGCAATCTGAACTGCCTGCTCCAAAAGCGCCGTTGCCTGCTGTGCAGCCTTGTCTCTTTCTTCAAGTTTACCTCGCGAAGCGAAAAGTTCCCCTTTTGTGACAGCCGCCCTCGCCAAATACCAATAGGCATCGATATTATTTGGCTCAAACTCCTGTATCTTCTTCAAATCATCGACTGCCTGAGCAAGCGATTCGTCCCTGTTCGTCACTGCCCCCAGAGATGCCATTTCAAGAGCGGCCCTGCCTCTGAGCAGATACAAATACGGCCCCAGGAGCTGCTGACTTCTGACTTCTGACTCCTGACTTCTGACTTCTGACTCTATCTCAAAGACATCCCATCCGGCCGTATCTTCCATAAGCAGCTCTGCATTCTCTGCCACTTTCAAAAATTCTGACGCCTGCTTGTGCACCTCTTGCCAAATTCGACCCGCATTGCCGACAGACATTAGACGTGCACCGCTATCAGCCATTATGTAAAGGTACTTCAACCGGCCGTAACGAGCTTTCACATTGTTCGGATCTATCCTTATTATTTCGTCCCAGCATCCTAATGCAAAGGGCCATTCCTTAATTTCGAGGTACATATCCACCATTTTGAAAAGTATCTCTTCTCTGAGCGGGTCGGTCTTTGCACTCGTATATGCACCGCGAAAACTGCTTTGGGCCCTGTCATAGTTTTGTTGTTTTATTTGTTCATCCGTCGCCTGACGTGCTGCTTGTAGGGCGGCCTCGGCATCTTTGATAAATTCCGCCGGGTCTCTGCTCAAATGCAGAATTACCAAAATGGCCACCAAGGCAAAAACTATAAAAATCACCGAGCCTATCAGTGCAACTTTTTTGTTTAACCTCCTGTTTGCCATAAATTAACCTCATATATTGGTGAGTGGTTAAGACTCCTGCAAAATTGAGGTTAGGCATATATTATTTAAGAAAATTTGTTTTTTTTGATTTTCTTAAATAATCACCTAACTGCTTAATATACAATAACTTACTGTTTGAAAAGAAAAAACGAAAAACGATTTTTTTCTTTTCAAAGTATGCCTAACCTCAATTTTGCAAAACTCATGGTGAGCAGTCAACTCACCACTCACTACTCACTACTAACTTTTTTGTTTTCGCGTACCGCGCTTTACTTTTCCCAGTCGGGCCTGTCGCGTCTCGGCTCCGCCACCTGTGCCTGCGCCACCTGTGTCGAGGCAAACACAGGTGCAGGCAAGCGAGCCACCACGGGCCAGTGCTCTGTTTCTAAAATAGGCAAAATCACGGCCAGGAGCTTTTCGCCCGCTTTAACTGCCTGCTCTTTGCTGGGTGGTATCAACGTCTGGTTAAAAACCAGCTCAACCTTGCAAAAATACGAAGATTTGCGGAAAAGGTTCTTATTCAAAGCTATTCGAGCTTCTTCTCTGGAAGCCGCATAATCTTCATTGACCTTAAATAAGTACAAAACCGGGAATTTCTCACCCCTGGTGCCGAGATTGGCCTTTGTACTGCCAAAGACAAGATGTTTTCCCCGGATTTTCTTTTCAAACCCGGCATTGTTGTTTATCTCCAACGTTACACTATCGGATGCCAATCTCTGAAAGCCTCCGCCCGCATAGCATTCTTCCGGCACATGCGGCACCCTGTCAGGAAGCTCGTAATAAGTAATAAACAACATACATTTTTTAGCAGGACCGTTAACCGCCGCATCGGTATCTTCCAGAATCCACTGAATATAATCTTGGGTCCCTAATGCTTTGACTATTTCCTCGTTTTCGATTTTGCGTTTGGATATTACTTTGTAAGAAGCTAAATCATTTTCATTCAAAAGTTCCAAAGATTTTTTCAACGGCAGCGGTTCCTTCTTTAGATATACGCCGAAACTTTTTATGGCTATTGACATGCCGGCCCCGGCTGTTGCAAGCACCGCTGCACATATCAAAAAGGCCGGCTGTAAATAAACTCGTATATTGTATCTCATAATCTGTGTTAATCTGTTTTAACCTGTGTTTTCACATCAAGTATCACCCTGCTGCGGCTTCGGCCTTCGCCGAGACGAGTGTCCACGAACCACAATATCCTTAGTAACCTCCTGCGTTTCTTCAGTAAACAAACTCGACATAAACCACGCCAACAAACCGTATAAGCCAAACGCCAATAGCAGCATTGCCAGTCCAAGCCCATCATGATAAATACCCTGAGCGTATTTGGGATGTATTAGTATATAAATAAATCCTGTAACTGTAACCCGCACGATATTGCAAAATATTGCGATGGGTATTGTGCTGGCCAACAAGATAATTCGCTGCCATATCGGTCGGTAGTGCAAATAGGCCATAGCAACACCCAAAGCCAAAAAAATCATCAGCAGCCTCATCCCACCGCATGCTTCTGCCACGTCAAGCGGTGGCTCCAACTGCCGGCCTTTATAAACCACATCTATTATTACACCCTTAGCCGTAGCTTCCAGCTCATCAACCGAATTCAACAAAGCGCTTGCTATCGCGGCCGCCCACCTTCGCATGGGTATAGTTGCTCCTCTATAAAACCTATTTGGTAATGGTACAGCAAATACCAGAAAAACAACCGGCAGCCAGGTATATCTGACCAAACGCCAACCGCCCAAAAGCAATACAACCGCCCCCAGCGCTGCAATCACGGAAATGCGACGAAAGTATGCGTATCCGGAGGGGCTTACTATGTTAAAAAAATAAAATAATATCGCGCAAACCAGAAAAAACAGACCCAGGTAACTCGGCTTAGTTTGAAGGTTTAGAATCTCTTGTCTTTTTTGATTAATGAAGTACAAACTTAAAAGTGGGATTAAAAAACCATGTCCCCAGCTGCCGAAGTCAGTGACCCATCGTGAAACGATGCTCTCAATTTCGCTGCGAAAAAGATAATAGAACAGCCCCCCAATTATCAATATTTTGATGTAACTATGCAGCCCGAGCTCGCGCCACTGTTGTTTTTGACGCGGTGTACTTATTTGTCGTATTTGGGTAACCATGTGTTAGAAAAAGACTTTTGCAAAATTAAGGTTAGGCATACTTTGAAAAGAAAAAAATTTTTCTGATTTTTTCTTTTCAAACAATAAGCTGTTGTCTAATAAAAAGTTAGCTAATTATTTAAGAAAATCGAAAAAACTGATTTTCTTAAATAATATATGCCTAACCTTAATTTTGCAAAACTTCAATTAGAACCAGCTGGGGACAGGCCTGCGAGTGCCGAAATCTCTATCTGAAAAATTACGGTCATAAACAAAACCAAACCCGTAAGTGGCCCTGAAAGCATTTCGCAGAATCGCGCGCCATCTGGAGGTTGGGTGTGTGCCGACATTGATTAAATCATTCGGCTTTATAAAGAAGTCCGGCTGCTCGCCGCTGGTGATCTTATCCAAATCCACCATTACTATTTCTTCTTTCTTCCTGCCGATCCTTCGTACCACTTCACAGCGCCTCGGCCAGGCCAAAGGTCCCAACCCGCCCGCAGCAGCAATAGCCATCTTCAAAGTCATTGGTCTGCCCGTAATAGGAATGTACCCGGTACGGTTGACATTACCCATTATGCAAAATTCGCCAATAATATCAACAGGCACATGAATAGTATCGCCGGGCTTTATCACGATATTATATCGGGTGTCACCTGCAAGCAATCTGTCGGCCGGTATCCTTATAAGGCGCGTCCCGGCACCAGGCTCACGTTCCAAATCCGGCGGCGCCTGCTCTTTGATTCGACCAATCGGTTTCTCTCCAGGTTCAATTTTGATAACCGGTGCCACCGGAGCTATCGGTTTTGGTAGCTTTGGCAAACCGACTTGAATAGGAACCCATTCGCCGTTCCGGTAAACCCACTCAACATCAACATGCCCTGTTTGTTCTTTCTCTTCTGTTGGCTTCGGTGAAACGCTTTGTTCAGGAATAGAAACCCACTTGCCGTTCTGGAAAACCCGCTTAGTACGCCCAGGTTCCTCTCTATCCAACGGCTCACTCATTGGTTTCGGCGCAGCCGGTACGGGTGATGATGCCGGTGTGTCCCGATGATTTTTTCGCTCATCTATCCTCTCTTCGACACGAACCAGCTCCCTGAACGTCTCCAGTGCGTTTTCGACATTTACTCGCCCATTTAACCACCTTTGTTCACGACGAGAACGCGCATCCAAAGTATTCAATATGTCTTTGACACTTACCGGCTCATCCATTGTCTCCGGAGCAGCCAACATAGTGGATGATTTCCTTCCACCTTGGGTATCCATCCGGCTCCGCGTGCGATTGCTCGGCCATTCAAAAGCTTTCGGTATTCCAGCCGCTTCCCAATCCGTTACCATCTCAGACGAAGATATAACCACTTTACTTTCAGGCCACTGATATTCTGCACGAGGCTGGATCCGCCCATAGGAGGACTGTATATTGCGCGACGTCCTGGCAGTCTCAGGCTCAATAACCTCCAGCTCAAACTCATCAAATCCCTGTTCGAGGGGCTCATATCCTCTTGTCTTTTTGTCCCCAACAAAGCGTGAAACGTAAATATAGCTTACATTAAACTGTCTTGGTCCACCTGCTGTCGCAAGCGCATCGGTCAACCTGAAATCATACCTTGGAATAGAGTACCTGCCCGGAAGAGGCACACCGTCACCTAATATCGAAAACGCGCGCTGCTGGGAGCCGGCTAAAGCTACGATAACCGACGGATTCTTCAATATGCCCGGAGAAAGAATTTGCTTTATCTCTTCTTCAAGTTGTGTTTCTGTCAATCCCGCCGCTTTTACTATGCCGACCTCCGGTATGGATATCCTGCCGGTTTCGGTAACAACATAATTATTTACAAATTGAACACCCTCTTGAAGTAGCTCGAAGATAGCTACACTGATAATATCACCTGCCATGAACACATAATCAGACTCCATCGCTACAGTATCTATGGCCAGCGGCTCTTCGGCATCCTCCCAGGCCACCGGCTTCTCCTCAGCCACCCCCAACGAATCCAGAATTACATTGACTGCAGGAACAGGACGGAATCTGCCTACCTGTGTTGGGTCAAAAAATTTACTGCCACAACCGGACAAAAGTGACAAAAAAAGTAGTAGAATGAAGAAGACAGAAGTCGGAAGTCGGAGGTCGTAGGTCGGAAGTCTGACTTCTGTCCTCTGACTTCTGTCCTCTGTCCTCTGACTTCTGTCCATAGCAGCAAACTTCCAAAAATATCGGGCTTTTCTCTGTCCTATAACCCCTGAACCGCAAAAAAACACACCTTAACTTGATGAAATTTATCGGTTTAATGCCTTGCTCGCTTAACTTTTTTTAACTATTGTAAAGTTTGTTCAGAACCACTTCCTTATTCAGGGCCGATAATCACTGCAATACCAATATAGACAAAATAACCGTTCCCATAGAAAATTTTCGTGGACACCGATAAAATTGTGTCCCGCGGCAATTGAGCTTTGGCTCACGCCTAATTGGTGCGGGATGAGCTTTTCTGGTTCGGGCTTATCGTAAGAGAAAGTGGCCTGCGATAACGTATCGCCGGTGTTGTCGTAATCTGCAGTTTTCAGTTTTGTTTAGTTTTTTCTGTAACTTTCTGGTAGAATAAGCGTTATCCCGGATTTCCCAAGTAATAGGTGACAAATGAACAGGATTTTGATAGTATAGAGCTTATGAAGGTCATTCAGCACAGTTTTGATTATGATGATTTGGAGAACCCAATGGGTGAAAGACGCAAGGATGCTCTGAGAGTCAATTTCGACCGTAAATTGAAGCTTGAATTTCACGGAATGAAAGTCACCAGTGATGCAGGTTTAATGGCGTATCGAGAACTGGATGAAGAACCCTCTAAAAACCCCAGAAGGTTTGACTTTTAATGGCAAATTTGATATTCTATTGGAAATGAGGCCCAGCGGTGTAATTGAGTAAGGTTATATGCAAATCTGGGTCTACATAGTTATAAAGGGAGAATCGTCATGAAAAAGACGACCCAACTAATTTTTCCAATGCTTATTCTATTATCAGCATGGGCTGCGGTTGCAGAAGATAAAGACAAGCCTGAGCCGCACCCCATTCAATTGAAGGACATTATGGAGTGGAAAGCCATTTGGTCAACTGCTTTCAGCTCTGATGGACAATGGTTTGGATACCGAATTGTCCCCAATGAAGGTAACAGCAGTATCGTGATAAAGAGCACCTCCGAATCAAAGGAGTACAGGTTTCCTGATGAAGAAGACAAGGACAAATCTTACAGCCGATTTACCTTTTCAGATGACTCTAAATGGGCGGTGGTTGTAATATCACCGGATTGGCAAGAGCAGAAAAAGCTCAAAAAAGACAAGAAACCAATCCAAAATGATGCCCTGGTTTTGAATTTGGATAATGGAGTCACCAAGGAGTTTAAGAGCATTCAGGGCTATTCTTTTCCAAAAGAGTCGTCCACTTGGCTGGCACTGAAAAAATATCCACCTGAATCTAAAGCCAAAGATGACGAAGCGGATTCTCCAAAAGGATCGGATGTGCTGTTGTGGGAACTCGGGACTGAAAACCGTTTAACGTTCAGTAAAGTGTCTGAATATGCCTTCAACAAAAATGGTGAATGGTTTGCATGGATTGTGAGTTCGGAAGATAAAGAGAGCAATTCGGTCCAAATACGTAACATGACAACGGGCGTGGTGCTACCGATTGATCATGGGGAGTTTGTTTATAAGAGACTGACCTGGAAGGAAGAGGGTGATGGCCTGGCTTTTCTCAAAGGTAAAGAAGATGAAGATTATGAGGAGCCTTTTTACAGCGTAATCGGATTGAAAGGTTTTGAACAAGAATCACCCGCTAAACACGTGTATGATCCAAATGAGGATGATAGTTTCCCTGATAAAATGACCTTGAGCCCTAACCGCAGCCCCGTTTGGACGGACGATCTAACGGCCATATCGTTTGGCATTCATGAAACGGAGCTAACTGAAGAGGCCAAAAAGAAGAAGGAAAAGGAAGAACAAGAAAAAGAAGATAAAAAAGAAGACATAGAGGAAGATACAGATGATGACGCCGAAAAAGACGAAAAAGATGAGGCTGAAAAAGATGTAAAAGAAGATGAAGAAGATGAAGAGCATGATGAAGAAAGCGGTGATGATGAAGAAGAGAAAGGCAAGGAAGAGAAATCTGAAGACGAAAGTGAGGATAAAGATAAAGATAAAGAAAAAGATAAAGAGAAACCAGACGTTGTGATCTGGCATTGGAAAGACAAGCGGCTGCAATCCCGCCAGCAAAAAGAAGAAAAGCGCGACAAGGATTTCAGTTATTTGTGCATCTATCACGTAGATGAGAACAAATTTGTACGGTTGGCCAATGATGATGTGAAAGATGTTAAACTCACGCCCAAACAAAAATGGGCGATTGGCATCAACGATGAGCCCTATGAACTGATGGTCAATTTGGATGGGAAAAATTTTAAGGATATCTACGCCATTGATCTCAAAACAGGATTTTACCGCTTGGCAGTAAAACAATGCCGTTGGGAATACGGCCCATCGTTTGAAGGCTCGGCATTCTTGTATTACAGAGACGGTCATTTTCATGTGTATGACATGGATTCCAATCAGAGCACCAACATCACCAAAGAGCTCGACACATCCTTCATTGATGAAACGCATGGGCGTAATGTTGAGGACCCACCCATCAGTCCTTGGAGTTATGGCTGGGTAAAGGGCGGCGAATCTGTTCTGCTTTATGACAATTGGGATGTATGGCAAGTCATCACCGATGGCAGTGGCGGTGTAAATATAACGAAGAATGGAAAAGAAGAAGAAATCCGTTATCAAAACCGTTTCAAACTTGATCCGGATGAAAAAGGGATTGATCTATCTAAAGGCCTTTATCTGAGCATGTATGGTGAATGGATGAAAAAGGGTGGAATTGCTCTGATTGATCCGGCAACTGAAGGTGCTCAAGTCTTACATTGGGATGATGCTTTATTCAGCAATTTAATCAAGGCGGAAGACGAAGACGTCTATGCATTTACAAAAGAGACTTATAAAGAGCCTCCACATTACCGTCTCGCCGATGCTCATTTAAAGGCATCAACTCAACTAACAGAAGAACTTTGTCAAATGGATGATGTGTTATGGTGCGAAGGCTCTATCTTGATCGACTATGAGAGTGATAAAGGAGATAAGTTACAAGCTTCATTACATCTGCCCACCAATTATGAAAAGGGCAAGACTTATCCTACCATTGTTAATATCTACGAACGGATGAGCCAATGGCATCACGCGTACCCGAATCCCTACTTAGGGTTAAGTAATAAATCTGTGTACACCAGCAACGGTTATGCTGTTCTCTGGCCAGACATCGAATATCAGGTTAACGATCCGGGCATGTCCGCCGTGTGGTGTTTGGTTCCTGCGGTGGAAGCGGCGTTGGACACCGGCGTAGTTGACCGTCACCATATCGGTCTGTGTGGACACTCATGGGGCGGCTATCAAACATCGTTCGTCATTACGCAAACGAATCTTTTCCGTGCAGCCATTGCAGGTGCTCCACTGACCAATATGATCAGTATGTACAGTTCGGTGTATTGGCGTGTTGGGTTTGCCAACCAACCGATTTTTGAGAGCAGTCAGGGGCGGTTTAAAGGCGGGTATTGGGATCATTTGGATGCGTATCAACGGAACTCACCTGTTTATTTTGCCCGCAATGTCAATACGCCTCTCTTATTGCTTCACAACGACCAAGACGGAGCGGTGGACTGGAATCAAGGTATCGAGTATTACAATACGCTGCGCCGTCTGAAAAAACCGGTTGTGATGCTGCAATACAAAGGTGAAAAGCACGGCGTAACCAAAATGGAAAACCGAAAAGATTATTTCTTACGTATGAAAGAGTTTTGGGATCATCACCTCAAAGGCGAAGAGACACCCGATTGGTGGGGCGAAGGTGTGAAGCATTTGGATTTGAAAGACCATATTGGTGAACGGATGCGGCTGATGGATTAAATCTGTATCATAAGTTTCGTCGCCATAAACCGTATTTCGATTTTAAGCTTCCCACAATCCATTCGCTGGTTTTTGCTTGACGGTCGTTATGGATATCTGTCATTATATATATCGTAAGAGACAGTCTAAGATTTGTAAGAAACTAATTTGTTTGCCGGCGTTAACTTATGGAGGCCTAAAGAATGTTTAATTCAAAATGTTTGAGAAATGCTGGTTCAGTAGGATTATTGGTTCTGCTTGTTCTTGCCACAGGACTGCAGGCGCAAAGTTCGGCAGGTGACCAGCTGCTGAAGATGATACCGGCTGAGAGTCTGTTTTGCCTACGGGTGAATAATTTTGAATATACTTTAAGTCAAATCGACCAGTTCTTAGCCGGCGTCTCGCCTATGCCTATGGGAATCTCGATACTGGCCCGGACGCAATTAGCCAAGGTCTTAGGCAGCCCGGAGCTAAACGGCGTGAATATGAATGGTAGTCTTGTGATTTTTGGCGCAATTCCACCCGGCGAACAAACACAAACTAATCCAATTTCAAAAGTGTTCATTGGCGGACTTGTTCCCGTTACAGATTATAGACAGCTTATCAGCGATAATCCCAATTGTGGCCAGCCGGATGAGAAAGGCATCTCTAAAATCACAAGCAACGGGACACCCATTATGCTGGTTAAACAGGTTGGTAACTATGCGCTCATAAGTTGGGCGAATGACTACGCCAAGCTGGTTGCGATGGCAAAAGTGATCTCAGCCACCAAAGCAGCGGGACTTGCCAGTACCCTCGATGCCACTGAGGCAAAACTGGCTATGACCGAACCAATCTGGGCGTACGGTAATGTGCAACAAGCCTCCAAGGCTTTCGGGGCAATGCTATTTGGCAAAATTGAAGAGTTCAAAACAAACATGAAAAACATCAAAACCAAAGACCCGAACACACCGCCTATGATGAACATAGAGAATATAATGAATATGTATGCCGGCATTCTTGAGACGTTGATGAAAGAAACACAATACCTGAGTATAGCGATAAACCCAAAACCCAATGTTTTGAATATCACCAAAACCATCTCCGCTGTCCCCGGGACGGATATGGCAAATATGTTTGTCGCAGATACCTCAGCGGACCAAAAGAACAAGCTTTTAGGGTATCTGGAAGATGGGGCGATGATGAATTTCGCATCCAAAATAAACACACCTTTCTGGAAAGAGCTCAACATCAAGAGTATCGATTTGCTTGCCGTTATGGCCGGTGAAAATATGACCACCAAGGATATCGACAGGATGAAAGCTCTTGCGGCAGATGTGACTGACTGTGTTGGTGGGCCGATAGCGTGTTCAGCTTCGATAGATATCAAGACCAAGCCGCCCTTTGTAGCTAACTATGTTATCGCGGTCAAGGATAAGGAAAAATTCAACCGACTCATCGAAGAAGCGACGCAGATGTTAAACACCAGCGGTATTATGGATTTTTATAAGGACATGGGAATAGAAACCGGCTTTACGATACAGCGGGGCGTTGACCGTTACAAAGACGTCTCAATAGATTCGGCGAAGTTCACGATGAAATCAACGGATGCCAACTCACCGCAGGGACAAATGATAAATGCTATGTACGGCGGCGGATTTGATTACCAATGGGGTATGGTTGATGGGCTGTGGGTTTGTACCATCGGCGGCAATGCAAACTCGGCGATACGTGAGCTGATTGACCAGGTAAAAGCCGGTGATCCAAAGCAAATTGGCGATGAAATGAGAACAGCTTTGACATTTCTGCCGGAAGCGGATAAAGCTGATTTCATGGTGACGTATAATTTTCTGCGATTGTTCAAGATGATGACGGCTATGGTACCTGTGCCAATCCCGCAGATGGATATTCCCACCAAGAGCAATATCGTATTTGCAGGTAAGGCCGGCAATGGAAAAATGGTCGTGGACATTGCGCTGCCAAAAGAGCATTTGATGGAGATTATGGCGGTCTTTATGAAGATGCAGCAACAAAAGATGATGATGCAGCAGCAACAACAAAAGACGCCGATGCAATAGAAAAGTAAGATAACCAAGTAAAGATGAGAAAGTCAGTGCCCTATCAATACTCAATTGATGATTGTCAAGTGACAGAATACTACTTTGCGCGTTTCAAACTGTGATAATCTATTTTAACAAGCCGCTTCTGCGAATCGCCACGGGCATCAGTTCTAAATATCTCTATCCTGGCAGGAACGCGAACGCCCTCTTTTTCTCCTTGGGAGTCCATACGGACAACTTCGGTATAGTCATAACCGCGGACCGCTAAAAAATCATCTCCACTCATATAGTCAAACAAAATCATATCGACTAATGAGCTGTCACGGTCCTGATAGAAAACCGCTTTAGACAAAGGACGAGCGGGTTCGAGTTCAGCCCCGACAACCGGCCTGCTTCGTCTGGTAATTGGGTAATACCATTGCCCCTGGATTTTGAGCGCCGTGGCCTCTTTGCTAAACCCAGCCGACTCATCTAAAAAACGTGCCGGTATCGTGATAATACTCAATATCATTTCCGCAAAATGGCTGCTGCCTATTACAACCGGCAAGGCATGACTTTGCCCGCTGTCCTGCAATACGTCGAACTTTCCTTTCGATAGTTGCCAGGCAAACGTACCCTGCGGTTCCCGGGCTGAAATCTGGATAGAATTAGACCAGGGATAAAGCACATGATGCTGTTCAGTCAGGTAAAAACTGCCATCCGGCTGGTAAAAAGTAACTACACAACCAAGCTGCAGCTCTTTCATTCCCGCCCAGGCGCCCCATCCGCCGGCTGCTTCAATCGCTCGAACCGCATAATCAGGCCGAACAGAAATCATGTCAACGTCCGGACCTGAAACTAACACCTCTACTGCATCTTCGGGTTCCCGCAAGGCGGGGTCCCTCTCCTGTTTCCGCTGACACCCTGTGAAGATGAAAGCGGCCACAAGAACCAACATAAGGACAGAGGACAGAGGGCAGAAGCTTGTCCCGAGCATAGTCGAGGGAACAGAGGACAGAGGACAGATAATCTGACTTCTGACTTCCGACTTCTGATTTCTGATTTCCGACTTCTGAGTTCTGAGTTCTGAGTTCTGAGTTCTCATCTTAGCCTCCTATTTCCTATTTTGGATTTAGATTTTACGCCTCATTTTTCACATCGCACGCCAAATTTGCAAGCTGCTCCATCAAAGCATATCTTTGGGCGGCGTCAGCAGCCGCAAGTTTTATCAACGCCGCTGCCACTTCCGGCTTGGATTGCTTTAGCGTTCGATAACGATTTTCGCCGTAAGCATACTCTTCGAAGTCAACCGTAGGAGCCTTCGAATCGAGCTGCAGCGGATTTTTGCCCTGCTCTTTAAGCTGTGGGTCGAATCTATATAACGGCCAATGACCACAGGCAACGGCTTTTTTCTGCTCCTGATAGCCCGCGGTCATATTGATTCCGTGGGCGATACAGTGAGAATACGCAATTATAAGTGAAGGTCCCGGATAGGCTTCAGCCTCGACAAAGGCCTTTACCGTCTGATTGGTATTTGCACCCAATGCCACCTTGGCAACGTAAATATTTCCATAGGTCATAGCCAGAAGTCCGAGGTCTTTCTTGGGCGTTGGCTTGCCCCCCGCCGCAAATTTGGCGACCGCCGCCCTTGGTGTAGATTTGGACATTTGACCGCCGGTATTCGAATATACCTCTGTATCCAAAACAAGCAGGTTAACATTGTTACCGCTGGCCAGCACGTGATCCAGGCCGCCATATCCGATATCATAAGCCCATCCGTCACCACCAAGACCCCAAACGGATTTGCGCACAAGGTAATCGGCAATGCCCACTAACTGCTTACAATCTGCGCAGTCGCTCTTTTTGCATTGCTCTTTGAGTTTATCCACCCGAGCTCGCTGCTGCTCAATAGCATCCTGGGCCGGGTCATCATCCAATGTGGCCGTTCGGATTTTTCCCGCCAGGTTCGCATCAATACAGCCCTTCTCTGCTGCTTTGTCCAACAGCGTAAGGGCACGTTCTTTGAATTTGTCAACCGTCAATCGCATACCCATCGCAAACTCAGCAGTATCCTCGAACAGACTATTACTCCATGTCGGCCCCCTGCCGTCCGACCTCTTTGTATAAGGCGTCGTGGGCAAATTGCCGCCGTAAATCGACGAGCAGCCGGTTGCGTTTCCAATCAATGCCCTGTCGCCGAATAACTGTGTCAGGAGTTTGACATAAGCCGTCTCTCCGCAACCGGCGCATGCGCCGGAATATTCGAATAAAGGCTCAATCAATTGACTGCCTTTAACGGAAGCGGCTTTGAAGAGACTGCGGTCGGTATTCGGAATCGCAAGGAAATACTCGTAATTTTCACGCTCGGTGGCACGAAGAGGTTCCTGAAACGCCATATTGATCGCCTTTCGGCCTGTGGGCTTCTTGTCCTGGTCCTTTTCCTGTGCAGGACAAGCCAGGACACAGGCGCCGCAACCGGTGCAGTCTTCCGGAGCTACCTGAACCGTGAATTTCAGACCGGCAAAGTCCTTGCCTTTGGCATCGGCGCTCTTGAACGTTGACGGGGCATCTTTGAGATACTTCGCGTCGTAAGCCTTAATTCTTATAGCTGCGTGCGGACAAAGCAAAGAGCATGTCCCGCACTGAATGCAAGTTTCAGGCTCCCACTGCGGAATATTAACAGCAACGTTGCGTTTTTCATACTTTGTCGTGCCGGTCGGAAACTTGCCATCAACCGGCATCTTACTCACAGGAAGCTTATCTCCACGAAGTGCTATAAGCTCCGCAGTAACATCCTTGACAAAATCAGGCGCATCTTCCGGAACGGGCGGCCGCATCTTTATCTTACTCGTAACCTTGTCCGGAACGGCAACCTCATAGATTTTATCAAGGGCACCGTCCACGGCTGCATAGTTCATTTCAACAACTTTCTGTCCCTTTTTGCCGTAAGTCTTTTGGACAGCATCTTTAATAGCTTTGACAGCCGTATCGAGCGGAATAACATTGCTGATTTTGAAAAAGGCGGTTTGCATAATCACGTTGATTCGCGCACCTAAGCCGAGTTCGGAACCAAGTTCAATTGCATCAATAACGTAGAACTTCAGCTTCTTGTCGATTATCTGTTTCTGCACCTCCTGCGGCAAAGTGTCCCAGACCTCGTCTTTGTCGTGGCTGCTTGTCAGCAAGAAAGTGCCCCCTTGACGCGCAGCGGAAAGCATATCGTATTTTTCCAGGAAACTCGGATTATGACACGCAACAAAATCAGCTTTACCTACAAGGTAAGGCCTTTGGATAGGCTGCTCGCCAAACCGCAGATGTGAGGTGGTCATTGCACCGGCTTTTCTGGAATCGTATACAAAGTAGGCCTGGGCGTAATTATCCGTTAGCTCGCCGATAATCTTTATAGAGTTTTTATTCGCACCAACTGTACCATCTGCGCCAAGCCCAAAAAACATCCCGGATAAAAGTCGTTTACCGGCAATATCAAAAGATTCGTCAACTTCCAGACTGGTATTGGTTACATCGTCAATGATGCCCACCGTAAAACCTTTTTTGGGTTTTGCGGCATCGAGATTATCAAAGACGGCCTTTACCATAGCGGGCGTAAATTCCTTTGAGCCCAGTCCGTATCGTCCGCCGACAATAAGCGGATATTTCTCAAAAGAAGTTTGGCCCGCATCCATAGCTTCGCCAATAGCGGTACGAATGTCCAGGTATAACGGCTCGCCGATGGAACCGGGTTCTTTCGTTCTGTCCAATACCGCTATTTTCTTTACTGTTTTGGGTAAAGCAGCAATAAAGTGCTCGGTGCTGAACGGTCTATAGAGCCGGACCTTCACCACCCCCACTTTTTCGCCTTTAGAGGCCAGGAACTCAGTAGTCTCATGAGCGGTCTCGGCGCCTGAGCCCATAATAATAATAATCTTCTCGGCATCTGCCGGCCCGACATAATCGAACAAATGATATTGCCTTCCGAGAAGCTTTGCGAACTTATCCATCGTATCCTGTACAATCTGCGGCGCAGCTAAATAATATTTGTTCACCGTCTCTCTACCCTGGAAATAGACATCCGGATTTTGCGCTGTGCCGGAAATCATCGGCCGGTCCGGTGAAAGCGCCCTGGCTTTATGCCGGGCAACTAATTCGTCATCAATTATCGCTCGCATATCATCGAACGTTAGTTCCTCAACCTTTTGAATCTCATGGCTGATTCTAAAGCCCTCAAAGAAATGCAGGAAAGGTATCTGCGAGGCCAACGTCGCCTGTTGAGCGATTAGTGCTAAATCCATAACCTCCTGAATGCTGCCCGAACACAGCATTGCAAAGCCGGTCTCCCGACAGGTCATCACATCAGAATGGTCGCCGAATATTGAAAGTGCCTGACAGGCCAATGAACGTGCTGAGATGTGAAAAACGGTAGGCAGAAGCTCGCCTGCGATTTTATACATACTGGGAATCATCAATAAAAGTCCCTGTGAGGCGGTGAAAGTCGTGGTCAAAGCACCGGTCGCCAAAGCACCGTGCACGGCTCCAGCCGCACCGGCTTCCGACTGCATCTCCGTAACCGAAGGAACCGTTCCCCAGATATTGGGCTGACCTTTGGCCGTCTTCGCATCGGCCATTTCGCCCATAGATGAGCTTGGTGTAATTGGATATATTGCAATAACTTCGTTCGTAGCGTGGGCCACGTATGCCACCGCCGTATTACCGTCAATCGTAACCATTTTGCGTTTATTCATAGATTCTCCATTTCTGTAACGTAAAAACCATAAACAAGTTAGCTCAATAACGCCCCTCTCAACAGGTCCTATAAGCACCCTACGGGGCTTCCCACACAGCCCGGTAATCTGCCGTCCCGATAAATCGGGAGGCAAAGGAAAATAAATAATATCGGTCTTTTGCCTAATACCCGGCACACCTGAAAAACGCCCTTATACACCTTTGGGCTGAATTAAGCAATATAAAATTCCAGCAGAATCTCACTGAAATCACACAAAAAAGAAGGTCCGCTTTACAATTTGTCCAAAAACGGGGGATTGGCACACACTTGCGGAAATTGTTCAAATGACAAATTTTTATAAAATTTCCTTGCTTTATTCGGGAAATTAGGCTATAATATTTTCAAAGAGTACATTGCGGTATTGCTGTAGATTGTAAAGAAAAAATTCATTTTTGGGAGGAGCGAGTTATGAAAAAGCTATGCTCAAGTGCGCTAATCTTACTTTTGCTTGTTTCAGTCTTTACTCAGGACAATGCATCCGGAAGCCAAATTTTTGAAGAGTCTCTGCCGCGATTGGGCCAGAACTACGTTCCCGGTGAGATCATCGTCAAATTCAGGCCCAACGTCACCGAGGAGACGATAGCCGCCTTAAATGCAGTTCAAGGCACTTCTACTATCTATACCAGCTCACTTGCCGGCTTCAGAAGATTGAGCATTCCAAGCGGCAAGACAGTTGCCGAAATGGTCGATATTTACCAGGAAAATGCCAACGTCGAGTATGCTGAGGCAAACTACATTGCTTATGCTTTACTGTACCCAATTGAGGAGCTATATTACCTCCAGTGGCACCTATTTAATCACACCCACGGCGGCATCCAAATGGAATCTGCCTGGAATCTCTCTACCGGCTCAGGAGTAATCGTGGCAATTGTTGACACCGGCATCGCCTATACCTCTCATCGCGAATATGACGGAACAATCGAGAGATTCTACCAGCAAGCTCCAGATTTATCTGACACGCACTTTGTGGCCGGTTATGACTTTGTTAACCAAGATAGGTACCCTGTTGATGATTCAGATCCCGGGCACGGAACTCATATAGCTGGTATTGTCGCTCAAAATACTAATAACGACATCGGAGTAGCTGGAATAGCCTTTAATGCCATCTTGATGCCTGTGAAGGTATTGGACAGCCTTGGGGCTGGAACTTATGCTAATGTAGCAGAAGGTATTATTTGGGCAACTAATAATGGCGCGCACATAATTAACCTGGGGCTGGGAGGAGCTGAGCCCTCTAAAACTTTAGAGAACGCAGTAGCTTATGCTTACAATTATGGCGTAACCGTAATAGCCGCTGCAGGTAATGATGGCTCAGGGGATGTGTGTTATCCTGCCGCCTACGATGATTATGTTATTGCTGTTGGCGCCACCCGTTACAACGAAACTTTAGCTTATTACTCCAACTACGGACCAAGTCTGGATCTGGTAGCTCCGGGCGGTGACCTTAACGTTGACCAAAATAAAGATGGCTATAGTGATGGGATTTTGCAGCAGACGTATAAGAAAGACGGTACCAGCGAAATATTCTGGGGTTACTGCTTTATGGAGGGAACTTCAATGGCTACCGCCCATGTCTCCGGAGTTGCAGCCTTGATCATAGCCAGTGGAATTGCCAGCACACCCGATGGAGTCAGAGAGGCTTTAGAATTCTCTGCAGAGGATAAGGGACCGATAGGCTGGGACACAGAATACGGCTGGGGGATAGTAGATGCTTTTGCTGCTCTTCAACAGAAACCCGGACCAGGACCAGAACCAGGACCCGAACCCGGACCAGGACCAGGACCTATGCCCCTTGCAGCGAATTTTACGGCCGAACCCAAAATCGGTCCTGAACCGCTGACAGTACAATTCACCGACCGGTCCACCGGAAATATCACCAGTTGGTTATGGGATTTCGACGACGGAACAACTTCAATCGATAAGTATCCGGTTCACACATTTTACGACCCTTATTCTTACACCGTGAGCTTGACAGTAACAGGCCCAGACGGTTCGGATACCGAAACCAAGATCGCCTATATCCAAGGCTTTACACCTTCAATTCCTGAAGCGGACTTTTCAAAAGAACCGATAAGCATGGATACACCAATGACCGTGCAATTCATTGACGAATCCTCCTGTTCGGCGCATTATATGAGCCGCGCGAATGGCCTGATAGTCGGTTCGATGGATTCCACAGATCACGGAGGTATCACAACCTGGTTGTGGAACTTCGGGGACTCAGAATCATCAGAAGAGAGGAATCCGGCTCACACCTATAAGAACCCTGGTACATACACTGTAACCTTGAAGGTAATAGGTCCAGGCGGTTCGGATACCATTACCAAGCAAAACTACATCACCCTGACGATGCCTTCGGTACCTGTGGCCAACTTTTTAGGAAAACCGAGAACCGGTGACGGCCCTCTAATTGTGCAATTCACCGACAGTTCCTCTGGATATATCGAGAGCCGCTTGTGGAACTTTGGTGATGGAACAACCTCAACCGAACTGAATCCAACTCACACGTACATGTACAAGAACATCGCTGATTACACAGTCAGCTTAACTGTAACAGGCATGGGCGGTACAGATACTGAAACCAAGACCAATTACATACAATTGAGCACTCCACCAATACACATCAATATTGGCATGTCGAGGAAGCGAGCTTTCCGAACTTGGGATACAGCAAAGGCAGTGATTACGGTTACGCAGAATAAACCTTCCGGACAGCCTATCAGCGGAGTAACCATACAGGGAACCTGGAGTGGAGGTTATAGGGGCAATGTTTCCGGCCGAACAGATGGAAGTGGCAGAGTCAGCTTCGTGACAGATTGGATAACAAGAACACAAAACGCCACATTCACTATAAAGAAAGTGATAATAGACGGCACAGAGTCTGATTTTGCCGGAGAGTGGAGTGATTCAATATAAATTGCTAAGAAGATAATAAACTTCGTGTAACAAAATCCCTCGATTCTGGAACAGAAAGCTCCAGCTTATCGAGGGATTTTGCTTTATTTTGATACTACTGTACTCTGCCCTCAAGTGTACTCTGAGGGATTGTTACACCTCTCGGAATCCCGGCCCCGGCGGATATCTGCTTTCCCCACTTAATATGAAATCCAATTACATCGATAATCTGGATTCCTGCTTTCGCCGCAAGGACAGAACAAACCGTCAGTTTGACTACAGAAAACTAAAAGGCTCCCCAATCCTGATTTCCCGGAATGTAATACTTAGTCCCAATATATCTCTCCATATATCGGCAAAAAAGCGTTACTGCTCAAGACCAAAATATTCAAGCCATTGCTTGGTTTCGCCGTCGCTTAGTCCTCGGCGTTTTGCGGCTGGTTCTTTTGTCGTTTTTTTTCGACTCAACTGCTTCTGAATATTATTCCAGAAAACCTCTGACTTTACTGATATTGCTTTTCTGGCCCGGGCCGCTTTTCGCAATCTTCGGTCGCTGCTGACAATCGTTAATCTTCTCGGCGCTGTATTTACGACTATTTTATCCTCGATTACCGTGTCGGCGTCCGTACCTAAGCCGGCAAAAAAAACCTCCAGATTGCTTATATTATCGAATCCGCCTTTGTCTCGCGGGCCGGTACCGTCAAAAATAATTTCACCGCTTTGGCCGATTTGCTTTAAGTATCTACCGACAATCCAGCACAACTGAACATCGCTGATTGACTCCGAGCTTTCGCCCGCTTTCTGAATTGAGTGCAACAGATTATGACCGTCAATAATAAACATGAGTCATAGTTCGTAGTTCGTAGTTCGTGGTTTATCAACTCTCAACTATGCACTATTGGTTCTCGACTTCGAATCTTATCTCGCCGCCGACGATTGTTTTTTCGACCCTGCCTTTGACTTTCCAGACGTCATAGGGTAAGTTTCTACTTTTAGAACGGAATTTATCTACGTCAATTTCTTTCTATGATTTGTCAGCATAGCAACATGCGCGCTGGATTAAGAGTTCGGTCGAATGGATTAAACACCAGACCGAGAATTTCTAATGTTACTACTCCTAACAATGCTTCATCCCTTTCCTTGCCCAAAATCACCGGTGTGTGGGCCTCTCCTTGCGGGAGAACTATATAGGCTTCTGATACTGCTCTTTCAACCGTTGTTCCATCAGCCAAAATAAAAGACATCTTGCGTTTCGGCTTTAAACCAATAGCCTTCCACACTTTCTTGGGAAGGAGTGAATATTTTGCCCCACTGTCGATGAGAAACTTAACGGTTTTCTGCTTTTTAGTAGGCCCCTTCACTCGACCTTCAACATAAGTAATGCCCATGATTCTTCACCATCGTGATCAGCTTGTATAATTCCGCTAACATATTATATGATTGGAATAATCCTGACATTTACATTATATATTTTCAAACTGGAAATTAAAAGCTAAAAATTGTGCGTTTATTCGTACATAATATATCAATGGGCTTCGGATTTCTGTGATTACTCATCCACGTGTCTACCCATTTACATTTTACGCTTCGAATCTTATTTCCCCACCGACGATTGTTTTTTCGACCCTGCCTTTGACTTTCCAGCCATGATATGGACAGTTCCTGCTCTTGGAACGGAATGTGTTTACGTCAATTTCATACTCGGAATCCGGGTCGATAATAGTAACGTCGGCCTGTCTGCCTACCCCAAGTGTGCCCTTGTCAACACCGATTATCTTAGCCGGCTTTTCAGTCATCAAGCTAATCAAGCCGGGCCAATCCAGAATACCAGGCTCAATAAGAGCCTTAACATAAAGACCCAAAGCACATTCCAGAGATGCTATACCGAAAGGAGCAGCTAAAAATTCCAGCTCCTTTTCACTCTGCAGGTGCGGAGCATGGTCCGTTACCAGGGCATCGACAATCCCTTCGGCAATCGCCTGCCTGAGGGCCTCAACATCCTTGTCCCCACGCAGAGGCGGATTTACCTTATAGTTGGTATCATATTCGGCGCAGCATTCCTCGGTCAAAAGCAAATGATGCGGTGTTACCTCGCAGGTAATCGGCAGAGAATCTTTCTTGGCAGCCCTTATCAGCTCGACCGACCCGGACGTCGATAGGTGCTGGGCGTGGTAGCGAATCCGACCGGGGCGGATCTTTTTGATAAGTTGAATATCGCGCCACAGCATCGCCTCTTCCGCTAACGGGTCTATCCCCGGTAAGCCCAGTATCGTCGAATAGTAACCCGAGTTCATCACGCCACTGCCGGCAAAACCGTCGTCCTGACAATGCTGAGCCACAAACACATCGAACATAGCAGCATATTTCAACGCCCGCAGCATAACCGCCGGGTCCTGCACCCCCCTGCCGTCATCGGTAAAACCAACGGCCCCGGCCTCAGCCATAAGTCCCATCTCCGCAAGCTCAACACCCTGCAGGCCTTTCGTGATGGCCCCCATCGTGTAAACATGAGTTTTCCGTCTCTGTCTGCCCTTTCTATGGATGTATTCGACATCGGTTTCATTTTCTATAACAGGATTGGTATTCGGCATACAGACAACTGAGGTAAAGCCTGCTGCCACCGCCGCCTCTGAGCCGCTTGCTATTGTTTCTTCCTCTTCATCGCCCGGCTCACGAAAGTGAACGTGAATATCAATCAGACCCGGCACAACCAATTTGCCGGCCGCATCGATGACCTTACAGTCTTGGGTCTTGAGTCTTGGGTCTTGAGTCTTTTCTCCGACCTCTGCAATTTTTTCATCGACGATAAGCACATCGCACTTTTTATCGACGCCGTTCGCAGGGTCTATGACCCGACCATTTTTTATCAAAAGTTCAGAACTCATATTGAAATAATCAATTCCCTTCTGCTGTGAGGAATCTCTAATAACTGGGATACACCTGGAAGTTTTGGCATAATTACACCTCAACCAAACGAGTGGTTTTGTCTTTCAGCAGCTCCTCGACTGTTGCAAGGTATGTCTCTATAGCGTCCTTTATATTTTCGAGCGCCTCTTCTTCAGTTGCACCCTGGGACCAGCATCCAGGCAGCCCGGGACACCAGACGGCATAACCTTCGTCAGTCTTCTCAAGTTTAACCATGTACTTCATTAGGTACTCCTACACAACAATAAGTTATCAATAATCAATTATCAATCCCCTTGTGCTGCTGCCTGGTTGACTAAGAACAGCACCGCCATTCTCACGGCCAGGCCGTTGGTTACCTGCTCTAAGATAACACTGTTCCGGCCGTCGGCTACTTCACTTTCCATCTCCAGGCCTCTATTAATCGGCCCGGGGTGCATAACCAAAATATCGGATTTGGCCCTTTTCATACGCTCGACAGTCAGTCCGAAATAATGAGAGTATTCACGTACCGAAGGAAAAGGATTACCACCGAGCCGCTCGAACTGAATCCGAAGCATATTTATCACATCTACCTTTTCGATAACCTCATCAAGGCTGTAGCTTACCTTGACCGGCAATCGGTCAACCTGCGGCGGCATAAGTGTCGGCGGACCAACTAATATTACCTCGGCGCCAAGTTTTGTCATCGCCCACATATCACTGCGGGCAACGCGCGAGTGCGCTATATCGCCGACAATCGCTATCTTTAAGCCCTCAAGCATGCCTTTTATTTTGCGAATAGTATAGACATCCAGAAGACCCTGTGTGGGATGCTCGCAGAACCCGTCGCCGGCATTTATCACACAGGCATTGATATTCCTGCTCAGAAACTTCGGTGCACCGCCGGCACCGTGCCGAATCACAACAATATCAATCCCCATCGCTTCCAGATTCCTGGCCGTATCCAAAAGGGATTCGCCTTTACTGACCGAGCTGGTCTTCTTGGTGAATTCGATAATATCAGCGCTCAATCGATTTGCGGCCAAGGCAAAGCTGTTTCGCGTCCGGGTGCTGTCTTCAAAAAACAAGTTCACTACAACCTTGCCACGCAAAGGCGGGGCCTTTTTGACCGACCGGGTGCTTATTTGCTCAAATCCTTGGCTTCTGTCAAGAATATACGTAATCTCTTCGGCACTAAGCTCCCGCAAGCCGAGTAAATGTTTCCGATGCCACTTGAATTGTTTGCTTTTTCTTTTTAAAGCCATATTTTATCGTATTTCGTAACTCGTATTTTGTCATTCGAAATTCGACATTCAATATTCTTCATTCGTCTTACCTTCACTCGATGACGACCTCATCTTTTCCATCCGATTCGACAAGGCTGACCTGCACTAATTTACCGTGTGCGGCATCGGCTTTGTAGCCGGCGTAATCAGCCTGTATTGGTAACTCCCTGCCGAGGCGGTCAACGAGGACCGCCAACCTTATCGCCCTGGGCCTGCCCAAATCTATAAGGGCATCCATCGCCGCCCGCGCTGACCGGCCGGTATATAGAACATCATCAACCAAGATAATGATTTTATCGTCTATATCGAATCCGATTTCCGTGGTGCGAACCAGCGGCTGAGCAGTGCCCTGCGGCGAATTCAAATCGTCACGATAAAGCGTTATATCCAGAGTCCCACACGGAACATCTTTGCCGAGCTTCTGGGATAATTGGCCCGATAATCTCTGGGCGAGGACCTCTCCCCTGCTGCGGATACCGATTACTGCGATATCCATCTCTGCCGGGGTCTCAGAAAGAATGCGACCTGTCAAATCCTTGAGGACCTGCTCGATTTGTCCGGAATCCAAAATTACCTTCATAATTGCACCTGTGCCTGCGTAACCTGTGCAGGCAACCACAGGTGCAGGCAGCAAACCTACTAATGAAAAAACATTCTGAATATTGGATTGAGTATAGCAACTGCAGCTAATAAAGGCAAGATTTCTCAAGAAGTTTTCAAAAACCAACCTTTTAATACTAAAAACCACATTATTACAGGAACCTGCCGGATAATTTACTTGAAAACTAAGCCGCTTTATGGTATTATAGTATCAAGAATTTACGGACAGGAATGTACAAGCTAAGGACTGGTAAAGAAATTAGGTTTCGTTTTGGCTCCAGCGAGGACAAGGCTGGCAAGGAAGCAAAATGCAGGCCTACTGGTTGGTAGTCCGAGTTTTGCTGACACCGCCAGCCGAAGCCGCAGCCAGCCAAAAATGGAAGATAATTTATTTACAAGTCCTTAATACTACGCTACCCAAGCCGGCCGGCGAGTGAGTAATTGGCTCAGACCCTCCCCGACAGATACCTTGCGGGCACGACCGGCAAAGTCATCAATCTCTTCAACTTTCTCGAAGCCGACGACCATCGCATCCAAACAGCCCGACTCCAGCGCATATTTGATGGATCCGTCGCGTTTCTCGGGACTGTTGCCAAATGTCCCCTCACCTATTATCTTCATCCCTATCACAGCCTTGCCCTGCCTGCGCATCGCTTTGAGGACTGCTTCGACCTTCGGTATCTCTTCGACCGTCTTGACGTCCATTTTCACTGCGTACGGATTGATACGAACGTGCACCGAATCCACCCACGGCTCCTTTACACACGCCCCAAGCGCCTCCAGCGAGTGGCATGAGACTCCGTGTGCACGGACAAGGCCTTTCTTCTTGAGCTTCGCCAGAATGTTCATTTGCTCACCCAGCTCTTCCGGCCATTGGTCTGATGTAACACAATGAAACAAAATCAGGTCAACGTAATCGGTCTTCAGCTCCTTCAAAAAGCGCTCCACAACAATATCCGGGCTCGGCCGTTCCTTTTCCGGTATCCCACCGCGACGAAACCATATCTTGCTCGTTATCACGTAATCTTTGCGCCGCATCTTCTTCAGTGCTCCGGCCAGGAACGGGTGCGTCCCGTACAAATCCGCCAAATCAAACATCCTGACACCCCGTTCATAGCACCCCATTGCCAGCGCATCGAACTTCTCTTTGCCCATACGCGTATGATTCGATTGCCGGCCGCCGCCACGCATTCCGGTGCCCAGGCCCACGCGGGAAACCTTTATCCCCGTCTTTCCTAACGGCACGAGTTCGTACGGGTCATGCTTTGTGGCTTTCTGTTGTGCAGCATCCATGTACCCCGACCCTAAAAGAACTCCGCCCATCCCCGCAATCGACCTAACTAAAAATTCACGACGTTTCATCTCCATCGCTGTTCGCTCCTTAACTCTTCTGCAAAAACCCGATTTTCTAAAAATAATATATGCCTAACCTCAATTTTGCATAACATTAGATACAACACCAGAATATATGAATTTACCTGATAACGCAAGAGATTTTCATCCAAAGGCAGTTCGATATTCTGGTTCATCCGGTTAATGCGTAGGTGGACCAAACAGATCAGGGCATTGGAGCTGTTTGGAGAGAAAAATCGTTTGGGCAGAGGCTCAAATTTGGGGCAGGCGGGGGGAAATTTGTGCCTTTGGGGCCCCGAACGATTTTTCTCGATCGTACGAAACGCCCAATACACCTACCCATTTTTCGGAAGAGCCGATATTCTATGCTCAGCCTTTAAGCTCTGCCGATGCAAGAATTCTCCTGCATGTGCAGTGATTTCCTAAGTGACATAACGCAAGTTTTGAAGCGGTAAACTTGATTGTCCACAGGACACCTTGCGGTGGAAACGAGAAATTATTTATTTCCCCGTATCCGATTGTTATATGTGGGAAAAATTTCTCGAAGCTCGATTTTTCAGAGTAGCTCTTAATCCAGGCCAAAGTTGATTCGCTGGCCACTGGTGGAGAAAGCACCATATCTGCCGTTACATCATGGCTAAAATATGGCGCCAGTCTCCGCATAA
>JAIVYN010000004.1:0-36978 GCA_048635425.1 Candidatus Aegiribacteria sp.
GCTTGATACATCCATACCCAACAGGGCTTGAATCGGCTTTAATCCTAAGATGGCACCAAAACCACATATCAAGGCCAAATATGCACCGACTCTACTGGCTCGTTTCCAGTAAAGGCCAAAGACCAATAAGGCAATAGCGCCGGTAAAATAGATGGCCCCGGAAATTGCCATATAATCCCACAGGTCCTGCCCTAAATCATACCAAAGTCCCCAAACCAAAATAAAAATACCAATAGCTACAATAAAGATTCGTGTCAGCAACAAACGTGCATTTGAAGACAACCCTTTCTTGAACCAGGGTGCCACTACATCCTGGGTCAGCACCGAACTCCAGCATAACAGGTAACTATCATGGGTGGACATGAATGCAGCTAACATGCCCGCTGAAATAATACCGATAAACCCGGCAGGAAGGATTTGACTTAGAAACACGGGCATTGCCATCAGAGTTACCTGTGAATCTACGGCCCCGGCATCAGGAATAAAAATGCTTTTCAATGACTCGTGCTGGGCGATAAAGACAAAAGCACAAATTCCAAAAAAGTAGGGCAGCAGGAATCGAATGAGAAATCCAATAGAAGCCCATGTGTAGATTTTCTTGACAGTGCGTGTATTTTCCGCCGAGCAGGCACGAATCACGGCTGTTTGCCAAACCGCGCAACTGACCAGGCCGAGGAAGAACATCCACACTACGTAATCAGCACCGAAGCCTTCACTGTGAAATGGATTGAAACCCGCCTCGCCTTTGAAGCGGGACACCGTCTCAATAATGTTGCCCCAGCCCAAATATCTGATGGATAACAGACTCGCAGCCAAAAGGCTGAACGATAAAACTACGAACTGTATATAATCAAGAACCACTACCGAAACCATTCCCCCCAGGGTGGTATAAAGCAGCACCATTCCCAGCAAAACGCTCATTATAATCTTAAGGTGAATATCCTCGGTCATCCCGGTTATGCCCATGACAAAAATGGAACCGGCTTTAAGGAACATTCCCATATTCAGGATGCCGGAGAAGGCCAATATCGTTCCACCCAAAATGCGGACACCGCGTCCGAACCGCTTCTCGTAAAATTCCGGGATAGTCATTACCTTCATACGTCGCAAGGGCACCACGATGAATCCGGTCAGGCCTACAACTAAAGTTACAATAGCAGCAGCTAATGCGATGTGAAATGCTGCGAAGCCGCCGGTAAATCCTTTCTGGGCGGAATACATGACCGTAACCAAACCTAACTCGGTTCCGATCATTGTGGCAATGGCCAGGAAAGTTTTTAGTTTCCGGCCGGCAACCATAAAATCCGTTACATTGCTGATATATCGTTTTATATAAACGCCGACAGCTACAATGATAATTAAATAGCCAACGACGATACACCAGTCAACGAGACCAAAATTACTTTCGATTCCAATAGCGCTCAAATCCATATCATCTCCTGACTACAAAAAACAAGGCTTCTGTAAAATTACAGGTTAGGCATACTTTGGAAAGAAAAAAACTTTTTTTTTGTTTTTTTCTTTTCAAACAGTAAGCTCTTGCACAATGAACAGTTACAAGATTATTTAAGAAAATCAAAAAAAACAATTTTCTTAAGGGCTACCGGAAAAAACCCCAGATTTTGGCCGTATAATCATCGATAATACGCCAATAATCACTATTATTTAGCTTTGCCACAAGTTTTTTCCGTTAGCCCTTAACACATTTGTGTTCGCGAACTGGTCGTTTCGTCCCCTTAGCTGCCGCTTTTGCAGCGGTCAAGGTTCTAAACGGCCCGTGCCACCTTCCATTTTTCCCAGGGTGCTTCAGAGTATGGCAGCCTCTGCCTTCTTTGCAGTGGCCGCAGGACCCTTTATGGATTACTGCTTTTTTTTCATCCACCCAGTTTTCATAGACCCAATAGCTCATACTTGCCTCCTCTCATCTTTAACTCCTTCAAAGTACGCCCAAACCCGCAATTCCCGTCAACACAAGGAAATCCGCTCACTTTAATGAGATTATATGGTATATGGTTCTAATTTCAATAGAAAAAAAGTCATCCAAAAAAAGTGCTTTTTTATTCATTTTTTTATTGACATTGTTTGTAATTACGTTAAAATACCCGTATGTTAGCCAGCAGGCAAACATAAACCGCCAGTAGGCAAAGATGACATTTCAGTATGCATGTCGTAAGCCACCGAGTGGCAAGGACTTAGAGCCAGCCAGCCCAGATTCTTGATTCGTCAATAGTAAATAGTCAATAGTAAATAGTAAATCAGAAGGAATTACCAATCATGAGCATCGAGAATCCAACTTTAGCTCACTTTAGGCACTTTATCCCTAAGGGATTTAGCTCACTCTTCACTCTCTCGCTCCTCTACAACTGTAGAGGATTCTCTACAAATCAGCCCTTTTTATGCAAAACAAACCCAATTTCGCAAAGGCCAAAATGAACTTAATTTACTTATACACAATGAATTATAAAAATTTTATCCCGCTGGCCGGATATAAAAACAAACCCAATTCAAACCCAATCAAAGCCAATCTCCGAAAAGCGAAAATGAACGTAAACTTAAGTTTAACAAAGGATTACAGAAAAAAAGATGATTTCTTAGTCCGAATAAACAAACCCAATTCCCGAAATGCCAAAAATGAACGTAAACTTATATGTTATAGAGGATTATGAAAATGAACTGTCTTCCGGCCCAAAAAAACAAACCCAAACAAACCCAATCTCGAAACAACTTCAGGGCAAAAGGTGCTTTAGGTGGATTAGAGAATTTATTAATTGGTAAATTAGTGAATTAGTTACTTTTTTCTTGACTTTTCCGGTCAAATGGGTATAATTATATTTATAAATGGTTTAATTGGGGTGGTCAGCTCAGCCTTGTATGTAAAGCTTTCCTGCCAAGAGGATAGGGCAAGAATTCAGTAAAGGAGCTTACAAGCTATATTTGTAGAGGCTGCTACTTAGGCTCGTTGCCCAAGGCTGGCTCCTGATGCGTATTTGACCTCAAAGGGGGAGACAGAATGATGGAAAGACATTATGGTTCGATAATAAGAAGGTTGTTGACGCTCATAATGGCGATCTTCTTAGCTGTAACACTTCTGGGATGTAAAGGTCCAGGTGATGTTAGCATTGCAGCAAAACACCGTAAACTGACGGACATAGTCGAGCGACAGCTTCGGTACGGTCCAATTGCTTTTCCACTGGACTCACAAACAGAAACGTTCCGCCCAGCGCCATAGACTGCTGAGCTTATCACTTACTCGTGGGGCCGGATCACCTGCTCTCGCTGTACCTTGTAGAGGCCCCCTTTCCATCGGATGGTTGCAGGGCCAAAGGCATGAAAGACGCGCACTCGATGAGCGTCCTTCAGGTTTTTATTGTCTATCGCCTGGAGTGTAAATAAAGCTCCCTTTCCATACTCTTGTCCGGCCCATCGGCGTGCATGAAAAGCCACAAAACCCGGCCCTTCGATTACAAATCCCCATGGCGGCAAGACGACATTTCCTCCCAGCGTCGAGGTTGCCTGGGCCTCTGTGGTCCCGAAATTCACAATGACGTTAGTCGCACGCTCACCGTGTCCATAGGTGGCCTTTCTGAGCTTAAAGTCTTCGGTAAGGTATTCCAGCCGTGTCAGTCGGTCGTGGGCCGTGGCCCTGTGGAGAGGTCCTAATACCTCATGTGTATTCTTGAGGAATACATCGAGCGGGTGCATACCTTCGGCCCAGCCATTATCGCTGCGGACATAACACGAGTGGTCAGGAACCTGGCTGTCGCTGTTTCCCTCGTCCTTTTCTCTCGGCGATTGCCAGTAAAGGTGGTCGGGGAAAGAGTGATAGTGCAGCGGACGGGCACACAGAACGTGATGAGCGACATATTCAGCTGCCTTGTCTGCCGCATAGCCGTACTTGCCATAGCATATTTGACAATCGTGATAGACCATCTCGAAAAAGGGGATAACCGTGGCTCCAAGGTCCTCTGGTTTGAGGTTATGAAAATATCGGCCACTGACAGCCACAAGGCCCTCAAAAAAGTCGCTGTGGGGAAGTGCCCACTCGCGTCCGCACTCACTGCCGAATATTCCGAACTGTTCCCGGGCGTAGTCACTGAGACGAATCTTCCAGGCGATATCATCGTTTCGGTCAATAGGATGGTTTGGGTCATGGCATTCACGAGGCCCGACTGCATACGTCGTATCGATGAAATAACTCCAGGGTGAGAACAGTTTATCAATGGACGGCAGGTTCTGCGGACGTTTGGCCAGTTCTAATTGCTTGGGTGCACAGACCATATATGCTCGTCCACCGAGCCATCGGCCTCCTTTGATAAGCGAGCCGTCCGGACGTTTTTCGATGAATGCCGGGTCCCAGCTTTTCGCATCGCGATACATGTCCTGGACGTTATCGTGTAGGCATGCCACGTAGCCCAGGTCTTGAATATGCTCGATGGCGTCTGCCAGACCCTTGTTGCCGCCGCACTCAGGATTAGCCGGTAGATTGTCAGGATGGCGGCAGTCATAGCCGCCTTCCGTCCAACCGCCAATCATAAATAGACAACGCTCGATACCCACGTCTTTCTTCAAGTGCTGAGCGATTTGGGCCGCCTCGTTGAACGTCCAACGAATTCTAACCGATTCCTCCTTAGTACTGTCCTCGTTCATGCGGCGTGCAAGGCAGGTCCAGAGCTTGGCATTCGAGGCGCCTATCATCAGCTCGACATGCGGGTCACGACTAATCTTCTCCCGCAATGTTGCCACCAGGCCTTGCTTTTTGGCGTAGCGTCTATAGCCTGCGGCTACGGTATTGAAGTCCCCCTTGCCTAACGGCATCAAACGCATTGAGTTAGCGCTGCGACGAAGTTCGAGCGTTGTGGTAAGCCTTTGGCTATATCTTTTACCGCTGGGCCTGGTGCTTTGAAGTTCCGGGAACACATAAGCATTGTCCCAGGTTACGATTAGCGCCGAGCCGCCCTTTACAAAGCCGAGCATATTCATGTGGCAGCCTTCATAATCAGACGTGCCGAAGATACGCTTAAACGCCTTACCGCTATTGGCTGGAATCAGCAGCCCCTCGCGAGAAGGGACGATAGCATAACCACCCTCGATGTCGGTGATAGCCAACACGTCACCCAGCACACGGACACTGCCATCCGCCTTACCCTCATAACGAAGTTCCAGTGCGTTTCCTTCTTCGAGCAGGGCAAAAACCATCGTTGGGCCGTTTTTCTGATGTAGGCGCACAGAATTCTTGTCCATGGTCTGAATTTTCCGGAACTTACCCTCGAGCCACGCTGCGGTGCCCGGATTGGCCATCCCTTCGGAGGGCCACTTAGTTCCCGAACGTTTATCCAGCAGGGTCCATCGACCTGTCGCATCATCAACTTCAACCTTCAGCGAATGGCTTTCTAATCTTACGATGTCGGCTTGAGTGCTTACGGATATTAATAGCACAAACAAACAGATTAAAACGGGCTTACTCATAACTGTTAGTTCTCATCGATTTTTTAGTTTCTTTATCTTCCCGGCGTTTTCTTGGCCTTGTTCAATACCGCCCTGGCACGGCGAGTTACGTTTCTGTTTTTCGTAGCTCGCATCACCTTCTGCATAGCGTCGGCAACATCGCCGGGCTTTTGCTCGACTATCTTCTCACCGATAGCTATCGCCGCGAAGCTCGCTTCGTTTCTGGTTGCCGGGTCGTCCAGGTGCGTCATTGCCATCGATAGGGCCTCGGCCGCCGGCACTGTGCCCAGCACACCGAGCAGAAGCTTCTTCTCTTCGTTGCGTTGAATCAGCACGGCTGCATTCTTGCACATCGCAAGTTTCTCCTCGGTCGGGAGATTCTCATCTCGAACCAGGCTAATATAGCCTCGCAGGGCCGCGGTTTTGCGAGACGAATTCTGCGAACCCTTGGCCAACGCGAGCAAGTCGGGCGCCGCGTCTGCGGTTTTCCATGTGCAAAGCACGCGGATGGCGGCGGCACGGACCTGGGCGTTGGGATCATTGGCCGCCGAGCGTACAGCCTTAAGAGCGTTCGTTCCCCCAATGACGCCGAGGACGCGCAGCAGGGCGCTCTTTTGTTCGGGCCGGGCCTGGACCAGCAGACTGGTAAGCTTCCCGGTGTATGATTGCGAATTATCGGCTTTCACACAAACAGCACTCAATGCCCGTTCAGCCGCTTCCAGGTCTTGCGAGGCCCTCATATTCATGAGCAGATTGAGCAGCTCCGGCAATTCGGCGCCACTGCCCAGCTCGCCCACTTTCCTCAGCGCTGCCGGACGAACTTTCGGGTCGGCATCGACGGCGGCTTTCAGCAATGCGGGAATGCTTGTCGTCATTCGCCGACGACCAATCAGCTCGAGCGCGGTGAGCCGCCGGCTGGTCTGGCTGCTATCGAGCATCGCCATCACGGCATCATCGGCCTGTAGGCCCGGCAGGGCAGCGAGGCTTTCTTGGGCGGCTTGCGAAATCTCACTATCGGTATCGTTCAGTAATTCGGCCAGCACCGGCACTGCGGAAGAATGGCTAATCTCCGCCAGAGATTTGATGGCTGCGATGCGAACGGATTTTTCGCTGTTCCTGGCCAGAGCGAACAGTGCCGGCGATGCCGATGCGTCGGCACGCTTGCCGAGTGTCTGGATAACCAGGATTTGATTATCAGCGGGCAGCCGGTTCAGTTCAGCGGTCAACGCCTGTGTCACTTCGGCGTCCGGTAATTCCTGAGCCGTCTGTACGGCTGCGGAAAACATAATGTAGTCGTCACTGCGCAAATGCTCCCGCAGCAGCGCGACGCCGTCCTTCCCGCGCGCCAGGATTGCTCCTCGCAGCGCCCCGGCACGAACCTGATGCGCCGCATCTTGCGCGCGCAGCGTGTCATAGATGTCGATAGCCGCGCCGCGGTTGCCTTCGGCCGCAAGCGTTTCGGCGCAGCGGAACAGACCCTCGTACACATCGGGCAGGCCCTCCGCCGGCGCATGGTCCAAGCCTGTCTTCAGGACCTCGGTGGCGGCTGCGGTTCCGATTTGGCCCAGCGCCCGCACGGCCGCGCCCATTGCCTCTGGCCCCGCCTCGTTTTGCATGAGCATTTCCAGCAAAGGCTGAACCGCCTTGGCATCGCGGCGTACGCCGATGCTGCCGATTACGCCGACCAGCGGCCGGCCTTTTAGCTTGCCGAGTGCATCTCGCAAGGCCTCGTCCACAGCCAGGTCAGGAATCGGCTCCAGCCCGTAGCGGGCCATGTGCGAGAGTTTTTCGTCACCGAGCAGCGCGGCCAGCGGCGCGATGGCGTCTTTGGTGCCGACGAGGGCCAGCAGACGGCAGGCATCGGCCTTTTCTTTGTGCGGTGCATCGGATTTGAGCACGGCAATAAGTTTGTCCACCTGCTGCCTGGTCGCCGGTACGACGGTCTGTCCAAACGACTGCATCGCGCAGGCGAGCAGCAAGGCAATGATAAGCATATAGTTCATTTTTGACTTTGACATAGCTCGGTCTCCTTCCGGGTTTATATAATCCACGGCTCACGCATCGCGCGCGAACGCAGACGATTGGCTTCGGGGTCGTTGATGAATTCCTCTTTGACGGGGTCGTAGCGCATGTCGCGTTTGAGCCACATACAGATATTGGCCGCGTGCACCGTAGTCATGGTCCGGTGCATCATTACCGGATTGGACACAGTCTGGTGGCGCGACTTTACGCAGTCTAAGAAATTTCGCACATGGCTCATCGGGCGCTGGGTGCGGGCCATGTAGTTATAAACCAGCTTCCTGAAGTCATCCATCATTGACGGAGAGGACACATCCGGTTTTGAATAACCATCGGCTATGGCGACCCAGCCCTCAGTCCCTTCGTAGCGGACGCCGCACGAGCCGCGCCAATATTTTTTATCCATGTCGCGCTCGAGGATCATCTTTATGCCGTTGGCAAACTTGGTCACCATTCCGTCTCCGCTCTCGTTTTTCACATATCCGTATTCGATGGCCGCGGTGTCTGCCGCCCCAATCGCCACCTGGCACTGGGCGAATGTGTGTGCGCCCCATTCTCCGATGCAACTGGTGTGGAAATCATAGTGGCCTCTCCAGCCGCCGCGTGTGTATGTAGAGTTGTAAGGCCTCCAGGGACACGGCCCCAGCCATTGGTCCCAGTCCACCTCTTCCTTTGGCGGCATTGGTTGGGCGGGCAGCCACTCGTGGATCATTTCGGCTGCGTCCCAAGGAGCAATGTGGGCCCGAACCGTGTGTACCTTGCCGAGCCTGCCGGTGCGGAGCAATTCGTCGGCGAAGGTGAAATTTCCCTCGCTGAGCCGTTGGGTGCCGGTCTGATAAATGCGGCGATAGCGTTTCGCGGTTTCCACGACAGCCCGGCCTTCCGCGATGGTCATAGACGACGGCTTTTCGGAATAAACGTCCTTGCCTGCCCGCATCGCCATTATGGAAGCCAGGGCATGCCAGCGGTCGCCGGTAGTGATTAATAGCGCGTCGATGTCCGTGCGCTCGGCCAGGAATTCCGGCGTGTTGTGGTATATGCGGCAATCCTTGTTGCCGTACCGGGTGTCCACCATTTGCTTGACGGCCTCGGCACGTTTCCTCTGGGGGTCGCACACAGCGACAAATTGCACGTCCGACTCAGGCATCATCCAGCGCAGGTCGTGTGAGCCGCGGTTGCCGATGCCGATGCCTCCCAGCACAATGCGCTCGCTCGGGGGCACCTTTCCGTCGCGGCCCAAGGCCGAGGCTGGAACAATGTAGGGCACCGTCGCCAAAGCCGCTGCGTGCTTTAAAAATGCACGCCGCGTAAGGTTCAAATTCTTTTTTAACATGACAATCTCCTAATTCATTTGATGAGTTGTGTTTTCTAAAACCTGCCGTTTAGGGCAATAGCCAAACCTGATTGGCTGACTGGTCCTCAATCCTGAAGGCTTCGAATCACATCTAATTAGATTAAGGATTTTAGCCTTTTGAAGATTAGACGTCAATACAATTCGAAAAAAATAACTGTCTCAAATATCGTTGGACAGCAATAGTCATCATAAGGGCTTGAGATTTCGAGAGATAGTGCTATGATATTGTATAATCGCATTCTACGAATAATGTTATTTGGGAAATTAGGGCGCTTAATGGAAATTTTTAAAGCGAGAAGGTCAGCAGTTTCATTATACTTTGTCATTGGAATATGGTTCGGAACGCCCCTTCTTTGCTTGTTATTACCAATTTCATCTGCTGCCGGTCAGACCATTAAGCATACCGTCCCAGACGAACATCCCCGGCTTTTGGGTTCTCGTGAGCATTTGCAGAGATTAGCCAAGGAACGTGTCGAGGATTATCAGCGAGTTGCGCGTGTGGCACGTGAGCTTGATGCCGGCGATCATGCTAAAATGATATCGATGGCTATTGTTTGTGCCGTGGAATATGATGAGCAGCTTGGCAAACGTGCTGTACAGATGGCAATGAAGTACATCAATGGTCCTATTCGAAAAGGACATGTCCCTTTCGCCCACGATCTGGCCCGCTGTGCAATAGTTTACGATTTATGCTATGAATATTGGAGCGAAGACCAACGCGTAAAGTTTCATGAATACATGAATAAAACTGTTGATGCGAATGTGCGCTCGGAAACCCATGTATTCCACAACGGCTGGTATGGATACAAGAATTGGGGAATCGGATTGGCCTGCTACGCTGCGTATTATGAAAATGAGCGTGCCGACTCTATTCTCCAGGCGCTTGAACAAGAATGGCGTACCCGCGCAGCACCAGCCCTTAACCTGGCGGGTGATGGAGGTGGATGGGCGGAAGGATATTACATAAACTACTGGCTATATGAGTGGCTTTTCTTCTGTGAGGTTGCCCGCCATTGCCAGGGCGTTGACTATTACGCGGCAGCTCCAAGGTTTTTCAAGAACCGTGCAATCGCAGGCATGTTTGAAGCTTATCCCGGCATCAAGATATACAACTCTCGCCGGCCAATCCCTATGGGTGATGGAGGAGGCCGTGTTTTCGGTGGAGACCGAGATAAGGCCCTATCGGCCAGACGCATCCTCGTAAACCATTTCCGCGATGATCCGGGACATCAGGCTGTACAGGCGTTCAATGAGACAGCATCCAGGTCAAGTGTAGGAGTAAATGCGTACAAGGATTTTCTTTGGCGAGATACTTCCATCAGAAAAAGTAACCTCATGGACTTTAGGCTTTCTCATCTCAGCCCGGGGCCTGGCTATGTCTATGCCCGCAGCTCATGGGATGAAGACGCAACATATTTCTTCTTTAAGTGTGGGGACCGTTTCACTGCTCATCAGCACCTGGATGTGGGCCATTTCCTCATTTACAAGTATGAGGAGCTTGCCGGTGACGGCGGCCATTATGATTCCTTTGGGTCCAGCCATGATGTCAACTACCACTTGCGCAGCATTGCTCATAACACGATACTTGTCCGTGATCCATCAGAGGTGTGGCCGAAGATACGTGCCGGCCCTGTTTCAGGAAATGACGGAGGGCAATCACATTCTTGGCCGCATCACAATGGCGCAGTAACAGATCCGGCCGAATGGCAAAAAGGACGACAGCTCTACAATATCGCGGATATCTTAGCCTTCGAAGATAGAGGGGAGTACCTGTACGTGGCCGGTGATTGCACACGAGCCTATTCACCAGACAAGCTTGCTTATTTTACACGTCAGATTGTGTTTCTTCGGCCCGGCAGCTTTGTCATCTTCGATCGTGTAAGTTCCAAGAATCCCCAACTAAAAAAAACCTGGCTGTTGCAGGCAATGAAGGTCCCCGCTAAGGACGGTCAGGATATGTTAGTTACTAATGGTAAGGGACGGTTGTTTATTCAGACTCTGCTGCCTGAGAACCAACAGGTCAGTCTTGCAACGGGAGCGGATCTGTACAGCTACAACGGCAAAAAATATCTTCCCGGGCGAGATACGGGACCAGCACCGGCATGTCGTGTCGAAATATCACCATCCAAACCTTCAAGAGTTGATTATTTTCTGCACGTGTTAACAGCGACTGATGCTATGACCGCATCTGTAGAAAAAGCGACTTTAAAGGTTGTCAACCAGAGGATTATGGTAATGGTGGGCCCTGCAGAAATCACGTTCAGGACAAATGAAGTAGGAGGTGGCATCGTTATTGATGGACACAAGACCAAATTTGCCGATAGAGTCATGGCTGAACCTAAGGACTTGTAAATAAATTATCTTCCATTTTTGGCTGGCTGCGGCTTCGGCTGGCGATGTCAGCAAAACTCGGACTACCAACCAGTAGGCCTGCGTTTTGCTTCCTTGCCAGCCTTGTCCTCGCTGGAGCCAAAACGAAACCTAATTTCTTTACCAGTCCTAAGCAGCTTAACGGAGCCGTTGCAGGGGATACGAATTGAATAAGACCCTACTTGTTATGACTGCGTATTGAGTGTGTTGTAGCATTTTGTTGAAATAGAAAGACCTGGCAGCTCTTGGTAACTGTATTGGGTAGGCAGTGCTATTCTATTTCACCACGAAATGGTCCTCATTAAGAATATCAACATCCACACTGTAATGTCGAAATGTAATTGCGGGCTTGCCTTTCTCCTCTGCCGCCTGTGCCTTGGATTTTTGCGATGTTTATTCTAATGCAGGTGCCTCGGCTGTTTTGCCAACGGCCGAAACATCCTCGCTTGTATTGAGCAGCGTCCGGAAGATGTCGAATACCGTTACTAAGCCCTGCACTTTTCCCTGTTCATCCGCCACGGGTAAACCACGCCCGCCAAACCGGCACATATTTTCTATTATTGTCGCCAGCGTTGCTTCCGGCCTTATCGTGCGGACAGGCCTGCTCATTATCCATTTGAGTTTGATTTGAAGCGTAGCATCATCCCCAGGGCCATGCCATTTCGCAAATATCGGTCGCAGATAGATACTGGTTGCTCCTGTTATATCAGACTTCGATACTATACCTTCCAGGGCCTCGTCTTGGCCTACTATTATATAGCTGCTATCATGCTGCTGCATTTTTGTAAGAGCCTGCTGTACGCTCTCCTCGGGACCTGCCCAGGCCACATCTTTTTGCATAACGTCTTTTGCGCATATTGTTGATGGGACGCTGATATGCGCAGGGTTCCCGCCTTGCGGGGTTCCCATTGTGGTTTTGCCGGACTCGCCCGGGGGAACAGTCATTGACTGGGTCAACTTTTGGATGGCTTCGGAAACTACACCCTTGGAGGACACTTGACTCTGGTCAGGTGTAGTTGTTTTTTCTTCGGGCTCGACTTTTTCTTCAGCTTCGACCTTGGCTTCTGCTTCGGGCTTGTCTTTCTCCCCTGCTGCTTCGGTCTGGGGTTTAGCTTCGGGTTCAGTTTCAGTTTTTTCTTCAGCTTCGGCCTTGGCTTCTGCTTCGGGCTTGTCTTTCTTCTCTACCGCTTCGGTCTGGGGTTTAGCTTCGGGTCCGGTCTCGGCTTTTTCTTTAGTTTCGACCTTGGCTTCTGCTTCAGGCTCACTTTTAGCCTCTGCCGCTTCGGCTTTGGCTTTTGCTTCGGCCTCAGCCTCGGCTTTTTCTTCTGTTTGGGATGTTACCATTTACTATGCCCTATTATTTTTCTTATTGAAAATACTATTTGACGCCCTTCCGGACATCACAGTCTCTATATATAACATATATGTTTTTCGATAGATTCTTGAGGGTACTTTAGTAAAAAGTGAGAATTGACTGGGTACCTTAAAGAGCCTGTATGATTTGCCTCAAAAACATCAGATTTTTCTTGACGGCCATATAGGCAATTTAGTATAAGTATAGTTGGTAGATTCTGGGTTTTGTTTGCCCTCTTAGCGATTTCAATTAACAGCTTATTTTTGGGCTTTTGCCTGTCTCGGCGTAGCCGAGCCACGACGGGAAGAAAGGAGGTAGTGGTAAATCATAGCCAAATCGTAAAACTTGTCCTGGGCAAATATAAACGATTTGCGATTCTTTCTTCGTAGCTCCCGCCGTTTGCTTCGCAAAACGAAGCAGCGGGAGCGAAGAATGAATTTTTGATTTTCGATGTATGTCTGAAACATCGAGTGTTTTGGTGCGTGGCCAAAATATAATTATCTTAACTCTTATTTGAAGGAGGATTATTATGTGTAGAAAATTGATTTGTTTAGCCTTCTTTGCGTTGGTGGTCATGGCGGCACCCGTCGAAGCCGACACGCTCAGCGGATTGGCGGATGTTACCGTGGTTGACGGTGCGATCGTTAGCGTTCGACATGCGGAGACCGAGTATGTTGTCGCCGATGGGGATCTGATACTGGGAACGACGACTCGGTGGTATGTTGACGCAGGCGTAGAAACGTTATGGGCCGAAGGGGACCCGGCTCCGGCGGAGACGGTGAGCGGAACGTCGAACCCGAAAGATGGCGATGTGGGCTCGAAAGCCGATAACTTCCTGTTCACCTTGGACGGAAGTACTAACATATCGTCGATAGACGGGATTGACTTCCAGGAGACGATTTTTCCGTCCCTGACCGATACTTTCTTCCTGTTCGAGCGAGGCGGCAACGACGTGGGTACATGGCAGGCAATTTTTGCCGACGGTTCGCTGAGTGCGGCGGTTGCGTTTGATAAAGCAAGTGCAGGCGGACCTTATGCCGACACGGGAATCAGCGTGAGTGGTCAGGATGCCTACGGTGTGGTTTTCAAGATGAGCTTGCCGGTGCAGGGTGTGCGAATCACCGCGTCGGGACACGACACGCTCAGTATTTCGACACCTGTTCCCGTTGAGCCCGGGGTCACAATCACTGTGGAAGCCGGTGGAGACATCGCAGCGGCAAACGAGCTGGCTGAGGCCGGCGATACTATTGAGATCGCCGAGGGCACATACTACCTAACGTCCCAGATCGAAATCAAAGACGGCGTTACCTACAGGGGTGCTGGTCCCGGGCTTACCATTATCGACGGTAACGACACCACGCGTGCTTTCGTGGCATGGGGCGACAGGAGCTTCAATAATGGCAACGAAAATCCCAACGATTCGGGTCCGAAGGGCTGGGTGTTGGAAGGGATGACCATTCAAAACTGTGTCGCGGACACTCATGACCGGTTTTCCTTCACATCCGCCGCGTTTAATCTGAAAACCGATTTTGCCACGCTCGACGCAAACGCAAGCGGCGGCCTCGACCCTGAGGAAGCAGATGGCCAGGTCGGTGGCATTCGTCTTGCAGGTGCAGACGCAACCGAGGGAACCGAAGATGATGACCTCCACCGTTTCGTGCATATCGACACTGACGGCAGCGGTGAAATTAGCGAGGCAGAGCTGGACGTTCAAATATTGGTACAGGAAGATGAATTTGGCGACGAGGCCGGCGACGGCGGCGCGATCTTCATCGGCAATGCGGCGGCAGGTACCATTGCGAACTGTGATTTCCTGAACAATCATACTCCTATTCCGGGCGATGGAGATGACGGGGGCGCGGTCAACATTACCGGCCTCTCGCTGGTTACCATCAACGACTGTCTGTTCGACGGCAACTATGCATGTTCTCCAACCGGCGTTTCTGAGTCAGACGAAACCGGTGACGCCGACGGTGACGCCGGTCATATCAAAGTGCAAGGCGGCTCGGCGTCGGCCATCACGCCCGGGACAACATTAATCGCCAACCGCTGCGTTTTCCTGAACGGCAGGGCCGAAGACGATGGCGCTGCAGTCCAATCATCCGCTGTCGGCAGCATTATCCGCCTTGACGCATGCTGGTTCGAGGGAAACACCGCCGCGGACGACGGTACCGTCCTGTTTATTGGAAACGAGTCATCGGGTGAGCTGACCGTCACGAACTGCGTTTTCGCCAATAACATTTCAAGTCCTGATTCCGACCGGATGTGTCAGGTGCGGCGTAATTCCAAGTTTATCAACTGTACCTTTGTGGGCAACAACCAAAGTGATCAAGACCTTATCTACAACAACGCCAACGCTGCGGACACCGACAATGATGGCGTCGATGATGAAATGGCGGATGCGACGCAGGTTGTCAACTGTATTTTCGCTAATAACGTTGTTGGCAATGGAGATGACGTTCTGGGTTCCCGCAACAACGATTTTACGATCGCGGCGACGAATTGCCTCTTCTTTGGCAATACGCTTCAAAACGGTAACGCCGCAGACAACACGCAGAGACCAGACGTAGAGACGGGCAGTGTTCTGACCGATCCGCTGTTGGATGCCAATTACGTCCCGCAAGCAGGTTCAGAAGCCATCGACGGGGGTGTGGATCCGGCCACTGTCGGTGTGACTCTGACGACTGACTATAACGGTGACGCGCGCCCGCAAGGCGCCGCCTATGATATCGGCGCGTATGAAGTCGGGGCTACGTCCTCTCTCACCGAAGGTCTGGTTGCGTACTAAGCATTTGAGAACAACACGGAAGATAGTTCCGGCAACGGTCTCCATGGTACTATTGTCGGCGGCCCTTCCAGCTTGCTTATCGGCTCGGATGGATGGAGAAGCGACTGGATTGGCGCAATCGACGATGTCCGGATCTACGACCGGGCTTTGTCTGAGGCTGAGGTTCTTGAGTTTGCGAGTAAGTAACATCGCCGTTCTCGATTGAGGAAGGCCTGAATCAGGACGGCACGGTCAATTTCAAGGACCACGCTGCTTTGACGGACCAGCGGCTTGGTGAGCGGCTAAGGATTTGGACCATTTCGGGGCTTATACCGAACGATTCGGTATAGGCCCTTTTTAAAATGATAAGTGATTAATGATTATTGATCATTTTTGAGATTGCCACGTCGTTCCGCTCCTCGCAATGACCTTTCTCGTATTGTGTCATCTATAATACGTATTGCGTATGTAGCAAAGGCATGCATAATTCGAGAGATTTTGCTTGACGGGACAGAGGCTAATTTGTTATAAATAGAATTGGTGTAGTTTGTGCCCACATAGAACGTGCCCTGAGCGAAAAAAGCTTGCACTGAGCCCATTCGGCTGCGCTCAGGGTAAACTCCGCCGAAGGGTCGCATGGGTAGGTATCTGTGGATTTTGGCCCTTTAAGGTGTGGAATCTTTGTGTTTTTTTGGTGGAGGAGGAGTTATTATGAAAGACAAAGAGTTGCAGCGTAAATGTCGTGTTTCACGGTTATTTTTTTTACATTTCAATCGACAAGCTATATTTAATTTTTGAAGGAGGATTATTATGTCTAAGAAACTGATTTATTTGGTTTGTTTTATGTTTTCGCTGTGCTTAGTCCTGACGGGCGCGGCAAATGCTGCCGATCCTAATCTTATGTGTTGGTGGACTTTTGATGGTAATGCCCTTGATACCTCCGGTAATGAACGTCATGGTACGCTCAATGGTAGCCCGACGTTTGGGCCCGGGGTTTTTGGGCAAGCCCTGGAATTTCAAGACAATCCTGATTACGTGACTATAGACGGCTACAAGGGCGTTCTTGGTACGCACGCCTTTAGCATAACTGCTTGGGTCAAAACAGCGAACCCTGCGAATATCGAGCAAATTGTACACTGGGGCGCTCACGTCGGTGGTCAAAGAGTGGAATTCCGGATCAACAGCAACAGGCTACGGATCTCGCATGGCGACGGCAATGTTCAGGGTAACACCGATTTGATCGATGGTGAATGGCACCACGTTGCGGTGACAGTAATAGATAACGCCACGGCCTCAAGTGGCGATGTCACATTTTACGTGGACGGCGAGGATGACACGATGGAATCAACAGACCCGGACGGGTGGGATATCGTCGCCAACGCCACCTTGGATGTGACTATAGGTTGGCGCCCGACACAGCAGGATAGGCCTTTTATCGGGTCCATTGATGATGTCCGCATCTACGATAAGGTTCTGACGCAGGAAGAGATTCAGGCTATTATGCAGGGAGGCGGTGAAGGATATCCATTTGCTTTAGGTCCTGACCCGGCTGATGGTGCTCTCGTTGAAGATACATGGGTGAATCTTAGGTGGTGGCCAGGAGATTTTGCGGTTTCGCACGATGTGTATCTCGGTGACAATTTTGACGATGTAAACGACAATGCCGCTGATACATTCCAGGGCAACCAGACCACAACTTCTTTAACTATCGGCTTTCCCGGATTTCTTTATCCGGATGGTCTTGTTCCGGGTACGACATATTACTGGCGGATTGACGAGGTCAATGACACCGAGCCGAATAGTCCGTGGGTGGGCCCTGTCTGGAGCTTTAGGATTCCACCCCGGACCGCCTACTACCCAGACCCGGCTGATGGTGCCGGGTTGGTAGACCCGGATGTACAGCTTAGCTGGACGGCAGGTTTCGGTTCAAAATTGCACACTGTTTACTTCGGCGACAATTTTGACGATGTCAACAATGCTACTGGAGGTCTGCCTCAGGGAGCTACAACCTATACTCCTCCCGGCCCACTTAAATTGGCTAATACTTACTACTGGCGTGTCGATGAGTTTGATGCCGTCGACACCTATAAAGGCCACGTCTGGAGCTTTACTACTCAAGGCGCCGTCGGGAACCCGAATCCGGCTAATGGCGCTGTGGATATAAAGCAGACACAGATTATTAGCTTCTCGCCGAGTGTCTTTGCAGCTTCGCATCAGATATATTTCGGCACTGATAAAAATGCCGTGAAAAATGCCGATACCGGCTCGCCGGAGTATAAAGGCACAAGGGACCTTGGTACTGAGAGCTATGACCCCGGAATGCTTGAGTGGGATACTGCTTACTACTGGAGGATTGATGAGGTCAATAACACCAATCCAGACAGTCCGTGGACAGGAAATGTCTGGAGCTTTACGACCGCCAACTTCCTTGTCGTGGACGATTTTGAGAACTACGACGTTAACGACAACCAGATATGGTACGCCTGGAAAGACGGGCTTGGCTATGGCACGCCAGGTGTTGAACCCTATTATCCCGGTAACGGGACCGGCTCGGCTGTGGGTTGGGACGACACTCCTTCTTATACAGAGGAAACTATCGTTCACGGAGGCGGCAAGTCGATGCCGGTCTTCTATGACAACAATCAGCAGGGCAAGTTCAGGTATTCAGAGGTGGAGAAGACGTTGAGCTCCCAACGAGACTGGACTGCGGAAGGCGTTGGAGTCCTATCGATTTGGTTCCAGGGTGTTGTGTCTAATACCGCTGAGTCCTTGTATGTTGCTATCAATGGCAATGCGGTAGTTACTCACGATAATCCAAATGCAGCGCAGATAACTACCTGGACGGAGTGGACTATCGACCTGCAGGCATTTGCAGACCAGGGTGTAAACCTGGCCAATGTCAATACGATTGCTCTTGGTCTTGGTAACAAGAAGAATCCGGTAGCCGGCGGTTCAGGTACGATGTACTTCGATGATATTCGGCTGTATCGGCCGCCGCCAGAGCCGGCACCTTAAGCCGGGATTTGACTGGCAATTATAAATTATAATTGACATTGATATAGCTGATTTGCAGGCAATTCGGGGCGATTCGGTATAGGCCCTTTTTTAAATTGATTCTGCCAGGGGCGGATTTCACCCGGAGAAAATCTTTAAAAATCTTGTTATTTTCTCAACATAAGGCGTATGAAAGTATAAAATTATTGATTTGAAAATTTAGGGCAGCCTGCCTCGGTCATTTTTGGGCCGCTTACGCAGACAAGCTCAATGTCATAACCATAACCACTTTTCTATAAAGGAGTTATCAGGCCTGCCCAGTGTGAGTCAGCGATTAGCTCGGCGGCACTGATAAAGATGCGATACTTTTTGTTTTTGTCCGGCAATGGCTTATCTGTTAACAAGCTTTCGAGAAAATATCCACCGGATAATATATTTCGTATCTCGTCGGGGACTTTACGCGAGGAGTTAGTTTTGGCCTGACGGAGGGCGGATCTTCACTTACGTTTCAACGGTTGGTTTTCAGACTTTGCGCGGAAAATGCTATAACTCCTTGCTGCACAGATGGTTACGACGTTTTGAGAGGAGTTTGAGAATGAGTATTTTTTGGCAGGAATTTGGAAAAGTGCAGACTTTTTGACCAAGTCTGAAATAGGGCATCTGGGGGACTTGACTTTTCGGGATTTTAGGGCTTGACAAACAGTGCTATTTATGTATCATAATACTTGATGCCTTGATTTGCAGTTTGCGGACAAAGGCTTTTAAGAGTATGACAGAGTATAACCCGGCAAATTCCATTTTTTTTGATTTTTTTTTCAAAAAAAGTAATAATATTCTTGACGTAACATCGTCCAATCTGGTATAAATATATTTGATAACGTCTTTACGGGCATAAGGCAAGGATTTGTTGACTCTGTACAATCGAAGTACGGAAGCTTTATGGTTATCCAAATAGAGGAGGAGTTATGGATTAAGCTGTGGGGCACAGAGCTGGAATAGGGGCTTAGTGCTTCGCAAGTCAAACATATCACATTTCAATTAACAGCTCATTTTGGGCTTTTAAAGGAAGGAGGTTGTATCAAGTCGCGCACAATTTTCCTGGGCAGATATAGTGTGGCGACAGTGGAATTTTTTGTCGGTCGCTTTGGTGTGTAGCCAAGGCATAATTTAGAATTATTGTAATTGTTTTGGAGGAGAACTATTATGTGTAGGAAATTGATTTTTTTAATTTCACTTGTTTTAGTGCTGGGTAGCTCTGCCCACGCAGGGCTGTACGTTTGGAACGGCAGCGAGGGTGACGGCATCTGGGATACGATTCTCAACTGGACCGTGACCGATTCAGCGTGGACCTGGCCCAACGAAGAGTTCGGCAACAAGATGGTCAACGACGACACCCTCGGGATCGACATCCTCAACGGGGAAGCGGTCAGTCGTGGCAGTGACCTGGCCATTCAGGGCGCCGCCGACGGCTCGACGACCGGTGTGCTTACGCTGGACGCTGGCAGCTCGCTTACCGTAGAAGGCAGATTGGCAATCGGTGGTGGTGACAATACGCTGGGTCAGATCGATATCCTGGGCGGAAGCTCTGTGACCATATTAGGTGAAGGCAGTGACCTTAAAGTTGTCGATAACGACGGCACTTTGGGTACGCTGAACATCATTGATTCCACTGTTGATATCATTGACGATTTGGCTATCGACCAGGGTGAGGGCTACATCAATATCGGCGGCAGCTCGATCGTAAACGCTGACGCTATAATCATCGCTGACGCTAACACTGCTGTGGGCTACCTGGACATAAGCGGGACTGCGACGATTAACCTCGTGGACGATTTTAAAATCGATGAAGGTATCGGCACCATCACTATCGGCGACGACGCGGTCATCAACTTTGGCGATGATTGTTACATTCCCGACAAAAGTGGCCAGGGTACCATGACCTTAACCGGCAACTCGGTCTTTAACGTGGGCGACGATATGACCATCGCCGACGACGCTAACACAGTGGGTCACTTGATCGTAACCGGCAACGCTACGCTTAATGCACCCGACGAACTATACCTCGCAGATGCCAATACCGCATTTGCCACCCTGGACGTAAATGGAAACGCTACGGTTAATGTCGGCGACGATCTTGACGTCGGCGAGGACGGCCCCGCCATCTGCAATATCGGCGAGAACGCGACCGTCACCGTCGGGGACACTATATACATTCCCCACCATCAGCAGGGGATTGAGGCTGGCATGACCATAAGCGGCAACGCAACGGTAACTTGCAATGACCTTCAAGTCGTTAACGACGGAGGCAACACGGGATACCTGCACATCAGCGGTAACCCGACGATCAACATGAATGAGTTCTTAATGAACAACGACGAGGGTGACCCGGGAACCAGCGAGGTGATAATGGATGGCGGCACGGTCACCGTGAGCGGCAACAGCACGATCAACGACGACAACAACGGGACGGCTACATTCATCATGAACGGCGGGAGCTTCTACTCCGCTGGCTATTTGAATCTGAGCGATAACCTCGACGGCACCGCACACCTGACAATGAACGGTGGTGAGATGATTACCGGCGACCGGCTCAGACTGGGTAAAGACGACAGCAATGACGTCGGCCAAGTCAGGATCTTCATGAACGGCGGTCTGCTTCAGGCCGAAGAGTTGAGCGACATCATGATTACCGACACCAAGATCATTTACACCGGCGGCGAGATCCGGATTCGTCAGCCGTTCCAGCCTGATCCCAACGATCCCAACACCACGTGGGGTCTGTCTAAAGCTGACATGCAGGACCTGATCGACACCGGCATCATCGAGGTGAACGATGTCTATAGCATCATCACCATCGGTGACTACACGGTGCTGAATCCTAAGTCTCCAATGATAGCTAAGGTACCGAGTCCTGCTGATGTAACCGTTGATATAGCCTTTGATGTAAATGAGTCCACGTTGGAGTGGATCGCGGGCGACACTGCTGTCACCCACAAGGTATATCTGAGCACCGACGAGACAATCGATGAATCGGATCTGGTTGGTGAGACCAAGCTGACATCAATCACCGTGGACTTAGCCGCGGGGACGAATTACTATTGGCGAGTCGATGAGGTCGAAGCCTATACACCCGAACCATGGGAAACTTGGGATCTCGAGCTCATTGGACGCGTCGAACACGAGGGTGAGGTATGGAGCTTCACGACGGTGCATGTGGAGGCCTATAACCCGAGCCCATCTGACGGCGCTACGTCGGTAAGCCTTGATGCACAGCTTAGCTGGTCAGCCAGCACGGATGCGATTATGCACCATGTGTACTTCGGCACAGACAAAGAGGCCGTAGCGGCTTCAGACCCGAATGACCCGAATACCTTCATGGGCAAGCAGATGGAGGCATCGTTTGACCCCGGGCCGCTGGAGCTGATTACGACCTACTACTGGAAGGTCGATGAAGTTGGTATTCTCGAAACCCATGCGGGTCCTCTCTGGAGCTTCTCGACAGAGGAGCCACCACCCCCGCCACCCCCGCCGTTTGTGGCGCTGTGGGCCTTCGATCCGGAGCCCGAAGACGGAGCAGAAAATACCACGCAGTCACCAGTCCTGGCCTTTAGTCCAGGCGTGAAGGCTGCTGAGCATGATGTGTACTTGGGTGATGATCCCAATGCTGTAGCCGATGCCGACCCCAACACCGCGGACATCTACGTGGGCAGGCAGGCCGAAACCAGCTATGAGCCTGGGGATCTGGAATGGAACAAGACCTTTTACTGGCGTATTGATGAAGTCAACGACGCCGAAGCAGATTCGCCGTGGAAAGGCGAGGTCTGGAGCTTAACAACTGCCGACTACTTAATCATCGATGATACTGAGAGCACCCTTGACTATGACAACAGTGTTGAGCCATACACTACTGAGGCTTCGTGGGTTACGCCGGCGGACTTAACAGCCAATGGAGTTACGACGGACCTTCAGTTCCGGTTCCTTGGCAGACCGGCTCTTCAAGGCAGTGCCAGCATGGACGAACCGAACGGGATCTACACAGTAATAGGTGCCGGGGCCGACATCGGAGGTTCATCGGATCAGTTCCACTATATGTACAGGAAGCTGAAAGGTGACGGCAAGGTCATAGCTAAGGTCGAGAGTGTCCAGAATACCGACGACGGGGCCAAAGCAGGCGTTATGATTCGCGAGACACTTGACGCAGACTCCGCTAATGCGCTGGCTTACATCACGCCCAATGGCCAAGTTGGATTGCAGCATCGCGTGGCTGCTGGTAAAGATACCGAAGGCACGCAAAGCGACGACCCAAACACCATTACGGCCTGGGTGATGCTGGCGCGTAAAGGAGATATAATCACAGCCCAGCAGTCCAGTGACGGCGAGACCTGGGAAGACATGGAAACCTCCCTTGAGATCGTGATGAAAGAGGACGTCTATGTAGGTCTGGCGGTGACCAGCCATAGCGCTGGTGTGGCTTGTGAGGCCCAATTCTCCAACGTCAGCACTACGGGCAACGTCGATCCTGCCGCTACGAACCAAGACGTTGGCATAGCCAGCAATTCTGCCGAGCAGTTGTACTTGGCGTTGGAAGATAGCGCTGGTGCCCTTGGCGTAGTGACCCATCCGAATCCTGCGGCCACACTGATTGATCAGTGGTGGACCATGAAGATTCCGCTTCTTACCTTCAGCGACGCAGGCGTGGATGTGGCAGATGCCAATAAGCTGTACATTGGTGTAGGCGATGTCAATGTTGATGTCAATGATGTCAATAACCTGATAGTCGGTGGTACCGGCTCAATCCGCATCGACGCCATCCGAGGCGTCAAGCCCATAGTCATCCTGGAACCGGCTGATGTTACCGCACCAGGTGACAACGTCAGGGATGTTGCTGCTGCTTCTGCTATTGATCCCAATGCAGATTGCACTGGTTTCCAGATTACACCACTTGCCGGTGAGACTATCGTTACCGGACTGACTTTCACCACAGCAGATGACGCAGCAGAGTGTGATCCGATTGCATTTGAACTTTCTGGTTCTAATGTGGGCATCGATGGGCCGTATAATTTGATTGCCAGTGGCGATATCGTCGATTTCAACGAGCCGAACGAGTGGCCGCGCCTCACAAAGAATGAGACGCCGATTTCGTTTGAGAATGCGACATTGTACAAGCACTATCAAGTTCTCTATACGGCCGTTCGAGGCGCCGGAAGTGCGAAGATCTCCGATGTTGAGCTAATAGGTGTCACCGAAGATGTACTGGTTGATATTACCTCACCAGGGAATACCATCTATGGACATCCGACCGATACCGATTGGCCCGGCTCGGAATCACCGCTAAAGGCGCTCGATAATAACATCAAGACGAACTATCGGCATAACAAAGGTGAGAAGCAGCCCACTGGTTTCGTGGTAAAACCATCAAAGAAGAAAGTTGTTAATAGACTGACTTTCACCACAGCGGATGACGCTCCAGAGCGAGATCCGGTTGCATTCAAATTCTATGGTTCCGATGGTGATACATATACTGGACCGTGGACGTTGATTGCCAGTGGTACAATTGACGACTTCAACCAGGAGACTCCGTGGCCGCGTATGGCAAAGAACGAAACCCCGATTGTGTTTGATAATGATGTAGCGTACAAGAACTACAAATTGTTAATCACGGAAGTTCGAGACGCCGAAAACGCGGATAGTATGCAGCTCGCTGAAGTTGAGCTAATAGAGGCTCTCGATTAGTAACTCTAAGCCCAACGATCTCAATAATGTTGGCTTAGGGTTGATGATGTTTACGGGTTTGGGGGCACGTGGAGTGCCCCCAAACCCTTTCTGTTTAGGTATTATTTGGGCGGGCCCATCAGAACAGGTAAGCACACGGGGGCGATTCAGAACAACACGATTACTGGTGGTTCCAGGGAGACTGAACTGCCGGCTCTTAATCGTTGAGACTTTCAGCAAAGAAGATAGGGCGATATTTAAAGATACGTTTCCATCAGCGGCTATCGATACAACGAAATGGACGGTTGTCGATGGAGCCACGGTGGAGAGTGTTGATGTGGGTGAGCCTTCTCGGAGGTATTCCTTTTAAAGTACCTCGGAGCTTGGATTGGGATAAGGGATTCCGAGGGTAATTAGGAAGTTAGTCTTGCCGAACAAGATTGATCTTGGAGCTGTAAGTTTAGAGCTTACAGCCCTTTTTCATGTTCGCTTCACAATGCTCATAATGACATGTGCGTATTGCGTAACCCGGAGTTCGCGGGTAAAATGGATTCGGGAATTGAATGGATTGTGTAGGCTCGGATTCAAAAGAATGCTTGAATTCATTACGGACAGAGATATATACGAAAAAGTGCTTTACGGGCGAATCGGAAAAGCTCGCAAGTTCGTCTGGATAGCAACGTCCGACTTGAAAGACCTCTATGTGGAAAAGGCCGGCAGAATGGTGCCGTTTCTGGAGATTTTGTCCGACCTGGTCAAAAAACACGTCGAAATAAGACTGCTGCACGCCAAAGAGCCGGGGCCTGCCTTTCGAAAGGATTTCGATAAGTATCCGAATTTGATAAAGGGAATGGAACGAATCTTATGTCCGAGAGTTCACCTTAAAGCCGTGATAATCGATGGGGGCTTTGCGTATAGCGGCAGTGCCAATCTTACCGGTGCCGGGATGGGGGCCAAGAGTGAACACAAAAGAAATTTCGAGGCCGGCATCATTACCGACGAGGAAAAAATAGTCGGTAAAATTATGGAGCAGTTTGACAATATATGGAGAGGGACTCACTGCAGAGCATGCAGGCGAAAGAAATTTTGCGCAGACTATAAAGACATTTTGGTTTGACGGAAGCTACAGTTTAGGTGGTTATTTGAACTAAAAGATGATTGCTTATGTTGATCAAAAGGGCCAAGTTCGTTGTCCATCAGGTTTTTTCCGAGAGATTTCGCGCCAAAACTTGGCACCGACTTCACTCCGGGTGCAAAAGATGAGATAGTATAAGGGACGGCCTTGGCTTGGTATTCGTTCATGACCAATATGTGGATACCCAAGATTTTGTTTAAGTCGCTGCACATAAAATTTCCTTAACTCCTCAACCCGATTATTCGGCGGAGCATTGTCCAAGACAGACCGCCAGTCAGAACCCAGCCCCAAGTGACGATCGAGCTTCGAATTTGGATCACTGTAGTAATAGTGTTTCCAATTGCGCAATATATCTAACCTATCTGGGAAGAATATTATGAGATCAGCTTTTTTTGACGCAAGCACTTTTAATGTTCCGAAGTCGATCTGTAAGCCATATGGATCAAGAAAAACGAGCGATAAAGTTCCACAAGGTATCTCTTTTGCAATGTCAAGAACCTTTTCGTTGGCATTACCTTTTAAGATTTGTGAATCCGGTCTTTTGAAGGTTATTCTTTTCTCAAGAGCCTGATACTTTTTAGGGTCTAATTCACAAAGATGGAGTCTATCGAATGGTTTAGGAGCATATACTGCAATCATTGGTGACCCCCAACACAACTCATTAGATCCTCGTATCCTCTCAATTCCAGCGCCAGCGAAGAGATCAATATAATGCAGGCCTTTCCATTTCCCCTTCATTGCTGTAGTAAAGATATCGATATACTTCATTAAGAAGTAATGCTTATCGGACGACTGCTTTCCAACTGTTGGAATATAGAGACCATCATTTGATAGCGATGGCAGGTTAAACATAGGTCAGTTCCTGTGATTTCAAAATATCCGGCGTTTGGTTCCACGTACGACCGTCCAGTTTTCGCCCATTTTTTTTCTTATTTATACCTCCCCATTGTTTGAAAAAGAAGGGAACGTCAGCATTAAGACATTGATCGCGTATATCAATAGGCCATTGTGGTTTCATTAGTCTTGCATTTGGGCCGGATTCGCCACCAACTATAACCCAATTGATGCCTTTGAGGTTAATATCGGGAATCGGGCCTAAGAGCGGCTCAAAAGAAATGAATTTTATCACAGCAGGAGTTTGCCGAAGGTCGTTTATGCGGAAGCTGCAATTGACATTCTCAACGGTAACTCCCATCCAAACGTTTTCCGGCCAAATGAGCCTGGAGCTTAGTTTCAGCAAACGGCCAGAACGTTTCGTTAATATCTGAAATCGGTGATGAGATGCACGGCGCATAACGTCAAAAACTCTTGAGATGAAATCAAAAGGAATATCTTTATGAAAAAGGTCACTCATAGAATTAACAAAAATCGTACGGTGCTTCTTCCAGCGTAGAGGTATTTCAAGGGCATGGTTATGGAGCGTTACCCTGAAACCATTGGCGTAGTTGGGACTACCCGCAGCTTTTAATCGCAAAGCCATACGTTCCGCATAGCAGTTCTTGCAGCCTGCGCTTATTTTCGTACAGCCGGTAACAGGATTCCAAGTGGATTCGGTCCATTCAATTTTTGAGTTCTGAGCCATTTAGCCTCCACAACAAAGTCCATCATAGAAGAAAGATAACACCCAAAAGGGGAAAATCAAGAGATTTATCAGGCCCTTTCGAAGTTCAGTATTAAATTTTAGAGATTGTCACCGGATTAGCGGGGGCTTATACTTTTCGATATGTTGAAAAAGGTATTAGATTTTTATACGAAGTATTTTGCGGTGTGGGTGATTGTGTTTGGGGTGGTGGCGTATCTGGTTCCAAAGCCCTTTGTGGCGTTGAGGGACTATATGGATTGGTTCTTCGCCCTTACGATGTTCGGGATTGGGGCGGTATTGCAAATCGAAGATTTCAAACGGATCGCACAAAAGCCGATTATCATTTTAATCGGTTCGGCTGCGCAGTTTAGTATTATGCCGTTAGGGGCGTTTGCGCTGGCGAAGCTGTTTGGATTACCACCTGAGATTGCAGTTGGATTGATACTGACCGGCTCGGCGCCCGGAGCGATGGCAAGTAATGTGATGAGTTATATTGCCAAAGCGGACACGGCGTATTCGGTTTCGCTGACAACTGTCTCTACGCTGTTGTGTCCGTTGTTGACGCCAGGCTTGACATTCATTTTAGCCGGGTCGGTTTTGAAGGTTCCTTTCTGGGAGATGGTATTCAGTGTCGTCAAAATGGTGATAGTGCCGTTGTTTGTCGGGTTTGGGGTAAGGCATTATTTTAAAGAGAAGATAGAAAAAGTTTTGCCGATTTTCCCGGCGATATCGGTTACGTTTATCATCTTTATTTGTTCATTAGTGATAGCGCTCAATAAGGACCGCCTGGCACAGGTAACAGGGCTGGTTCTGGCCACGGCGGTGATACTGAATATTTATGGGATGTTGGGCGGGTATGGTGTGGGGGCGGCTTTTCGGATGGAGGTGCGGCGAAGGCGGACTTTAGCGATTGAGATTGGGATGCAGAACGCCGGCTTAGGGACGGTCCTGGCGTTGAAACATTTCGGCGAAAAAGCGGCGATACCGGCGGCAATTTTCGTATTTATCTGCATTATTACAGCATCTGTTATGGCAGAGCTCTGGCGGAAAAGGCCGAGCGAAGAAGGAACAGCAGCAAAATAAATATTATATATTAAGTGGAAGACTATTGCATTCTGCCGATATAGAAGCTATAATTCGAGTTCAGTTTTGGCATTAGTATGTTTTAATGGGCAGTCTTGTTTGGCTGCCTTTAAGTTTGTATGCGAGAGAAGTTTTTGAGGAGTTTATGGTATGGGTTGTAATCTGGCGATTGCTGGAGTAACCGGTGCGGTCGGGCAGGAATTTCTGCAAATCTTAGAAGAGCGGGATTTTCCATATGACAGATTAAAAATGTTGGCGAGCAGCCGGTCGGCCGGCAAGAAAATCAAATTCAAAAGCAAAGAATACATCGTTGAAGAGCTGACGAAGAATAGTTTTTCTCGCATTGATATAGCGTTGTTCAGTGCCGGCGCAGCACGAAGTAAAGAGTTTGCGCCCGCTGCGGTCGAAGCCGGTACGGTTGTTGTTGATAATTCCTCGGCCTTCAGGATGGACCCGGATGTGCCATTGGTTATACCTGAAATAAATCCGCAAAAAATCGAGGAGAATAAAGGCATAATCGCCAATCCGAACTGCTCAACGATTATCGGTATCGTGCCGGTCTGGCCGCTGCATAAGGCAAATCCTGTCAAACGAATGGTCGTGAGCACGTATCAGGCGTCCAGCGGGGCAGGACAATCAGCGATGCTTGAATTGGAAAATCAGACGCGTGAGGTTTTGGCCGGGAAAGAGCCTACCTGTGAGGCATTCAAGTATCAAATAGCGTTTAACGTGTTCAGCCATGACTCGACGCTCGGGCCGAACGGATATAATCTGGAAGAGATTAAAATGGTCAACGAGACCAGGAAGATTTTCGACTGCGCTGAGATTGCGATTACCTGTACCTGTATTCGTATCCCGGTATTCCGGGCGCATTGTGAGAGTATTAATCTTGAGTTCACCGAGGCTATTACACCGGACCAGGTCAGGGACCTTTTGAGCACCGCGCCGGGCGTTTCCGTACTGGACGACCGCGAAAACAACCGGTTTCCAATGCCGATTGACGCTTCGGGCAAGGACGATATATTTGTAGGCCGAATCCGGCAGGATGAGTCTGTGCCTGAGAACCGCGGCATCAATATTTGGGTCGCCGGCGACCAGTTGCGGAAAGGCGCAGCCCTAAACGCTGTGCAGATTGCGGAAAAGTTGGTCTAATCTGTAATAATGGCCGTTCGCAATATAAAACTTACAATTACCTACGACGGTAGCGCATATCACGGCTGGCAAATTCAGCCGGGACTAAGGACCATCCAGGGCGTGATTACCGAAGCAATCCAGGACCTGTTCGGCTCTGAGGTCAGACTGTTCGGGGCAAGCAGAACCGATGCAGGTGTAAGCGCTCTGGGGCAGGTCGGGCTTATTCAAATCGATTCGCCAATACCAACAGAGAATCTGGCCAAGGCGATTACGGACAGGCTGCCTGCTGATATTGCAATTACCGAAGCGGTGGAAGCCCCGGAAGGTTTTGACCTAATGGGCGCAGTAACGAGTAAATTGTACCGCTATACGATTTTCACGGGGCAAGTAAGGCCGGTCCTGCAAATAAGACACTGCTGGCATCTGCCCACAAAACTCGACACTACAGCTATGGCTGAAGCCGCAAGACTTCTGGTCGGCAAAAAGAATTTCAAATCCTTCGCATCAGCAGCAGATAAAAGAGAGAACACGGTGCGGACAATCTTTCGCTGTGATATCAATTCGTCGTGCGAAAAAAAGACACAAATATCTGCCACAGATATACACAACACGCAATACGAAGTACGCAATACGCAATACGAGAATGATTGGGTATATGTTGAGGTTGAGGGGGACGGCTTTTTGTATAATATGGTCAGAAATATCGTCGGCACTCTGGTCGAAGTGGGCGTGGGCAGATGGAGACCTGAGAAGATAAACGAAATTCTCGAAGCAAAAGACCGGACCGCAGCAGGACAACTCGCCCCAGCCCAGGGATTGTGCCTGATGTGGATTAAATACGCCTGAAGCGTATGTAGGGGACATATTGAAGATTGTTCATATCATAACGAGGTTAATACTCGGTGGGGCGCAGGAAAATACGCTTATTACCTGTAAACTTTTAGCTCAGCGGGGGCACGATGTTACTCTCATTACCGGTCCGGCCATAGGGCCGGAAGGTGAGCTTTTTAATCAAACAAAAGGACAAGATTATCAAGTTATTGTTCTCGACAGACTCCGCCGGGCAATAAATCCTTTTAATGATATTGTCAGCTACTTCCAAATAAAGAAACTACTTCGTCAATTACAGCCGGATATTGTGCACACTCACTCAGCAAAGGCAGGGATATTAGGCAGATTTGCAGGTTATAGCTTAAAAGGAAAATGGGCGGAAAATTTACCGGCGGTCGTGCATACAATACACGGGCTGGCTTTTCATCGGTATCAAAGTCAATGGCTGAACAAGTTTTATATTGCTATCGAGAAATCCGCTGCAAAGCGAACGGACTTTTTTATCAGCGTTGCAGATGCAATGACCACACAGGCGATCGCTGCTGGTATCGGCAGGCCGGAACAGTTTATTACTGCTTATTCAGCTATCGAAGAAGATGATTTCTTAGGGCCAATCTCAGAAGAGCACAAAAGAGATTTTCGTCGAAAGTATGAAATCAACGAAGATTCGATTGTACTCGTAACCATTGCACGATTGTTTATGCTCAAAGGACACGAATATATTATTGAATCAGCTAAGCAGCTCTCGAAGCGATTCGAAAAATGTGTTTGGCTGTTCGTAGGGGATGGAAATCTTTCTGACCATTTCAAACAACAGGTTTGCCAGTTGGGATTAGCTGAAAAGGTAAAATTCACCGGTCTTTTGCCGCCGAGCCAAATCCCGCTCGCCATACAATCATCAGACATCCTCGTTCACTGCTCGCTGCGAGAAGGGCTTGCCCGTACCCTGCCCCAGGCAATGCTCTGCGGCAGGCCGGCTGTCTCCTTCGATGTTGATGGTGCAAGGGAAGTTGTAAACGAAAACACCGGCCGGCTGATTGAGCCGAAAAACGTCGAGCAATTAATAAAGGCCTGTGCAGAATTGATAGAAGACGAGGACTTAAGAAAGAAACTCGGTGAAAACGGAAGGGGGTCGGTAAAAGAGAAATTCGCACCGGAAACAATGGTCGATACAATTGAGTCGGTCTATGAAAAACTGCTAAAGTAGGAAATAATTACCTTTATGACAAAGGAGTGAAAAAGATGAATGAGATGATTGGTTATTGCGGCTTAAACTGTCATGGCTGTGCCATCTATTTGGCAACGAGAGAAATGGACAAAGACAAAAGAAACAAGATGAGGGCTGATATAGCACAGCAAATTAAGAAGCACTATGGGCAAGAATGTAAACCGGAGGATGTCACCGATTGTGATGGATGCAAGGCAAAAAGTGGAAGACTATTTTCAGGAAGCAAGAACTGTCATATGAGAAAGTGTGCAAGTCACAAGGGTATTGAGAATTGTGCTCATTGCGACGAATATCCCTGTGAAGAGCTTGAGAAGCTGTTTACTACTGATCCAGATGCCGAGAAACGATTAAATGTGATAAAAAGTGGGCTTTAATTTTGTTTGAATTGGGAGGAAAAACATCATCAGAGAGGGGAAATTCGTTCTTGTGCAAGACGAAATAGCAAGGTATTACATGTAAGTTGTTGAAGGCACATTTGGAAGCGACCTCGGTGCGGGTATATTTACAAAATAGTATGCGTGTAACGAGCATGTAGGGGAAAAAAAGAAAATTTCGTAAAATATTTCAACCATTAGAACAGATTCAATAGTACTCATAAGTGCTTCTATCGCAAGCACTTGTAATATTCCCACCTCCTAAGAATCCTATATATCCAAAAAATTTTTTAAAAAATATTAAAAAAACCTTGACGCTCATGCGTCTATATTATAAATTTGTTTATATAGCAAACTGGTATGCAACACAAATTTGTTTGTATTATTAAGGATATTAATTATGAAACAAGAAATCAACTTGAAAGACATCGAACAAAAGGCTTACAGCGACTCCAATCAAGATGGCCTGATGGAGATTATGATTGGCATCTTGCTTATTGGGCTTGGCGCCACTTTGGGTTCCGGCCTATATGTTTTCGCAATTCTCGTTCCAATATTCCTATTTCCCCGTTTCATGGAGGTCATAAGGAAACGATATACCTACCCAAGGATTGGCTACGTCAAGTTGCCTCAGGATGATCCAAAGAAAACAGCCAAAGGCATGTTTGGTTATATGGCCGTCGTGTTGGCCCTTATGGTTATTTGCTTTCTTCTTTTTGGTAAGGTCAAAGATGCGGCTGCCTATAAAAAATGGTCTCCCGCTCTTATGGGCGTCTTGTTGGTTGGCGGATTTCTCTATGCACATGGCAAGTCAGGGAATATCCATTACATAGTATTTGCTGTCCTGGCCGTCGTTTCCGGCCTCTTATTTTCGATAATGAACTTCGAATCTTACGATGGGCTTATCATTAACTTTTTTGTTATGGGAGGTATATTCATAGTTACCGGGTCCATATTGTTCACATTATTTGTACACAAATATCCTAAGCCTGTAGAGGAGATGTGAAATGGTATTTTCAATTGATATGAGAAGAATAAAACGAGAGTCGTATCGAATCATTCGGCAGGATGGTCTGTCCGATATCTGCGCCGGGCTTATGCTCGGTATAATGGCCGTCTTTTTCCTTGACTTCAGATATGCAGGTGCATTGATTGTTGGTTGCGCAATGCAGACAAACATACTGCCAACCTGCAGGAAGAAATTTACCTATCCTCGCGTCGGCTATGTGAAGTATCCGGGGCGTGCAGACAAGAAGAGTCTGATAGTGTGGGACATCACTGTGCCGCTGGTTGTAGTTGGATTGATTATATGTGTGGGTATCTGGGTAAGGCCGTTACTTCCCCTTTGTTTGAGTATATTCCTGGCCGGACTTGCTTTGGCCGGTGCGCGTATAACCGGATACGTTCTCGATTACATACTTGTTGGAGTGCTCCTGGCAAGCAGTCTTATTGGTCTAATACTCATACGGCTCGGTTACGCTCCAGGACTTGCTACTGCATACCAGTTTTGGGATTTGTCTACTATCCTTATCCCCATTGGGCTGGTTCAGTTGGTTCGGTTCCTGCGTAAATACCCTGAAACTATAAAGGAGGCAAAAAATGACAATGTTTAATTTGAATGAAATCGAAAAAAAGGCTTACAGGTCAACTTTCCAGGATGGCATATGGGACATCTTTCTTGGTTCCTTACTTTTGATAATTGCCGTCGGCGCATTGCTATCGAACATCGGTGTACCGGAAGAACGAAATATGATCATCCTCGTTGTGCTGCAGGTCCTGGTCCTTCTGGCCTTCATCGCCGGAAAGAAGCTCATAACGGTTCCCCGGATGGGCTTCGTCAAATTCGGTCCGAAGCGTAAACGCAAAATAAGGAAATCACGCATCATACTTTTATGCTCTGTGGTCGCTGGAGCTGTAGTCTTCGTTGCCGCTGCACTGGTGATACGAAGCTATCCGGCGGGTCAGCCTAAACTGCTGCTTCTTTTACCCGCCGCCTGGGTAGCCGATGCTGTCATCATTTTCAGCTTGTTGGCCTACTATCTGGATTGTACCCGCTTGTATGCATACGGTGTGTTATTTGCCCTGCCGGTACCGATTGATATGGTGGTAAAAGAGTTCGCGGGTGTTAATCTGAGCCCCATCGCGTTTGCTGTTCCCGGGATGGTCATGCTGGTCATCGGGATGGTGCTTCTAACCCGTTTCCTTCGCGATTACCCATTCCCGGCAAAGGAGGTATGCAATGAAACAGAAAATTGACTTGAAAGAAATCGAAAAGAAAACCTTCAGAGACAGTCAGCAGGACGGTCTTCTGGAGCTTGTTATGGGCATCTGTATGGTGGCAATGTCCACACGCCTTATTTCACGTTTTCTGGTTTTCATGTTAGCTCTACCTGTGATTCTTTTTGGGCCTGCGCTTATGGCTATGAGGAAGCGATTTACGCACCCCAGAATAGGCTATGTCAAACTAATCCCGGACAAACCTAAAGAAGTCCTCGGGGCTATTTTTCTCATTACGCTTATCGTGATTGTAGTTCTGGCTGTTGCCTTTTTCCTTTTCGGCGATGTGCGGGACTTCAATCTCTGGATGAAATGGGTTCCGGCCTGGGGTGGCGTGGTCTTGGCGGGTATGTTTAGCTCTTTCGGCTCCAAATCCGGCTGCGCACGCTATTACGTTTTTGCCCTGTGGTCCTTAATAAGTGGCTTCGTCTTGTCAATTCTTAACTTTAAAGCCGTAGAGACCGGCACACTGCTGTACTTTCTTGTTATGGGTTGTTTGCTGATTCCCTGGGGGCTGGTCACATTCATCCGTTTCCTGCGAAAATCCCCCAAGCGGATACAGGAGATTAACAATGGCAAAGACTGAAATAGATAATGAAAATCTTCAGCCGCTCGCGGAAATCGACCGAATTATTCACGAACCGGCGAGACTGCTGATTCTGGCCTATCTATCGGTCGTCGAGAGCGCGGACTTCCTCTTTTTGATGAACCAGACCGGACTGACGAGGGGAAATCTTTCCGCACATCTGAGTAAGCTTGAAACCGCCGGTTATGTGGAGATTAAAAAGGAGTTTGTAGAAAAGATTCCGCGAACGCTTCTGTGCCTGACTGAAAAAGGCAACAAAGCGTTTCGGGAATATCGGCGCAGCATGAAGCAGGTTCTCGACAGCCTGGCTGAATGATGGGAGTAAAGATTATGACTCGTGTTGTAAAAAAAAAGCGTTTATATCAACAACGGTCCTTTTTTTGATTGTGATAGTCTTCGGCGTAACCGCATTTCCTTTGATATTTCAAAATCTGAAAATTGGTTAATATTTGAGAAGATATTTTGTTTAATATAATCAGCTCTCCCTTTATCATATACGATGTTATTCCAAATGAAAGAAAGGTATTTTATGAAAAGTTATAGAAAAGAGCTTTGGTTCAATACGTCAAGCAGAAGAGGATACATTAACATTACGCCGCAGGTTCAGGAGTGCCTGGAAGAAAGCGGTATCAAAGAAGGATTTGTGCTGTGCAACGCTATGCACATTACAGCCAGTGTCTTTATCAATGACGATGAAGCCGGTCTTCATCACGACTTCGAGGTCTGGCTGGAAGGATTGGCACCGGAAAAGCCTTACTCGCAGTATCGTCATAACGGCTTTGAGGACAACGCCGATGCTCACCTGAAGCGCAGCGTAATGGGTAGAGAGGTGGTAGTAGCGGTTACCGGCGGCAAGCTCGATTTCGGGCCCTGGGAGCAGATATTCTACGGCGAATTCGACGGCAAAAGAAAAAAAAGAGTCTTAGTAAAAATCATCGGCGAATAGAACCACAGATTTCACAGATTTACACTGATTAAGAAGTGAAATACCAACCAAAGAGGAGTTGGGATTTCGTAATTTAAAAATTGCTATTCGTATTCTTCTCGTCTTCCGTAAAAACTGTCAAAAACTGTTACAAATCCGGCCTGTATCGCCGAATATATTCTGCTTTAAACGACATTGCTTACTGGGCCTCTGGTATTGGCAGCGGCTCACAAGGAGGAACTATTGGGACTCGCTGATATGAAGCTGTTACGCCCGGAAAACACATAAACGGCACGGCACCCTCTGCAAAAGGGTCCTGGTCCGAACCATACACAGCAGCGGCCCAGGTCGCTTCAAGGCTATCGCTGGAGTTTTGCATAATTGAACCGCTGACGACGACTTTGCTGGTGAGGTTAAAAGCTGCATCTGTCATATACGCCACTTGAGTCGCAGCATATTTATTTTGTCCTGTTTTGACTATCTGTCCCCGGGCTGTAGTACGACTCATGCCCGGATTTATAACATCCGAGACAATGCTAAACCTGGTGTCCGACGTATCTATTGGGACAATGGTGATGAGGAGGTGTTCGCCCATAATGTTGGTACCAGTGTAAGTTCCTGCAATCGGCCAATCCTGCACAGGCACCACAGAAATATTGTCGATCACAGGGCCTATCTTTACGCTGTCCATTGTGCTGAAGATTTCCAGCGTCGTGGAATTCGAGTCCGCAACGAACTGAAAAGTGCAGGGTTTCCACTTCATATCTTCGTAGCTGTTTTGCTCAGCGCTAACGTCGAAGGCGAAGTCCGCGAGCTGACCCGCTGCCTGAACACGCAAGGTTTTGTTGGGCTGGTCCTCACCCGACCATCCAGTCATGGGACTGCCGGACATGTAAAACCGGACTTCATACGTCGCGCCGATATCGGTAGAGAATGTCTGGCTAACACCTCCTGAGCCAGGAGAGCCACACAGGTCAAGGCTGCGCTCGCCGTCGGCAGCCTGCCAGGTGTATGGTACATAGTGCTGAATGTAGTCGATCTTGCCGTTAATGACAGTCCAGCCGGTGATGTCCATATTGCCAACATCCAGATCGAAATCAACAATGCCTGGAGTGCTCCAGGTGCCGGTGTCTTTCGCATATATCTCGAAACTGCCGTTTTGGATGAGGTTAACCGTTTCGGCTGCTGCCGGGTGTACCGGTAGCAGAATAGCAGCGACAGCCGTTAGGCCGATGAAAGCTACGAGGACAATATATCTTTGGCCTTTTCTTTTTGAGTTCATCATTGATAATTTCTCCTTCTTCACTTGATTAGATTAGAAAATAATTGTGAATCAAATTTACTGTTACTGCAAACTATAAGGTTACTGAAAAATTCGGCGATACAGGCCTTAAGTTAAATCTATACAAGTTAATATGGCATAAACTCACCTCCTTAAAAGTTTATATTGATATCGAACCTAATGTGCTATGATGGAACGCAGGATAAATGTAAAAGAAACTCAACTGATAACAGGATTCGAATATTGCCTCCTCCTTTTAGTTAATAAAACTTGCCGAAGGCCAAACGATTATATACATACCTGGGTCGAAATCAAGGAAAATTTGGAAAAATGTTGTCTTTTAATCCAATTGCCGATAGGCTAATGGCGTTTTTTTTTCGGTATTGATAGAATAATGATTTGGTGACTATGTGAGTTTGCTGTTTTTTTTAATTGAGGTGGTTGTAATATCGCTATCTGGCGTTATGGTGCCCGGGCCGGTAACGGCTGCGGCGATTGGGATGGGGACACGTTCGCGATACGCCGG
>JAIVYN010000005.1:0-35195 GCA_048635425.1 Candidatus Aegiribacteria sp.
AGAAAGATTAACCTGACAAAGGCAAGAAGTAATAACCTTATGAGTAGTGAGTAGAATAAATGAGCTAAAGTTTGGAGTGCCTAAAGTGCCTGAAAGAGGGATATCAGTGTATCAGGAAATCAGGAAACAAGTTATCAGTATATCAGGGTATCAGAAAAAGACAAATTCATGATGTGCATTTACACCGTGCGTTTATCCTGATAACCTGGTTCTCTGATAGCCACTACCTGGTAACCTGATGGCCTGATAGCCTGAATAATTAGCTTTAGGCACTTTAGCTCACTTTAGGCATTTTTTTGATAACCAATGAACCAAATAGCAAAATAGTGCAAAAAAAAAGCCCTACGGTTGTACCCGCTTTGGTAGTTTTCGAGGATAATACGGGACTTATGCAAAAACCACCATCTCGACAAACAGGAGCGTAACAACGTCGCGCGGAATATTTAATCAATTCGATATATGAGGAAAGGCCTATGAAACTTGACGCAACAAAAATGAAGGACTGGCAGATCGCAGAAGCTGCCGAGGAAGAAATGAAACCTGTCAGCCAACTTGCCGAAGAGATGGGCTTGCAGGAGAGCGAACTGATTCCAATGGGTCGCAAGTTGGCCAAAGTCGATTATCAACAAGCCCTTGCCCGCCTCCAGGATGCTCCCACAGCAAAGTATATTGATGTTACCGCCATTACCCCAACACCTCTGGGCGAAGGAAAAACAACAACCGCTATCGGTCTGATTGAAGGCCTGGGCAAGTTGGACAAACGAGTTGTCGGGGCAATTCGACAACCCAGCGGCGGGCCCACCTTCAATATCAAAGGTTCAGCCGCCGGCGGAGGTCTGGCACAGTGCATTCCACTGACGCCTTTTTCCATCCGCCTTACAGGCGATATCGACTGTATCACAAACGCCCACAATCTCGCTATGGTCGCTCTGAGCTCGCGTATGCAGCACGAACGCAACTATGACGATGCCCGCCTGGCAAAAAGCAAGCTAACACGAATAGATATCGACCCGGAAAGTGTGCAAATGAAATGGGCAATGGACTTCTGCGCCCAGGCCCTTCGTGACATCAGGATAGGCCGAGGCGGAAAAATGGACGGCTACGAGATGGACTCAGGCTTTCAAATTACCGTCTCAAGCGAGATTATGGCGATACTCGCAGTTGCCAAGGACTTAAAAGACCTGCGAGAGCGCATGTCTAAAATAGTCGTGGCCTACGATAAAAAAGGTAATGAAGTTACCGCCGCCGACCTTGAAGTTGACGGCGCTATGACCGCCTGGATGGCTGATGCTATTAACCCGAATTTACTCCAGACCATTGAAGGCCAGCCCGTGTTTGTCCACGCCGGCCCGTTTGCTAATATTGCCATCGGCCAAAGCTCTATCATAGCCGATAGGATTGGAACCAAATTGGGTGACTATCATGTAACCGAGAGCGGCTTCGGGGCCGACATTGGTTTTGAGAAGTTCTGGAATTTGAAGTGCCGGATGTCCGGCCTGGTACCCAACGCGGTTGTTGTTGTTGCAACTGTTCGTGCCCTGAAGATGCACGGTGGAGGACCTGCAGTGAAACCCGGCATACCCCTGAGCGAGGAATACACTACGGAAAACCTCGAACTGGTCGAAAAAGGCTGTGAGAACCTAATCGCCAATATTGAAACGGTCAAGAAAAGCGGTGTTCGGCCGGTCGTTTGCGTAAACAGCTTCTACACCGACACGAAGGCTGAAATCGCCCTTGTCCGTAAAATCGCCGAGCAAAACGGGGCTTTAGCTGCTGTTTCCGAACACTGGCTCAAGGGCGGTGACGGCGCAATCGAGCTGGCAGAGGCCGTGATTGAGGCCTGCAGCGAAACGAACCACTTCAAGTTCCTTTATGAGCTGGAGACCCCGCTGAGAAAACGCATTGAACTAATCGCCAAAGAAGTTTACGGAGCTAACGGCGTAACTTATATTAATGGGGCACTGGAAAAAGCCAAGGCCATGGAAGCCGACCCGGACAGCAAGACTTTAGGGACCTGTATGGTCAAGACACACCTTAGCTTATCGCACGACCCGGACCTGAAGGGCAGACCCACCGATTGGGAGCTTCCAATCCGTGATGTTCTTGTTTACAAAGGTGCCGGCTTCATCGTGCCCGTAGCCGGAGCCATTAAGCTGATGCCCGGTACCGCTTCCAACCCGGCTTTCCGGCGTATTGATGTGGACGTAAAAACAGGAAAAGTACAAGGCCTGTTTTAAGTTATTAACAATTACCGGTTATTAACAGAATGCAAGATATGAAAACTGTTCTTGTTATAGGGGCTGGTATCGCAGGAGCAACCGTAGCGCAGCGCCTCAGCCAGGCAGGCTTGCCGGTCCGTCTTATTGATATGCAAGCCACAATAGGCGGCCGTGTCGCCGAGATGGGCTGTAAGGCCGTGGACGTCTGCCTGCGATGCAACGTCTGCGTGGCTAATGAGCTTTTAAGAACCGTAGCCGCTTCGCCCGATATTCACATCCAGACTCGCACCCAGCTTTTCAAGCTGGAAACCGGCACAAACGGATCCCGATATACTGCGATATTAAAACATCAGCCCGGCTTTATTGACCGCAGCAAGTGTACGGGCTGCCAGGCTTGTGTTGCCGCATGTCCCGAAAAGTGTATAGTTTCACCGAAGTTGGCTCTGTGCCCTGCGGTGCCGGTCATTGATTACTCGCGGTGTCGGCTGACTCTTGGTAAAAATTGCTCAGTCTGCGAACAAGCCTGCCCCCTTGACGCAATTAATATGCAGGATAAAAACTCCCAGAGTAAAATAGACGTTGATAGCGTGGTTATAGCAACCGGCTACGAACCTTATAATCCCGCAGAAAACACTTCATACGGATACGGCAGCTCAGAAAACATCATCACCGGCATTGAAGCTGAACAGCAGCTCGCCACCGCAGGCAAGATTATCCGACCGTCGGACGGTCAGGCACCGAAACGCATTGCATTTATACAATGCGTTGGCTCAAGGACCGAAGAAGTTTACCGCCGTCCGGAGGATACTGATTACTGTTCAACCGTATGCTGTGCGTATGCTCTGAGGATGGCCCAATATATAAAATACCAGAACGAAGATGCAGAAGTTACCGTCTTCTATATGGATATTCAACACTTCGGTAAAGGGTTCGATGACTTTTATAACAAGTGTAAAGATAAAATGACCTTCGTTCGCTCTCGGCCGTACGAAATTAAACAAAGGCCGAACGATACACTGCTTCTGCGGTTCGCGCCGCAGTCTCTTCCGCAAGGTTCGGACTCTCAGGTTTGCGAACAGGAATTCGACCTGGTGGTTTTGGCTGTCGGAATTCGGCCGAGGCCCGATACGACAAAACTGGCCGAAACACTGCTGGTGCCGCTTGATGAGCAGGGATTTTTTGGTTTTAAGAACGCTTCGCCGCTGCCCGCATTGCAGCAGGAAGGTATCTTTGTAGCAGGTGCGTGTGAGTCTCCCAAGGACATAAAATCCTGTATGGCTCAGGCCGAAGCGGTCAGCGCCGCAGTAATAGGTAAGGCTTAATAGGTGATTAAGAAGGCTGAACAAACTAACGGCGATGTGGGGATTGTGCTGTGCGACTGCGCCGGGACGTTGCGCGAGCAAATCAATTTTGACCCGCTCATAGAGCACCTGAGCGGACTGGCGGAAGTAACAACAGTAAAGCTCTGCTCGAAATTCTGCCAACAAAAGGATTGCACTAAAACGATAAAATCCCTAAAGCAGACAGAACGCCTGGTAATAGGAGCTTGCGACCCGGAGATTTTCAACAACACTCTGCAGGAAGCAATACAGGGTGTTAATTTGAATGATGGACTTTTGTGGTCTGTAAATATTCGCGAGCACTGTGGCTGGGTTGCCCGCACGCCAGAAGTGGCCACGAATAAAGCCAAAGAAACTTTGTCCGCGGCTGTTAGACGGGTGAAGATGGCCTCAGCCATCAAATCAAAGAAGACCAGCGTGAACCAAAATGTGCTGGTCCTCGGCGGTTCTGTCGCGGCAATGCAGACAGCAAGTACACTCTCGCGACTCGGACATCCCGTTACGCTGGTCGAATGCAGCGAAAAATTGGGGGCAGCAGTGGCAGAAACGCCGGAACTTTACGGCTATGTCGCTTCTGATTGTTCCCAGACCGAGGCACTTGTGCAAAGTCAAGTGGACCAGCTTATCCGGCAGGTAAAAAATGATAAGCAAATCCGCGTCCAAACCTCCTCAACCTTGAAATCCCTGGAAGGAGAATTCGGCAATTTCACCGCACTGGTTACCTCGAACGGCACAGAGCAAAAGCTCTCCGCAGGAGCAATTGTTTTGGCCCCAGGCCCGGCCACGAAAAAGTCGGAACTGGCGGAATTGGTCCATAACGGCAAAGCAATTCCCAAACGCATTGCTATAGTTATGGATATCCTCGGCGAACAAAGCAAACGCGTATCGGCTCAGGTACTCTCCGCAGCGGAGCTGCTTGCAAAGCGTTTCGGCGCCGAGGTGAAATTATACTGCCATAATATCCGGGTGGCTGCAGCCGGCATGGAGGCCCTGTATCGGCGGGCCAGAGAAGCCGGCGTAGTAATAGTAAAATACGAATCACCACCAATAATTTCGGATAGAGACCCTAAAAAAGTTGTGAGTGTGGAAGAGCCGTTAATCGGGTACCAAGTTGATGAAGAATTCGACCTGGTGGTTATGGCCGACAGCGCCACCGCAGACACTACTGAGTTCCTGGGACTCATCGAAGGGCTGCGACCCGGTCCAGGCGGCGACTTACAGGCGGACAGCGTATGGCTTTTGCCTACAAAAACAAATCGTGAAGGTATTTTCGTTGTCGGTTCGGCGCCGGATACAGATGAGCTTAGAGACCCTCAGACTGATGGGTTAGCCACAGCGAACGAAATCCACGAATTGCTCAAAAACAAACAAATAGAGGTTCTCGATGATGCGGCTGCGGTCGATGGCGATAAGTGCGTTCTGTGTTTGACCTGCATGCGGATATGTCCGCACGCCGCCATCAGCATCGATGTTGATAATAAAGCCGCTTCCGTTTCAGCGGTAACCTGTCAACGCTGCGGAATATGTGCAGCCGAATGCCCAACAGGAGCTATCCAACTGCCCCGATACACCGATGAGCAAGTTGCTGCAGAGCTTGGTGACAAACCTCAAATAACAGTTTTTGCCTGCGAGAATTCCGCTTATCCCGCGGCAACCGCAGCGGCAATTAACGGTTCGCAGTGGGGGCAACAAGCTCAGTTGATTCGGGTCCCATGCGCCGGGAAAGTTGACCCGCGAGATGTCTTGCGAGCACTGGAATGTGGAGCACAAAAAGTGATGATTCTCGGCTGCCACCTGGAGAACTGCCAATATCTGGCAGGCTCAACTCGGGCCGCTAAAAGATTAGAACGCCTTAATAACGCACTGGAAAAAGCAGGAGTTAAAAAAGAACGAGTGATTTTTGGGCAATTAGCCTCAGTTGAGCCGCATAAATTTATAGAGTATCTGTCTGAAAACGGAGTGTAAAAACAAATGACTGCACAAATTATAGATGGAAAGCAAGTGGCCGCCGACATGCGGGCGGAATTGAAGGACGAAGTAGCCAAACTAAAAGAGCAGGGTATTGTTCCCGGACTGGGAGTGATATTAGTCGGTGAAGATCCCGCCTCACAGTCTTATGTTACCGCCAAAGAGCGTGCCTGCGAAAATATAGGTATTTATTCCGATGACAACCGCCTGCCTGCCGAAACCTCACAGGAAGAATTGATGGCCTTGGTTGAGAAAATGAACAAAGACTCGAAAATCAACGGCATCCTGGTCCAATTGCCTTTACCAAAGGCCCTTAATGAGGCTGAGGTCCTACTTTTAATCGACCCAGCCAAAGACGTCGATGGATTTCATCCGATGAATGTGGGCAAAATGGTGGTAGGTGAAAAGGCGTTTCGGCCCTGCACGCCGCACGGCATTATTCAGCTATTGATACGCAGCGGTGTCACCATTGAGGGAGAGGAGGTAGTAATCGTTGGGAGAAGTAACATAGTCGGCAAGCCCTTGGCGAATATGCTTATCCAGAAAAAGCCCAATGCAAATGCCACCGTAACCGTCTGCCATACCCGCACCAAGGACCTTCTCTCTCACACAAAGCGGGCGGACATTGTCATTGCCGCCGCTGGTCGGCCAAACACAGTCACTGCGGATATGGTAAAAGAAGGTGTGGTGGTAATTGATGTTGGCGTCAACCGTGTCGAGGACGCAACAAAGAAAAAAGGCTATCGCCTCGTTGGCGATGTGGATTTCGAGGCCGTGAAGGAAAAGGCCTCATTTATCACCCCCGTCCCGGGCGGTGTAGGCCCAATGACAATAACTATGCTGCTTTACAATACAGTTGAATCGGCCAAAAGAGCCGCCGGTATTGAGGTTGAATAATGATAGTCGCAGAACGCAAGCCAATTGAGGAAATCAAAGGCTTCCTTGCAGGCCACAAACGTATTCTCGTTTTAGGCTGTGGTACCTGTGTTACCGTCTGCCTGGCAGGTGGTGAAAGGGAAGTTTCCACCTTAGCCTCTATCCTGAGACTTTCAGATAATTTTGAAATTGAAGAAAACACCATCGAAAGACAGTGCGACGCGGAATTCTTCGCACAAATAAAGGACCAGGCTGCATCCTGCGACGCAATCCTGTCGATGGCCTGCGGAGTCGGGGTCCAGATGGTGGCGAACGTCTTTGGGGATATGCCGGTTTATCCCGCCCTCAATACTATGTTTTGTGGCACCAACGACGGTGCCGGCCAGTGGTCGGAAAACTGCTTAGCCTGTGGAGATTGTAAACTCGGTATTTTCGGCGGTGTTTGCCCTGTAACAAGATGTTCGAAGTCGCTCCTTAATGGCCCTTGCGGTGGCTCCGTGGACGGCAAATGCGAAGTTGACCCTGAAAATATTGAATGCGGCTGGCAGTTGATCTACGACCGGCTCAAAACGCTGGGCAAATTAGATGTGCTGTCTGAAAATGCTCAGCCCAGAGACTTCAGCCAAACGCACGACGGTGGACCAAGAAAATTATCGAGAGAAGACGTAGCGGAACTATAACAATTGACAATGTGCTTGATGTCTGTCGCTCGTTAACAATTGAAACTTAAAAATCGAAAATTATGAAATCTGGCAGCAATCTTGAAAAGATATTGGAGGCTGGTGAATTTGCGGTAACCGCCGAGCTTGGCCCACCCAAAAGCACCGACTTCGACCTTATCAAAAAGAAAGTCGAGCTGCTTAAGGACTGGGTGGATGCGGTAAACATAACGGATAATCAAACCGCAATCGTGCGCACATCAAGCATTGCCACCGGTAAACTGACTCTCGGTCTCGGCCTTGAGCCAATCGTCCAAATGACCTGCCGGGACAGAAACCGCCTGGCAATACAGTCCGATATTTTAGGGGCGCATCTTCTGGGTATTCGCAATCTCCTCTGCCTGACCGGCGACCATCAGTATTGCGGCAATCACCCCACAGCGAAAAACGTTTTTGACCTTGATTCGATACAGTTGATTCAGATGGTCAAAAATATGCGTGATAAAAAGATTTTCGCCTGCGGCGAGGAAATCAAAAACTCAAAGAAAGCAGAAGTGAAAGAGCCGCGAATGTTTATCGGGGGGGCAGCTAATCCTTTTGCGGACCCGTTCGAGTTCCGTGTTATCCGTCTGGAGAAGAAGATTAACGCCGGAGTGGACTTTATTCAGACCCAGTGTATCTTTGATATAGACCACTTCAAGAGATGGATGGAACAGGTTTGTGACAGGGGTCTGCACAAAAAATGCAAAATATTAGCGGGCGTTACCCCATTAAAATCCGTTGGTATGGCCAGATATATGCGTGACAAAGTCGCCGGCGTGCGCCTGCCGGACTATTTCCTGGAGCGCATTGCCAAGGCCGAAGACTCCAAGGCCGAAGCTATTAATATGTGCGTAGAGCAAATCCAGCAACTGCGCCAAATCGAAGGTGTGGCCGGCGTCCACATAATGGCTATCGAATGGGAACAAAAGGTACCCGAAATTGTGCAAAAAGCAGGATTACGCAATTAATGGCCAAAATTTTAGAAAACGAAAATCGAAAATTGGAAATTGAAAATGGAAGCGATTGAAAGCAAAAATCTTGATTCTCAGTTCAAATACGACGTAGCCGCCCATCCCGGCGGAGAGAACATCAAGCTCTGTTTCGCCTGCGGCACATGCACGGCGGGCTGCCCCGTATCGGCTGTAGACCCAGAGTTCAATCCGCGAAAGATTATCCGGCAGGTACTGCTTGGAATGCGCAAGGAAGTGCTTTCCTCGCCGGTAATCTGGCGCTGCGTCCAGTGCTACTCCTGCACTGTAAAATGTCCACAGAATGTCAAGTTCAGAGACGTAACAAGGGCACTGCGCGAGATGGCGGTGGCCGAAGGATATGCCGACGCTGATTTACTCCAGGAAGTCGAGCAGTTAGACGAATTCTCACAGAAACTCAGACGCGACCTGGTCAATGCCCTCGTAACGGACCGGGACAAATTCAAAGAACTAAAAAATAAGGCAGAAGAAATCACTAATGCTTGATGCATAAGGTGGAATACGAGAAATGATAGCACCTACTAAAAACAAGCAGACTGAATCCAAACGCCCAAAAAAGCATTCGGGAACTTCGGAAAAAGTTGGGGCCGTCCTCGTAATTGGCGGCGGCATCGCCGGTATTCAGGGGGCACTTGATTTGGCTGAATCCGGACAGAAGGTCTATCTGCTGGAAAACTCCCCAGCTATTGGCGGCAACATGGCCAGATTAGACAAGACCTTTCCTACGAATGACTGTGCAATGTGTATTTTGTCCCCCAAGATCGTTGAGTGCGGGCGACACTTAAATATCGAAACAATTACCTGGGCCGGCCTGGAAGAGGTTTCCGGCTCCGCCGGTCACTTCACCGCAAAGATTCGAAAAAGGGCAAGATTTGTTGACTTGGAAAAGTGCACCGGGTGTAGCGAATGTGTCGAAACGTGCCCGGTAACGGTTGCCAGTGAGTTTGATGCCACGCTTGTCGAAAGGAAAGCGATTTTCCGTCCTTACCCGCAGGCGTATCCCAACGCATTTGTCATTGACAAGGGTCTGCCCGCTCCGTGCCGAAACGCCTGCCCCGCCGGGGTGAATGTGCAGGGATTCATTGCACTTTTGGCCCAGGGTAAATTCGATGAGGCCCTGGAGTTGTACAGGGCCCGGAATCCCTTTCCTGCCACGTGCGGCCGAATCTGCACTCACCCCTGTCAAGACGTTTGTAACAGAGGGAGGGTGGACGAAGCGTTGGCAGTCCGAGATTTGCACCGGTTCCTTGCCGACCGCGAAATCAGCGCCGTCCAAGAAGGGCGGGCGCCGGAACTGACCGAGCATTTGATTGCAAGGCGTAAAGCAGAATTTCCTCAACAACGCGGCGCCGGACGACAAATTGCCATTATTGGCTCCGGCCCCGCCGGACTGACCTGTGCGTGGGACTTAGCCAATATGGGATATAAGCCCGTGGTTTTTGAAGAACTCGGTGTCGCAGGGGGGATGCTGCGGGTTGGCGTGCCGCGCTACCGACTTCCTGTAAAGGTACTGGATTACGAAATTGAAACCATAAAGCAAGCAGGCGTAGAAATAAGACTATCAACGCCGGTCGGACCCGACCTTACACTAAACAATTTGCTCGACAAAGGCTTTGAGACCATTTTTATCGCTATCGGGACCCACCAGAGCCGCAAATTGGGTATTGAGGGCGAAGACCTTAACGGTGTGATTCACGGCACCACATTCCTGCATCGCACCAAGATGGGGCAACCGACTGATATTGCCAACAAGGTTGTGGTGGTCGTAGGAGGTGGCAATGCGGCCGCTGATGCCTGTCGAACCTCCTTGCGCCTCGGTGCCCGGCGAGTAACGGTTCTGTATCGCCGCAGCAGAGTCGAGTTGCCCGCCAGTGAAGATGAAATAAAAGCGTGCGAAGAAGAAGGTGTAGAGTTTCGCTTTCTGGCCTCACCTATCCGCATTCTGGGTACAAGCGGAAGGGTAGCTGCGTTGGAATGTGTTCGAATGGCGCTCGGGGAACCGGATGATTCTGGACGAAGACGTCCTATTCCCATCAAGGATTCCAAATTCATAATCGAAGCCGATGTGGTAATTCCCGCCGTAAGCCAGGAAGCCGATATAGGGGTCTTAACCGACCTTAAAGCCGTGCAGGTTACTGAAACCGGTTTGGTGCCTGTATCCGGTACCGAATTGGAAGGAGTACGCGGCTTCACAGACCTGTTGCGAGCCGCAAGTCTTGGCCAACCTATTGACCTGGGCGAAAAAGTAACAGTCATTGGTGGAGGTAATGTTGCTATTGATGTTGCTCGTACGGTTATTCGTTTGGGGGTCAAAGAAGTCAGTCTTGCTTGTCTTGAATCCCCGGAGGAGATGTTCGCCTCCCTTAAAGAAATCCAGGCTGCCACGGAAGAAGGCGTGATGATTCACAACAGAGTTTCCCCCAAACGCATTGTTGGCGATAATGGGCACGTATCCGGCGTTGAGTTCAGAGAATGCTTATCTCTGTTCGATAAAGAAGGCAAGTTCAGCCCCGTGGTCAGACCCGGCTCTGAACATATTATGCCCGCGGACTCTGTTGTGGTTGCCATTGGCCAGGCCGTCGATTGGGGGTTACTAAAAGCTGCCGACGGCCTACTCGAAACTCGAGCGGGATTTATTAATGTTGACGATAACACGTTAGCTACCAACGTCAAGCGGATTTTTGCCGGGGGAGACGTGGTCACAGGCCCGGATGTTGCAGTCAATGCCATCGTCGCAGGCCATAGAGCAGCAACCTCTATTGACCGATTCTTAAACGGTGAGGACCTTCGGGAAGGACGCGATGATATAAAGCAGGCGCTTTCAGCCAAAGAGTTGGCCCCCTTACCAGAAGGTGCTCACAACCGGGCACTGAAAATACCTATGCCCACCTTGCCGGTGGAAGAAAGGATTAAGGGTTTCGATGAAGTTGAACTCGGATACACCGAAGAGCAAGCCATTCAGGAAGCAAAACGCTGCCTGCACTGTAGTATATGTTCTGAGTGTTTACAGTGCGTAAGCGTCTGCAAGGCCGAAGCCATTTGCCATCAGCAGGAGGATACTATCGAGCAGATTGATGTTGGTTCGATTGTGGTTGTACCGGGTTTTGAAGAATTTTTGGCCCAGCTTAAATATGATTTTGGATACAGCCGCTATCCCGATGTCGTCAGCAGCATCCAGTTTGAGCGGATTCTTTCTGCCTCCGGGCCGTTTACCGGGCACGTCAAAAGGCTTAGTGACGGCAAAGAACCCAAGAAAATAGCTTTCCTTCAATGCATCGGCTCGCGGGACATATCCTGCCGCAATGCCTACTGTTCGTCGGTATGCTGTATGTATGCAATCAAAGAGGCCGTAATTGCCAAAGAGCATCTAAAAGATGTGGATGTTACTATCTTCTTTATGGACCTTCGCGCCTTCGGCAAAGACTTTGACAAATACTACGAGAGGGCCAAATCGCAATACGGTGTTAACTTTAAGCGGGCACGTGTCTGTGATGTTTACGGGAAAAATGGTAATGGTGAACTAACGGTCAAATATTCACCCGAATCCGGACAGGTGGCTGAAGAAGAATTCGATATGGTCGTACTGTCGGTGGGCCTGGAACCCAGCGAGAATCAAAGAAGATTGGCTTCGAAGCTGGGTATTCGCCTTGAGCCCAACGGCTTTATCTGGACCAATTCTTTGCGACCGCTCGAGACTTCTCGCCCGGGAATTTTTGTTGGCGGCACGGCATCCGGTCCGAAAGACATACCCGAGACCGTAATCCAGGCCAGCGGCACAGCCGGCAAAGCCTCACAACTTTTGGCCGACGTCAGAGGAACACTCACAGTCGAGCAGGAATTTCCGCCGGAGCAGGATGTCAGCGAGCAGGAGCCGCGGATAGGTGTGTTCGTATGTCACTGTGGAATCAATATCGGTTCGGTTGTTGATGTGCCGGTAACAGCCGAATACGCCAAATCCCTCCCATACGTAGTTTACGCCGAAGACAACCTTTACACCTGCTCTCAGGACACCCAGGACCATATCCGGGAAATGATTGCCGAACACAAACTAAACCGGGTGGTGGTGGCATCCTGTTCGCCGCGCACACATGAGCCGCTTTTCCAGCAGACCTTACGTGAGGCAGGCCTTAATCCTCACCTGTTCGAGATGGCCAATATCAGAGACCAGTGTTCCTGGATTCATATGAATCAACCCGAAGAAGCCACCGAAAAAGCTAAGGACCTGGTGTGGATGGCGGTTGCCAAAGTAGCTTTGGTTGAGCCTTTGTCCGCAGCGAGTCTGGACGTTACTCCTTCGGCCCTTGTAATTGGCGGCGGATTAGCGGGTATGACGGCAGCCCTGGGCATAGCCAACCAGGGCTTTGAGGTCACACTGGTTGAACGCCAAAAGCAGCTCGGCGGAAATCTCAGAAACCTGCGCTCCACATTTGCCGAGCCGAATATCCAGGCCTATCTGACGCACCTTCAAGAGCACGTACAAAAACATAAAAACATATCTGTCTATACAGGTACTGAACTCGAGAGTATAGAAGGCTTTGTCGGCAATTTCGAAAGCACTTTGAAAACCGGCTCCAAAGAAACGAAGATAGAACATGGCGCCATTATTGTTGCTACCGGTGGAAACGAACACAAACCTGATGAGTATCTCTATGGCCAGAATAAGCGCGTTGTAACGCAATTGGAGCTTGAGGATTTGCTTTCCCGTCAGGAACCACTATCGGGAGTAAAAACGGCGGTTTTCATTCAGTGTGTCGGCTCCCGTGAAGAAGAGCATATGTATTGCAGCAGGCTTTGCTGCGGTACTGCTGTGAAAAACGCCCTGAAAATTAAAGAGCTTTCCCCGGAAACCGAAGTTTACGTTTTATACCGTGACATCCGCACCTATGGCTTCAACGAACAATATTTCCAGGCCGCCCGCGACAAAGGCGTTATTTTTGTACGATACGAAGCGGACAATAAGCCCAAAGTAACAGGCAGGGACAAACTGAAGCTAACAGTACGTGAGCCGCTTTTGGACTGCGAGCTGGTATTAGAAACCGATTTACTTATCTTGAGCAGCAGAATCGACCCCGATAGTAACAACGAAGCGCTTGCTCAAACGCTAAAAGTCCCTATGAACGAAGATGGATTTTTATTAGAGGCCCATGTCAAGCTGCGGCCCGTCGAATTCGCCACAGAGGGCATCTTCGTAGCCGGCCTTGCTCATAGTCCGAAATCTATGACTGAAACCATCGCTCAGGCCGAGGCCGCCGCGGCAAAGGCCTGTACCATTATCTCAAAGGACAAATACGAGGCCGAGCCGACGATAGCCGCCGTGAACGACGACCTCTGTGACGGCTGTGGAATCTGTGTGCCGGTGTGCGAATACAATGCACTGGAGGTTGTGGACAGACCCGGCGGAAAAGAGGAAGAGAAAATCGTACAAATCAACGAAGCGATGTGCAAGGGCTGTGGTGGATGCGTCGCCGCCTGTCCAAGCGGTGCGATGGAGCAAAAGGGATTCAAGAACGAACAAATGCTCGCAATGATTAATGCTGCCTTAGCTGACTAAACTTAGTAACAAGAACAGGTGACAATGTTTGGAACATTTGATATTTGAATTTTGGATTTGTTTCGGATTTCGATATTCGGGTTTATACAAGATACGAGATATTAAATAATGGAAGATAAATTCAAACCTAAGATTATCGTCTTTTGTTGTAACTGGTGCGCGTATGCCGGCGGCGATTTAGCTGGTATAAGCAGATACCAGATTAAACCATATTTTCGCGTTATACGAACTTTGTGCAGCGCCCGCGTTGACCCCGAATGGATTATGGAAGCTTTCAGACTTGGAGCCGACGGTGTAATGGTAGCTGGTTGCCATCCCGGTGACTGCCACTATATCGGCGGTAACTATCGCACAAGAAGGCGCGTAGCTATGCTGCGTTTGTTATTAAAACAGTTTGGCCTAAATGAGCAGCGTCTGGAACTGGCCTGGATTTCCGCCGGTGAGGCTGAAAAGTTCGCCACCACTATGAACAGCTTTATTGAACGAATCACCGAACTTGGCCCAAGTCCTTATCGAACCAGCACTGCAGATACTCATACCACCGGTGTAGCGAAGGAGGCCGCAGATGTCTGAGAAAATAAAAATCGCTTTAGGACAGGGTGCAACCTGTTCAGGAGGTGATATTGCCATACTCGATTTGGATGTCGAGCTTCTAAAGCTTTTTGAAGTGGCTGATCTGAGCTTTGCGCCGCTTGTCACAGACTTTAAATTCAAGGATGTTGAGGCGATGGAGGATGGCGAAATCACTATATGTCTTTACCACGGCGCCATCCGCAACAGTGAGAATGAGCATATAGCCAAACTCCTGCGCAAAAAATCGAAGATTATGGTTGCTTACGGCGCCTGTGCCGCTTTCGGCGGAATCCCCGGCCTGGCTAATGTCACCACCAGAAACAAAATTCTTGATACCGTTTATGAACAGACCGCAACAACGGTAAATCCTGACCACACTCGTCCACAAACACACTATGTAAGTCCTGAAGGTCACGAGCTGGAACTGCCCGAGTTATTTGAGTACGTCAAGGCCTTGGACGACATTGTTGATGTGGATTACATCATTGGTGCTTGCCCCCCAACGCGAGAAATGAATGTAAAACTGCTTGGCGTTGTCCTCGATTTTGTTCATGGCAAAGCCCCACTGCCGCCAAAAGGAATCATCTTAGCTTCCGAAAGGACTCTCTGTGATGAGTGCCCCAGACAAAAACCTGACAAGGTCTTTATCGATGAAATCAAAAGCGTTGATTATACGGAGCTGGATCCGGAAAAGTGTTTTCTTGAACAAGGTATAATGTGTTTTGGTCCTGCCACTCGTGCCGGCTGCGACTCCAAGTGTATAAATGTTAATATGCCCTGCCGCGGATGTATGGGCCCGACAGCGGCTGTGCTTGACCACGGCGCCAGTTGTCTTAGCGCCTTCACGTCGATATTGAAGGTCAGCGGCTCAGAGTCGGAACTACCCGAAGAAGAAATCGAAAAACTAATGTCAAAAATGCGCGACCCGCTGGGAACATTCTACCGCTTTACATTACCAAAGTCACTCTTGCAGCGGGTAGTGAAAGAAAAATAAAAAATAAAACTAAATACGACATACAATATACGAGATACGAACTATGAGCTATCCAAAGCTTGAAGACGAAAAATACAAGGTAAAGGAAAAAGTTATCCGCATAGCCCCGGCCACTCGGCTGGAAGGCCACGCACAGATAAACGTCTTCCTCGATGACCAGGGTGAGGTTGAGGATACTTACTTTCAGGTCGTCGAACTGCGGGGTTTCGAAGAATTCTGCAAAGGCAGACCGATTGAGGAAATACCGCGAATCACAACCCGTCTTTGTGGTGTATGTCCCTGGCCTCATCATTTGGCAGCAGTAAAAGCCCTGGATATGGCATACAACGTCGAACCGACGCCGGTCGCCAAAAAACTCCGCGAGCTGGGTTATTGTGCCCATATGCTCCACAGCCATATCGCCCATATTTATGCGATGGCCGTAGGCCCGGATCTTATATGCGGCTGGGCAGCAGAGCCGGAAGAGAGAAATATCGTTGGCGTTATTAATGTCGTCGGCCCCGAAATCGGCAAAAAGGTCCTGGTCAATCGAGCATACAGTGCACAAATTCAGGAAATTATTGGAGGCAAGGCTACACACCCAATTTTTGGTCTGCCCGGCGGAGTATCCCAGCCCCTATCGCAGGAGAACCGCGACAAAATCGCAAAAATGGCCGACGAGCTTGTCGAATTTGGCAAGTTTACTCTCCAGGTCGTTGACGATTTTATTCTTAAGAACAAACAACTGGTCGATGTCGTTGTAAACAAGGATTTGTTCTACCACGAAACTTATTATATGGGGATGGTCAACAAAAACAACGAGCTTAATTTCTATGATGGTGACATTCGTATCATCGACCCGACCGGCAAAGAGTTCGGTCGATATGGACCGAAAACATACCTGGAGCATATGGCTGAGCACGTCGTACCCTGGAGTTATCTCAAGATGCCTTACCTGCGCAAAGTAGGCTGGCACGGCTTTAAGGACGGCCCGGATAATGGCATTGTGCGGGTTGCCCCATTGGCACGCTTGAATGTGGCTGATAAAATCCCCACGCCTTTAGCACAGGAGGCTACGGAATTTTTCTTCAAGACCTTGGGGGGTAAGCCTGCTCATTATACCCTGGCGTTCCATTGGGCCCGCGCTATCGAGGTTATGTATGCCACTGAAAGACTTAAAGAGTTGATTGAAGACCCCCAAATAACCTCCAAAGAAGTTCGCAATATCCCGACCGAAAAACCCACCGAGGGCATCGGCATCATCGCTGCGCCTCGCGGGACGCTCATACATCATTACGAATGTGACGACAACGGCCTCATCAAAAAACTCAATCTTCTGGTCGCTTCCAGCATCAATTACCCTGCGATGAATCTGTCGATGAAAAAGGTCGCAAAAGCGGTCATCCACAAAGCCCAGGTCAGCAACGGCATACTGAATATGCTGGAGATGTGCTTCCGGGCTTATGACCCTTGTTTTTCCTGTTCGACCCACGCCCTGCCGGGCCAGATGCCCATGGAAGTCAATATCTTCGACAGCAAAAAAGAACTAATCAAGACCGTCAAGCGTGGATGAGTGAATGAGTGAATGAGTGAATGAGTGAATGAGTAAGAGTATCAACTCATTTACGCATCTACGCATAAACCCATTTAAAATATGTGAAATATGAAAACTCTGATACTTGCTCTCGGCAATCCAATCCTCTCAGACGACGGGGTGGCTCACGAAGTAGCCGACCGCCTGGCAAAACGTCTAAAGTCCTCATCCACAACAACGAATCCTGCCCTAAGCGAAAAAAAAGCTTGCCCTGAGCGCAGCCGAAGGGTCGAAGGAACGCAATACGACATTATCAAGTCTTCTGCTGCAACAATGGATATCATTCCCAAACTGGCTGGCTACCATCGATTGGTAGTGGTCGATGCTGTTCAGCTTGGCTCAGCACCCTTCGGCACAGTGCACCGTTTTAGTCTCACTGATTTGGCCTCGACTGTCCACCCAAGCAGCCCACACGATATCAATTTTGCAACCGCCTTCCAGATGGCCAAGAAATGGGGATACCATATCCCTGCTGACATTCGCATTTATGGAATAGAGGTTAAAGAGTTGTCCAGATTTTCCCAGGGATGTACACCGGAAATTACCGAAAAGCTACACGAAATAGTTGAATATATCCTCGGCGACCTTGCAGGAAATTAAAAATTGTGTAGTAATTTTTCATTTTTTTCATTCCATATCCAATAATTTTGCTTTGTATTGCTTGACATTATTTAACCTTCGCATATAATCACCTCTTTTTACTCTGAGACAATCATAACACCTTATTAAGAAGAAAAAGTTTTGAAAAAGATGATTTTGTTGACCGCCGTGTTTTTGTCGTCTGTGGTGGGAACAGCCCAGGCTGAGGAAGGTCAATTGGGCGTTACTCTTGATCTTACCTATAGGAGTAAGTGGTTGTCCAAAGGCACCTACGGCTACGGCGTACAGGGCGCGCTTTTCAAAACCATCGACCTTGACTTCTATAACACAGGCTACGGTGTAAAAGTTACCCACCGAAATGCCACAGCAAGCGGCTACGTTGATAAACAAAGGTTCGATTACAGACCTTATTACAAAAGCGTTCTCTTCGAAGACGAAACTTATGCCACAAACTATAATATAAGTGCCGGCTACGAACACTATCCCGGGCTGGCACGAGACAGAAGTAACACAACGTGGGAGTGGATATTCGCCTTTTCCTGGCCGAATATTATGCCGCAGGGCATCGTACCACAATACATCGCTCATTACGAATATGCCGCTGGAAGTAATTATACCAAACCAAACGGCGCCGATATGCCGACCGGCTGGGTTCATCGCTTCATACTTGGTTATGACCTGGAAATGGTTGAGCTCCCGGCACACATACATCTGTCCTCAGAGCTTGCTTACACAGATGGTCTTGGAGGAGCAGCCCACGATTGGTCATACGCGGTATTTGGTGCTTCAACAAAAGTTGAAATTACTGATAATCTCTCGTTTGTCCCGGGGATATACCATCAGATAACAATGGACAAATCAGTCAATCCCGACAAAGATGTAACATATTGCATCCTGAGTATGAAGTACAAATTCTAAATGGTTTTTTCGGTTGACATCCTCGAAAGAACTGGATAGATTAAGTGTTTCATTGCTTTTACATCAGGGGGATAGAAAAAGACTTCACCTGATAGCATTAAATATATTGTTTGGAACCGAACATATAATTCGTTGGAGAGTATAAATTGAAACTATCGAGGTACAATAATCCTCAGTTACTAAAAGGAGAACGTTATGACACAAGAAAAGGCAATTGACTCCCTTATGACCGAAAAGCGGACATTTCCGCCGCCGGCTTCAATCAAAGCCAACGCATATATAACCAGCACCGAGCAATATCAACAAATGTGGGAGAAATCAATTAACGACCCGGACGACTTCTGGCTGGAGCAGGCAAAAACACTCTCCTGGTTTAAGGAACCAACCAAGAGCCTACGTTACACCTGGGATACGAAGAGTCGAAAAATTGAGCACACCTGGTTTGCTGACGGTGAACTGAACGTTGCATATAACTGCATCGACCGGCATCTTGGAACGCCAATCGAAAACAAGACCGCACTGCTCTGGCAGGGTGAAGCTGAAGATGCTGTCAAGAAACTCACCTACAAAGAGCTGCATAAGCAGGTTTGCAAATTCGCCAATGTCCTCAAATCAAAAGGTATACAAAAAGGTGACCGTGTGGCGATTTATCTGCCAATGGTCCCCGAGCTTTCGATAGTTATGCTTGCATGTGCCCGCATCGGCGCTATTCACTCGGTCATCTTCGGCGGATTCAGCGCAGACGCCATCGAGGGCCGTATAAACGACTCAGACTGCAAAATGCTCATCACTTCCAATGTCTCGCTGCGTGCCGGCAAGCATATCAAGCTCAAGGATATCGCCGACGCTGCATTAGAAAAAACACCTACAATTGAAAATGTAATAGTCGTTAAAGTCAATGATGAGCCCTGCGATATGAAAGACGGCAGGGACGTATGGTATCACGATGAGATGGCAAATGCAGCCGAACAATGCCAAGCCGAACCTATGAATGCCGAGGACCCGCTGTTTATCCTTTACACATCCGGCTCGACCGGCAAACCCAAGGGCGTTGTCCACACTACGGGCGGATACCTGTTGCATATCACCCTCACTCATAAAATCATTTTCAACATTCACGACGACGATATTTACTGGTGCACCGCCGACATTGGCTGGGTAACGGGACACAGCTACATCGTCTATGGCCCCCTCGCAAACGGCAGCACATCACTGATGTTTGAAGGAGTTCCTACTTACCCGGATGCCGGGCGCTTCTGGCACATTTGTGACAAATTCGGCGTTACCGTCTTCTATACCGCACCTACGGCCATTCGTGCTCTTATGCGCCTCGGCGATGAATGGCCCACTAAGTACAAGCTCGATTCACTCAGAATTCTCGGCTCAGTCGGCGAGCCGATAAATCCCGAGGCCTGGATGTGGTACTATGAGAAAATCGGCCGTAACAACTGTCCGATTGTAGATACCTGGTGGCAGACGGAAACCGGCGGATTTATGATTACACCTATTCCAGGCGCACACACACTAAAACCAGGCAGTGCTTCCCGGCCATTCTTTGGCGTTGACTCCGTCGTCCTGCGAGATGACGCAAGCCAATGCGACGTAAACGAAGGCGGCAAGCTCTGCATACGCAAACCCTGGCCCGGAATGATGCGCACGATGTGGGGCGACCACGACAGGTTCATAGACACATACTTCACAATGTTCGATAATGTTTACTTCGCCGGCGATGGCTGCCGTGTTGATGAGGACGGCGATTACTGGCTAATGGGCAGAATCGACGATGTGGTCAACGTCTCCGGCCACCGCATAGGAACCGCCGAGGTAGAAAGTGCCCTGGTCAGCCATGAGAAAGTCGCCGAAGCTGCCGTCACGCCGATGCCTCACGACATTAAAGGCCAGACACTGTACGCTTTTGTTACACTTGTAAGTGGCATCGAGGAAAGCGATGAGCTAAAGAAAGAGCTTGTTTTGCACGTGCGAAAGGAAATCGGTCCTATCGCAACTCCCGAAGCCATTCAGTTTGCACCCTCCCTTCCGAAGACCCGCTCCGGCAAGATTATGCGACGAATCCTGCGCAAAATAGCCGAGAAGAACACAGACAACCTCGGTGACATCTCCACACTTGCAGACCCGAGCGTAGTCGAAGCATTAATCAAAGGCCGAGGCGAATAAACTCACCTGCATTAACAGATGCCAAACAAGCCGAACGTGTGTTTTAAGCACACGTCCGGTCTATTATCAATTAAAGGAACCATAATTATGAGCGAAGAAATAACAACGGCGCAACCAGAAGTCGAAAATCACGGTTGGCGTGTTACCTTTGCGGGAATGGGCATTAATCTTGCCCTTGGTATTCTATATACCTGGAGCGTTATAAGCAAACGTATTCCAGACGATTGGGGCTGGAATGAGGATGATAAGTCTTTGCCATATATGATCGCCTGCCTTATCTTTTCGCTCATTATGGTACCCGCCGGCAGAATGCAGGACAAAATTAGCCCACGCCTTGTAGCCACAATAGGCGGTATATTGGTTGGACTCGGATTCATAATCGCCAGCATGACAACTTCACTTATGGTCTTCGTCATCGGCTTTGGCGTTCTTGTCGGTGCAGGACTTGGTTTTGGCTACGCCTCCGCGACACCCCCGGCAGTAAAGTGGTTCCCCGCAGCAAAGACAGGCCTTATCGCAGGAATCGTAGTTTCAGGTTTCGGTTTGGCCTCAGTATATGCCGCCCCACTAACAACATGGCTGATAGTTAATCTTGGTTTCAGCACTGCGGTACTGCTGTTGGGTATTGCGTTTCTCGTCGTCGTGGTCGTACTTGCTCAGATATTAAAACCACCACCGGCCGATTACATCCCCCTTGGTGCCGTACCGGCAAATACAGATACAAAATCTAATAAAAAAGAAAACTTTCTTCCAAAAGAAATGCTTACCACCTGGCAATTCTACCTCATTTGGTTCATGTATGTATGCGGTGCCGGCGCTGGTCTTATGGTCATCTCAAAACTTGCCGCAATTGCAGACAAACAGGTCGGAATAACTATGGGCTTTGTGCTGGTTGCGGTGCTTGCCCTCGGCAATGGTGGCGGACGCATAGTTGCCGGTATGCTCAGCGACAAAATCGGGCGCAAAGCAATGATGTTTATCTGCTTCGTATCTCAGGCCTTTTTGATACTTCTGCTCTCAAGAGCAACCGGTGAAAACGCCCTCGGGACGATACCCGCAATGGCGATTATCTCAGCCCTAATCGGCGCAAACTACGGGGCCAACCTCTCGCTTTTCCCGTCCATCACCAAAGATTTTTATGGTCTGAAGAACTTTGGAATGAATTACGGACTGGTATTTACCGCCTGGGGCGTTGGCGGTTTTATGCTGGCAAAACTCGCCGGAGCAATGTATGTCAAGCATCAAACTTTTGCAATCGCCTATTACGGCGCTTCGGCACTGCTGATACTCGCTGCGATAATGACAATACTCGTCAAAGCACCACACCACAAACTTGAAACTACCGAAGCGTAATACCAGTCAGAAATTGAATTTATTGATTAGCCGACTACTGTCATTCCTGCACCTTCTTTCGCAGGTGTAAACTCGTCCGGCGTGAAGCGGGGAGCAGGAATCCTCATTAAAGTTTGTGAATTGGAAAGATATTCGCTTTAACTGCTTCCATTGTCGCCTCTACTACAGGCACTACTATTTCGCGCTGTGTCTGACTCACAACAAATGCTCTGTCTCGCAATCCCCCCTGCCAGTCCGTACTTTCGAGCATAACACCCCCGACTGCGTGGTCCATATCACTACCGCTGCCGGTACCGGTGAGGATACTCCAGGCCAAAGCCCAGGCTCTGACGGTGTTGCTGACATTGTAACCACCGCCGCCGGTTGCAACGATGGGCTTTTTAAAACTTAACAGATGCTCGATGATATCGGCATAAACATTATTGGTCAGACATAAATGTGCAAGCGGGTCGCCCGCAAGAGCATCAGCCCCTAATTCAAAAACAATTACGTCCGGATTGTACACGGTAATTAACGGCAGAGCTATAGTCTCAAATGCCTTCATATACACTTCGTCGTAAGTCCCAACCGGAAGAGGAACATTTACGCAGTAGCCCTTGCCTTGCCCGCTGCCGATTTCATCCTCGCGCCCTGTCCCGGGAAACAGCGTCCCCGGACTCTCGTGGAACGATATGGTCATTACATCACGGCGGTCATAGAATCCGTATGCGACACCGTCACCGTGATGAACGTCCACATCAATATACAGAACTCGCTTTCCTTCTTCAGCCAATATCGTGCAGGCCAGGGCCACGTCATTGATGTAGCAAAAGCCGGAGGCCTTTTCTGGCCCTGCGTGATGGAATCCGCCTGATGGATTAAACGCCACCTCAGCAGAGCCTGAGAGAATCAGCTTGGCCGCGGTAAGTGTCCCTCCGGTGGCCAGAACCGCATAGTCATACATCCCCGAAAAGACCGGACAATCCAGCGTACCAATTCCCATATCCAGTGCTTCGGTATCCCACCGGCCTTTTGCAGCGGTCTTTAATGCGTGCAGATAACGGGCCGAGTGAAACTTCTTCAGAACCAGTCTCTCGGCAGGCACCGGCGATACTTCACTCCTGTTGTCACCGGAGAGCAGGTCCATAGAATTTAAAACCTTCCTCACCTGCCCCGCCCTGTCCGTATTAAACGGACAATCCGCCGGATAGCTGAATTTCTCAAGCTCCGGCGAATAAATAAAAGAAGCTTTTTTCGTTGCCAAAATTACTCCTATTGTTCTTGTTTTGTCAAATCGTACGTAATATCATAGGCGTAGCCGTCAAATTCAGTATTCACCTTGTAGCCGGAGTTATGAAAAATAGCAAGCATTCGTTCATTAGCCGGCAATACTTTTGCATAGAACTTTCTGACGTCCCGTTGTTTGGCAATTTTAGTAATGTAATCCAGCAGAAAGGTCCCCATTCCCTTTTGTTGCCATTCATCCTGGACAAGAAAGGCCACTTCCGCATCCCGAGTTTTTGGGTCAAGGAAATACTGGGCAAGGGCAACAATTTCCTCGCCTGAAACGCGGGGAATAATACCAACGATGGCAACATCCTGTCTATAGTCGATATTGGTAAATCGTTGAATATCCCTATGAGGGAACACCGTCGTATGCATCATATAGCGAGTCCGGACGGACTCTTCACTTAGCGAATACAGCATTTCCGAAAGCGCCGGCTCGTCAGTAGGTTTAACGGGCCTGAAAAATATCTCTGTTCCATCGCGTAATGTTTCGTAGCGTTCCAGTTCTTCCGGGTAGGTAACCTGGTCCCAAGCTAACTCTATCTGGTCTTCATAAATATAGTTTTGCGCTTTAGCCGCCTGGATAAGCTCTTTTCGGAACTTAGGGTGCGCTATATTGACTAAGTCCAGGACCCTTTTTCTGATACTTTTGCCGTGCAAATATGCAACCCCGTATTCGGTAACTACATAGTGGACATCTCCGCGCGTTGTAACCACCCCTGCGCCTTCGGTCAGACACGGCACAATCCTGCTAACTTTTCCGTCTCTCGCGGTAGAAGGCATCGCAATTATAGCTTTACCCCCCCTACTCCGCGCAGAGCCGCGAATAAAATCAACCTGACCACCGATACCGCTGTAGAATTTGTAACCAAACGAGTCCGAGCAGACCTGTCCTGTCAAATCGATTTCCAGTCCGACGTTGATTCCCACCATTTTCTCGTGCCGGCTGATGATATAGATATCGTTGACATACTCGGTAGGGTAAAATTCAAAGAAGGGATTGTTGTTAATATAATCATAGAGCCGCTGCGAACCCATACAAAAGCTTGCAACAATCTTACCGCGGTTGAGGGACTTTTTTGCACACGTGATTGCACCGCATTCAATCAGGTCGATAATCCAGTCGCTGAACATCTCGGTATGGATGCCGAGGTCTTTTTTATCTTTCAGAAATTCAGCCAAAGCCTGAGGAATGCGCCCTATACCACACTCAATAGTGCTGCCGTCTTCGACAAGCCTGGCAATATTCTGACCAATGCGGAGTAATGTCTCATCCGTTTCAGGTATGGGAACCTCGATTATATCCTCATCATAAGGAACTAACATATCGATGCTATTGACATGAATGAAACTATCCCCAAACGTCCGAGGCATACGGCTGTTGACCTGTGCAATAACATACCCGGCATTGGCGACCGCGGATTTAACAACATCCACAGAGACACCAAGACTGCACAGCCCGTTTATATCAGGCGGCGTCACGGAAATCAAGGCAACATCGATGGGAATCCTTCCAGTCTCAAATTCAAGCGGTATCTCAGATAAGAATATTGGTGTATAATCACCGATACCTTTCTGTAAAGCATCGCGCACGTTATCAGCAATAAAAAAACTGTTCATCTTGAATTTCTCACGGAACTTCTCATCGGCATATGGTGCAGCCCCCATCATCAACAGATGTACAATATGAGCATCGTAAATGTGGCTGGAATGTTCAACCAAAACATCGACAAGATGTTGCGGTTGGCCGCAGCCGGTTCCAACAAATATATTGTTGCCGGACTTAATTAATTTCACTGCCGCCACAGCGGTGCTTATCTTGTCTTTATATTTTTCTTTCCAGTCAAATTCCTGCATATTCATTTCTCTAAACTTATCCTGGCATCAACTGCAATCGGTGTTGTGCCTTCAGGACCAACAACATATGGATTTATGTCCATCTCCTGAATCTGAGGAAATTCCGTAACCAATTGTGAAAGTCTTTGCAATCCTTCGGCTATAGCTTCTATGTCCACACCCTCCTCGCCGCGTACTCCTTGTAGCATTTGGTACGTTTTTGTGTTAATGAGCATTTGCTTTGCCTCTTCAGCCGTCAGCGGCGCCAGGTAAAAGGACACATCCTTAAGGACCTCTACCATTATCCCTCCCATTCCGAACATCATCAAAGGACCAAAATGCGGGTCACGATTCATTCCGAGAATAACCTCTTTCCCGCTCTTGCACATCTCCTGCACAAGAACACCAAGTATATTAGCTTCGGGTCGTTTTTTGGGTATTCGATACATCATCAGGTCGAAAGAATCCTTAACTTCCTGCTCGTTTTCCAGACCAATCCTAACTCCCCCAACATCCGATTTATGCAATATGTCAGAGGACCAAATCTTCAATACGACCGGGAATCCTAATTGTTTGGCAATATTCTCCGCCTGCTCGGCTGAGGTTGCGATGGAACCCCTCGGAGTTACAAAGCCGTATGCTTCGAGTATTTCCTTTGATTCGGTCTCACCAATATCGTTTATTTTCTGCCTCTGGTGCCTTTCGATAATACCTTCTACCTTGCGACGATTTACCGGAAACAGCTTTACTACCCGCTTCGGTCTTGACCGCCATCTGACATAGTTAACCATTCCTTTGATTGCCGCAACGGCACCGTCGGTGGCGTCATACTGGGGAATTTTCCCTTCTCGCAAAATTCTTACTCCCTCCGCCACCTTTTTTGCCCCAAGAAAACATGTAAGAATCGGCTTTAGGGGCTTTTGACGGGATATATTGACGATTACTTCGGCAGTAGCCGCAGCTTCAGTCATTGCCTGCGGGGTCAGCAATACCAGAACTATATCCACGTTGGGATCATCGAGAACAACATTCAACGCAAACTCGTAGCGGTCAGCCAGGGCATCTCCCAAAACGTCTATAGGATTATATAAATTAGCGGCCTGCGGCAGCTCAGATTCCAATTTGCGAACCGTCTCGTCATTGAGCTTCGCAAAGGTAAGTCCTCTTTGTTCGATAGAGTCTGCCGCCATTATTCCGGGCCCTCCGGCATTGGTGATAACAGCAACGCGCGGCCCTGCCGGAAGCGGCTGATTGGCAAATGCCTGGGCATAGTCAAACTGCTGCTTAATCGAATCGCAGCGAATGATTCCGGCACGTTCAAACGCGGATTCATAGGCTGTCTCGCTGCCGGCAAGACTTCCGGTATGAGAGGAGGCCGCCTTTGCACCGGCCTGCGTCCCGCCGGATTTTATCAGAAGGATAGGCTTTATATGGGAAATCTGCTCTGCCTGCCTTACGAAGGCATCGCCATCGGTGATACTTTCGAGATACCCGGCTATAACCTTTGTGTCTTTATCACTGAAGAGGTCTTTTATTATGTCCAGCTCACCCACATCCGCCTTGTTGCCTATGCTGATAAGTTTGCTGAATCCAATGCCACTGGCGTTAGCAATATCAAAAATAGCCGCGAGCAGAGCCCCTGATTGCGAAAGATATGCTATGCTGCCAGCCGCGGGAAGATCGCCTCCGAAGCTGGCATTTAGCTTGTTCGCCGGTACTATCACTCCAAGGCAGTTCGGGCCAATGACCCTGATGCCAGCTTGTCTTGCTGTTTGACTAACCTGTTCCTCAAGCTCTCTGCCCTCTTTGCCGACCTCTTTAAACCCGGCGGTAATAATAATGACCGCCCTTGTCCCAACCTTTGCGCACTGCTGCATAATCGCCGGCACAATCTTCGCCGGAACGACAATAATCACCAATTCGGGCACTTTTTTGATTGATTCGAGGTCCGGATAGCACTTGAAACCTTCAATTGTATCGGCCTGAGGATTAACCGGATATATTTCACCCTTATATCCGGCCCCCATCATATTGGCTAAGATTTCGTACCCAACCTTACTTTTCTGGCGGGACGCCCCAACAATAGCAACAGATTTAGGATTAAAAAAACTTTCAAGACCCATACAGACAAACATCCTTACTGAACTAAAAGCGCTTTAAAAACCAAAATATTCTATACTATAATGCGTCCTATTGCAAAGCTCTCTATCGTTCATTTAGTCTGCACGGGATTATTCATCAATTTACCACCAGAGGGGAACCGCGGCAAATTCAGCGAAAAGTAATGACAAAAACAGAGCACCCAATCTCTTCTTATCCATTTCATAAAAATAGATGTACGAAAACACCAAACAATTTATTCCTCTACGTCCATCGACTTAAGGTGTGGCTGCTCGTCTTCATCACCTACAGTTGCTTGCCATAAATCCAGTGGTATGTTTGGTGTACAGCCACGCATAACCAGGAAGCGATCATCAACGTGGTCGTCCAGCTTGACAAAGATATGATGGCCTGGGGAGGAGGGAAGCAGTGAGTGGGCCGCATTTGCTATCTTCTTGAGTCTCCAGATGTCTAAGTTTATGGTCTCTTCACAAAAAAAGATTGAGGGTTTTGATGGTAGTAACATGTTTTGGCTCCTTTCAACACAAGAACCTTTACAATAGATTTATATTTTGCAAAACAAGAAAAGTAAAATTACCACCAGGCTTTTTCCTTTTGTGGCACACATCTAAATTGAGGATTTGTATCATCGTCGATAACGGTTGCTTCCCATACTTCCAATGGTAGATTCGTTTTGCTGGCAAGCGTGACCAAGAAGTAGAAATGACTGTCCATGAAGTGGTCCAATTTAATAAAGATATGGTAACCCGGGTCGGGAGGAAGTAATGGGTGGGCGGCTTTTGCTATCCTATCGAGACTCCATTTTTCAGCGATGATGACGGTATTCTCATCAAAGAAGATTCTTGATTTTGTTGGAGGTGGCATATCTATCCCCTTTCGATGCTTAGAAGTTGAACCCTAACTTAGTATTGTTCCTTGATGAACCGGCATAAAAGTCTCAGAGACTTGTATGGGCTTATAACAGCAGCATCATATTTAAGCACCGGGGCGTTTGGCGTCATCCCAATTATTATCAGGAAGTGGTTGCTCTGATGGCCATTCGATTCGATAAAGGCATAAGGCCCTCGACTCCTATCGACTAATCTCCGGACCGCGCTTGATAACTGCTTGCGCTTCCATTCCTCCAAACCCACAATACTCTTTTCGAAAAAGACTGCAGAATCCGATAACGCATACATTTCTTGTTCCTTTCAATATACGATTTTTCCAAACAAAACTAATTTGTTTCATAATTTGATTTTGATAATCAAAACAGGTCCAAAAACATGATTCTACGGTCATATTTTTTGATTTATTATTACTAACGAACTTTCAAATATTCTAAACCAGGTCTGAAAGTTTCAAGGACTCAAGCCTGTTCGTAATATAGTCTCTTATCTCCTTGAATATCTTGATGAATTGTTTCTCTTTCAACAAAGGGGTAGGCGAAAAAAAGTACGCGCTTACCGATTTCGTCGGTGCCAAGGCACCGTCCATCAGTCTTATTATTTCAGCAATACTTATTCTTGATGCCGGCTTTGCTAACTTATAGCCGCCACTGGCGCCTCTTTTGGTTTTTATATAGTGGTTTTGCCTTAAGATTGAGAATAAAAGCTCCAGATACTTCTTGGAAATATCGCACTTCGAGCAAATCTCTTCTATTTTTATGAAACCTTTCTTCTCATTACGCGCAATGTAGATAAGCGCCAGCATCGAATATTCACTTTTTGTCGTTAGCTTCATTAAAACCTCACATTCTATAGTTTGTCTATAGACAATGTATATAATAGTTCTAATTCTGTCAAGGCAAAAATTTGATTTTTTTTCTATTCTCAGACATATCACAATGGATTTTCTTTCACTTCTGAGCCGTTTTTTAAGCGGTTTTGACCATTATTTTCTAAAAACGGGCAAAATTAACCAGCTAATCTGACCTCACCTGCCTGACGGCAGGCACCGACAAAAGTTTTGTCATATTATTTTGGGTGCACGCACAACTTTTTATTTATATAATAGAATGAAAGGACTTAAGGACTATGAAACAATCATCCTTAACAGATTTGGAACAAATTCCCGGCGTGGGCAAAAGAATCGCTCAGGAAATGGCGAATATCGGCATCCACTCTGTCGGCCAGCTCAAGGGCCAGAACCCCGATAAACTTTACCAAAAACTCTGCGATTTTAAGGCAAGCCCGGTTGACAGGTGCATGCTCTATGTATTGCGCTGCGCGGTGTACTACGCCTCAAACACTAAACACAACCGGCAGTTATTAAAATGGTGGAATTGGAAAGATAATAACCATTGAGTTTTACATTGCATACAGACGCTAAATTACCTATTGCGGCTCCACACTGCCGTAAAGTTATTTAGAAAAAATTATTCACAAGCACTTAACATAGTCCCGTATCTTATAACATTAACTCATCAAAAAGCTTATGTAGAGAGATACTTGCTGATAGTTCTAAGCAGAACATCTGGTTTTTCAGCCTTGTCCACAAACTCGTCAGCTTCAGTAAGTAAACCATCCAGACGAGAAGCCGTCGTCTCGCCCCATCTGTGAGTTACTCCGCTAAAAATAACTATGGGAACGCTCGCCAGTGCTGATTCGCTTTTTAGGCCAACGCCTTACTCCTCTCTGCGGAAGAAGCCGAAAGTACTTCCCATCCCTGATTTCCGAAATTTGGCTTAAAAGCTGATATAACTTCCTCATCATCTTCTATCGAGACGATCTTGTTCTTAGCTATAATATTCTCCTATAAATATACTGCTATTTCTTTCGTAAATCTTCAGAATCCCTTTTGTATCCGAAAGATAAAAGAATTCCCGTTTTCTCTTGGCTCAACCCATATATCCCCACCATGTTTTGCGATAATTTCTTTGGTAATAAACAGCCCCAGACCGGTGCCCTTGACCTTTTTACCCTGGGGGAGACTGAGTCTCGAGAATCTCTTGAAAAGTCTGTCCCTATCTTCTTCTCCAATAGGCCGGGAGTCATTGTAGATTTCAATCTGGACGTTATCTCCGAGATATTCAGAGCTCAGCACTATCTTTCCTTTTTCAAAACCATATTTGACTGCGTTGCCGACAAGGTTATTTGCTGCTATGAGCAACAAATCAATATCACCGTTAATCCTTATCTCAGGTAGAATATTGTTGGTGACTTCCATCTGCTTTTCGGCCATCTCTCCAGCAAAAGTCTCCAGACAACCATCGAACACATCTTCTCTCAGGAGCAATTCTGCTTTATTCAACCTAAGCTCACCTTTCTCTATCCTACTTAGATTAAGGAATTTTTTTACCGTTTCCATAAGGTAACCCAGGATTCTTGTAACAGACTCAAGGGCCTCCTTCTGCTTGGAATTTACAGGCCCAAAAAGACCGTCGCGAACAGACAAAGCATTCATAGTTATTGTGGCCAGCATTCCCTTTAGCTCATGTGACACAAAACCCACCAAGTCGAGGTAAGTCTCGTTCAAAGCCGCTAATCTCTCTTTCGAAACTATTAGACTGTGCTCTCTTTCACTAAGCCGTGAAGACATCTCATTGAAAGAGGCAGCAAGTGCGTTCAGCTCACTCGTCCCGGTCTTCGCATCAACCTTATATCCGAGAGTTCCTTCGGAAAGTCTATTTGTGGCCGTGAGCATCCGCTTAAGAGGTCGAGATATAGCTCCTGCAAGTACTAAGGCCAGTGCACCCGCAAGCAAGGTGGCAATAGAGGTTATTGCCAGAAATATAAAGAAAGTGTTCCTCGCCATATCAACAAAAGGCTGCTCAAGGACGCCAACGTAGAGTATTCCGATGATTTCTCCGTCTATATTCCTGATGGGTTCATAAGCAGTTTTGTACCAAGCAGTAACCACAAAGGCTCTGCCTATCCATGGTAATCCTTTCGCCAGCACTTGCTCGTTTACTTCTTCGGATACTCGAGTGCCAACTGCGCGTGTTCCGTCTTTTGCTTTGACGTTGGTTGAGATGCGCAGGTCACCCTGAAAGATAGTCACAGTGCCAATATCTTTTCCCTTATATTTGGCCCCTTGATATACCGTCTCTTTGACCTTGTCAACGATATTGTAACTCCGATTAAGTAAATTGCCGCCGTACAGCACACCAATGAAGCTGCCATCATATCCGGAAACAGGTGCAGCAGCCTTTATCATCATTCCTGAAGTCTGCTCAGTCTCCCGGCTTGGCTTTGCTTTTGCAGTAGGGATAAATTTTATATGCGCCCGCTCAGCCAGGTCCGTTCCCCACTTTAAGAGTTCCTCCCTCGGCACTATGACTGTGCCGGCAATTATTTTCTCATCCGACAAAACCTTGCTTACAAGCTCATCCTGTGCTTGATTGTCACCACTAACAGATAGATTTCGAGACCTAACTATAACCTGCCCGTTTTTGTCGGTAAGAGTCAATATGTCCAAGGACTCCGCATTTCTTATCTCCTCCAGCTCCTTTTTGAGCTTTTCATTATCGTTATTCACAATGGCATCTTTTATAAAAAACCTCAAAGCAGTGAATCGTACTACATCTTTGAGTTTTTCGCTCTCTTTATGATACAGCTCCCTCGCAGAGTTCAGGTCATTCTTCACTTTATCCTGTTCTCTTTTGATGATGTCGTTCTCAATGACATAGTACCCAAATACAGCCACTGATATGGCAAAAACCATGATAATGCTAAAGAACGATATTAGTATTCTTGTTTTAAGTTTTCTGGTTTTCATCTAATTTACCTTGGTGTTCACTGCAATTTTGGGTATCGCACTGAACAATTGCCTCGGTGTCCAAAATCAACTCCTTTTAACAATAACCACCTTGTTGCATTGCATCCGGCTCGAAATCAAAGGTTATTTTCTCAACTCCGGTATATCCGGCTCAATGTGCACCGTAATGTTCACCGGACGGGCAATCTGCTCATCCAGAGCGTTTTCCAGACTTTCAGCTATTTCATGAGCGGCGGCTATGTTCAAATCCGGGTCAACAAGAATATGCAGGTCCAGAAAAACCTCTCTGCCGACCGTCCGGGTCCGCAGCTTATGCCACTGGCGTATTGAAGAGTCGGCGTTAATCACATCTCTTATACGCTCGATCGTGTCTGAATCGACGGCACTTTCTGACAGCTCACGCAGCGAATCGCCAACTACTCTGACTCCCACCCAGACAATCATCAGGCCAACGGCAATAGCAGCGACCTGGTCGCCATGACCAAAACCAAATTCCAGCGATATAAATCCTATCACAACCGCTACCGAACTTAAAGCATCGCTGCGGTGATGCCAGGCATTGGCATAAAGTGCGGGGCTATAAGATTGAATCGCGATTTTTTGTGTGGCTCTATAGAGCCACTCTTTAGCGGCAATTGAAACTATCGCAGCTATGAGAACTGCGAGCCGAGGGGTGGTTACTTCGTCTCTGGCTATGGTCATAGTGGCGTAGTAAATCATTACCCCCCCTACAAGAATTAAGACTAATGCAATTAACCCGGCTGAGAAAGTTTCCGCCCGCCCGTGCCCGTAGGGGTGGCTCTGGTCAGGTCCTTTCGAACCCAGACGCAGGCCCAATAGCACAGCTGCATCAGTGGCTACATCAGAAAGTGAATGGATCCCGTCGGCTACCAGTGCCAGCGAACCTGCGAACGAACCAATGACGACCTTGATGACTGCCAGAGCAATATTTACTGCGATGCTAATATATGTGATAGATTTTATTTGCCTGCCGGCAATTGTTCGTTTGTCGTTGCCCATCAGCCTATCAACCCAATACTTCTTTGCGTACTTTCAAAACCGCATCCATGTATTTTTCAGCAGTACGCCTGTCCTTTGCCTCAACGATAACTCTCATTACAGGTTCGGTATTACTGACTCTCAAGTGCAGCCAGCCGTCGTCAAAATCGAATCTACAGCCGTCGGTTGTATCAAGCTTTGCATCAGCGAAAGTCCTCTTTGCCGAATTCAAGATTTGTTTTGCGTGCGATTTATCCGCGGCGAATTTATCTTTGCTCATATAATAGCCGCCTATCTCACCGACTAATTGGCTTACTGTTTTTCCCATCTCAGCCATCAACTGCAGAACAAGAGCAATACCAACAAGACTGTCGCGGACCGGACCCACTCGCAAATCAATCACACCCCCGTTACCTTCTCCGCCGATGATACAATCGTGTTCTAACATCGCTGCGGCAACATTGGCCTCGCCCACAGCAGTACGAATAACCTGACCGCCGGCCCTCTCGGCAATATCATCAATCATTCTTGAAGTCGAAAGATTCGTGGCCGCCCTACCCGTTCTTTTGCCGAAAATATATTGTGCCGCCAGAGCAAGAGAATACTCCTCGCCGATGTAGTTCCCATTCTCGTCAACAACTGCCAATCTGTCAGCGTCCGGGTCCTGAGCAAAACCGACCTCGGCTCCTTTGGTTTTTACTATTTCACAAAGGCCCCTTAAGTTCTCGGCAGTCGGTTCAGGTTCATGGGCAAACAAGCCGCTCGGCTCATCGTTTATTGCAGAAACTTCACAACCAAGTTCAGCTAACATCTTTTTAGTAACCCGCCCCCCTGCCCCATTGACGCTGTCCAGAACAACCTTGAATTTTTTCGCAGCGATTGCCCCTCTGTCAACAATCGCCAAAACCTTAGCGATGTGAGTGGTATCGGTCTGCTCGTTGGCAGTTACATTACCACAATCAGACGAATCTACGAGACCAAAATGTTTATCGAAAAAATATTTCTTTACTTGTTCTGCTGAATCGCCCGGTGGAGCAACACCGTTACCAAGCAATAGTTTTATGCCATTGTATTGGCTCGGGTTATGCGAAGCCGTTACTACCACCCCACCTGCACAGCCCAGCTCCCTCAACATAATGCCTACGCCGGGCGTCGTTACAACCCCCAAATCAATCACGTCAACCCCTACCCTACACAATCCTTCTGCAACAGCAGACCCAAGCTTCTGGCCGCTGGGCCGCGAATCCCTCCCGACACAAACCGACAATCTCTCCTTTTTTCCCGCGTAGCTCTCTTCTAAAAACGTCCCGAACGCACAGCCGTAATCAGTGGCGACAGAAGCACTAAGATTCTCACCCACGATGCCTCTCATTCCACTGACACTTATTATTAACTGTTCAGCCACATCAAAAACTCCATGTGCCCATCGCAATAACGCAATGATTATGTCATTGCGAGCGTTTTCTCACCGTCATTGAGAGCGAAGCGAAGCAATCCCTTTTATATTTAGGAGGAACTTGCGGTTTCACCGCAGGTTCCTCCAACAAGTTAAAAGCATCGAGTATCGAGCATCGAGAATTAGTCCAGTTTGCAGACATAAATCTCGTTCACGAACTCAAGTTTGCCGAGCTCTTCAAGCGCTTTTACATCGGGTTCCTTGTCGAGACTGACGGCAAGAATAGCCTTTCCCTCTGCCGGCTTTTGCCCGACGCCCATAGTGCAGATATTGATATTATGCCTGCCGCAGAGTGTTCCGACCGAACCGATGACGCCGGGCTTGTCGTCGTTAAAGATAACCAAAACCGCCCCCTGCGGCGTCATTTCAATATTGAACCCATCGATTTCAATAATTCGCAGCAGCGTCCCACCAAAAACTGAGCCGGTCACCGTGCGTGTAACCTTATCCGTAACAACCTTGGCGCTGAAACTTGCAGACACGTCTTTTGACTCGGTATTTTTGGTCTCGTCTATGCTTATACCTCGCTCTTTAGATAAAACCGGAGTGTTGACCATATTCAACGGCATATCAAAGTGTTTTTGCAACAATCCAATCGCAAAATTAAGACTAACCTGCTCGATGGCCATTTCGGCAATCAAGCCGCGATACTGCACCTCAACGCCCTTGATTTGGCCCGGCCCAATCGTGCTGACAAGAGTTCCGATTCGCCGGGCAAGTTCTGCATACTGGCTCACAATTGGAGAGACAGCACCAGTCGTCGACGGAGCATTAAGGGCATTCTTGACCGGCCCGCCTTTTATAGCATCAACAAGGATTTGAGCTGCCTCGACCGCAACCTCAATTTGGGCCTCTTCTGTGCTCGCGCCTAAATGCGGCGTAACAATGCAATTCTCAAATTCGGAAAACCGGGTATTCTCCGGCGGCTCCTTGGGATAAACATCAAGAGCAGCACCGGCGATACGTTTCTCGGCAAGGGCATCATAGAG
>JAIVYN010000006.1:0-34947 GCA_048635425.1 Candidatus Aegiribacteria sp.
GCAGATAGAACTTGCGAGCAACTTCCAAAGACAGAGGTTGTGTTGGTGTGAACAAAGGCTCCGGTTTTTGGATTTGCTCCTGTACTACCTGTGCGGAATCTTCAGCCGGCGATTCAGAAGGACGTGCTTGTTGAGCGGTGGGTGTTGGAATTTTGTTAAGGGGCCGTAGTAAAGGTTCCAACAGCGCGTACAGCAATATTGCACCAATTACAATAATGGCAGCAATGAGGACTTTTTGAAGGCTCGAAAAACGTTTATGTTGAATCGGCCTCAGCGGGGTTTGGCTTGCGCCGGCAGGTTGTTGAACCTCAGCAGCCTGAGAGAAATCCTCCAAGAGTTTGTAAAAATCTTCGTCTCCAACGAATACATCCCGCTCCGAGAGCTCCCTGCGAACTTCACCTGTAAATAATTCGCTGTCCGATGGCACCTCGGAAGTATTTTGTTGGAGAACATTATTTTGTTCTTCTGCTGCCATAGCTTCCAAGTTAGCTTCCACTGCCCCGATTGTTTGCTTCGCACCTGTGCCTGGGCAACCGCAGGTGCAGACAAAACGAACCAGCGGGGTCAAGACGGTAGAGGCGCATATCACAACCTCATTTTTTTTATAAAGTAGCAATCACTGTGCCAGAAACGGCTACAGAAATAATTAAAAGTGCCTAAAGTGAGCTAAAGTGAGCTAAAGTGAACTAAAGTGAGCTAAAGTGAACTAAAGTGAGTTTCAAACTTTATGCACTTTAGGCACTTCAAACTTTAGGCACTTCGAGATGTCAGGATTTTAGACGAATTGATAGATTTTCTAACAGTCCTCATCAGGGAGTCGCTACCGGCTGAGATAAGGATGATGCTGGAACTTCATTTTGCTCTTGTTTAGTCCGCCGCGGCGGATTTACGATATACGAATCCTTTTCGATATTGTACTGCTTGACCTTTGCATATAGAGTTGCTCTGGTTATGCCAAGAAGAGCAGCGGCTCTGGTCTTTTGCCAGCCAGTTTTCTGCAAAGCCCTCGCAATCAGCTCGCGTTCGGCCTTTGCCAACGAGAAATCTTTGATGAGGCCGGGTGTCAGGCCCTCCGATACCTCACTCCATTCTGTCGGGTCAATATAGATGGCGTTTAGTCCAATCTTGTCTGTTGTCTCCAGCAGAATCGCCCTTTCGATGACGTTAGACAACTCACGGACGTTTCCCGGCCAATCGTGCCTCTCCAGGGCCTCAATAGCTAATTCAGTCAGGGATGTAATCTTACCGCACTTTTCCGGACAGATGGTCGAGGTCTTGAGAAAGTACTTAGCGAGGAGCCGAATATCCTGTCTTCGCTCCTGTGACCTAAGAGGAGCAAGAGTAATAGGACTAATATTCAGGCGATAATAAAGGTCGCGTCGGAAGCGATTAGCCTGAACTTCATTTTTGAGATTGCGATTGCTCGAGGCTATTATCGTAGCTCTGCAGGGGATATCTTTTATACCCCCGACCTTTCGGAAGGTTTTTTCCTGTAAGACACGGAGCAATTTAGCCTGCAGGTCTATAGGCATCTCACTTATTTCATCAAGCAAGAGGGTGCCGGACTGGGCCAATTCCATAAGTCCTGTTTTCTCACGGTCAGCACCTGTAAAAGAGCCTTTCACATGACCAAAAAGCTCGCTTTCCAGCAGATTTGCTGTGAGAGCTGCACAATTTACGGCTACAAATCGCTCGTTCGGATGCCTTAGAATATGTATCGCCTTAGCGGCCAGCTCTTTACCTGTGCCTGTTTCACCAACTATCAAAATCGGATTGCATCTGCTGGCAGCCACAAGTTTAATCATTTTGAGAGTATTGAGAATGGCTTTACTGCAGCCGACCATAGAGACAGAGCCAGCTAAGTCTTCAGCAAAAAATGGTTCGACAGGCTCACCATCCTGAGCATAGTCGAAGGAATGGCTTGTTCTTTGTTCAGAGTGAGAAGTTTCGGATTTAATTTTTATCCTGTTTATAATTTGCTCCAACTGAGCATAATCCTGCCTTGACTTCAGATAGTCATAGGCCCCGGTCTGAATAAATTCTGTGGACAAGTCAATGTTGTTATCATCGCCACCAACCACCACGATGGGGACATCGATTGAATTATTATCGGCCTTATCACGGAATTCATGGATATGACGCGGGCCAAACCGATGGTCAAAAAGCATTAAATCCGGATTGACCGTTTGAACGATATCCAGAGCATCGTCCAGGTTATCGGCCCCAAATACTTCCCGGCCATACTCCTGAGCCAGCTGCTGAATTTCGGGGTCCTTGCTTACTACAACAATTCTTCTTAAACTCATCCTTGCCCAAAACTATAAGCGTTGTTCGTCGCTAAGTAAGTTGTTTTCAGGTTATGTAGGTATTCACACTTCATAGATATGTGGATGATACAAAGCCATAAATCGACATACATCCAAAAACAACTTTAATGTTTTTATGGGACCGGCCAATAATGTCACTGATTCTGTCAGCCTCAAAAACACATCGGTTTATATGATATTATTATAGGACATCCCACATCTATTCGGTGTGAGGCCGTTACCAATAAGTGCGGATTAAGAAAGCAATGCCAACAGCGAGAAGACATTGCTTTTTATGGGACGTATTAGTGTCACCGAGTAAACTAAAACGGACCAACAAAAATTTTCAGCACGACCATCAAGTCCAAACCGGAAAAATTTTCTGGGACACAGGAAGATTTATCCCCTAAGAGAATCTTTTAACAAAGGTGATTTCTACCTTTATTCAACTTTTTAGTTTCCATAATGTCTGTTGTGACAGGAAGTTGTGTATCACAAAAGCGGCGGCGATTGTAATGTGGCACAACAATTGCTTCCTTTTGCCTGTCGCTCGTACCAGTAAGGTGTCGAGCTGTGACCGACAACCTCGGGATTTGAAAAGAAATGTAGTTTTTTGTCTTTTGAAAAAGGTTGAAAAGTTATGGACCCAATATCAGCAACAAACACAGCAAGTAACATCCAAATGGATTATATGAATCTTCTGATAACGCAACTACAAAACCAGAACCCGCTGGAACCGTTAGACAACAATGAGATGGCTTCCCAGCTGGCCCAGTTCTCACAACTACAGCAGCTCGAATCAATGAACGAAAGCTTTGCAAAGGTGCTTGCCACTACTGAGCTTACCTATGCCAATTCGTTGATAGGCAAAGAAGTTTCATTCATGCTGGAAACCGAGACAGGTGCAACAGATATCACAAGCGGCATAGTCGAGCAAGTTTATAATAACGTTGATGGTGAAATATTCTTGGGAGTAGGAGAGTATATGTTTGGATTGGAAAATGTAATATCTGTCAAAATCTAAATTCAGATTTAAGGTATCGATATAGAAGATTTAAGGTTTCGATTTAGAAGATTTAAGGAGATATAAAAATGAGTTTTGCATTATCAGCCGGAGTTACGGGGCTGCAGGCCCACCAGAAAATGATTGATGTAGCCGGCAATAACCTGGCCAATGTCAATACTACCGCCTTTAAGGCCAGCAGAATAACCTTCTCAGAACTACTGAGTGAGACCATAAAAAAGGCCTCACAGCCCACAAGCACCGTCGGCGGCACTAACCCCCAACAGATGGGCAGCGGTGTCGGAGTAGCCGGTATAACCCCAAACACAACACAGGGCAGTATTGTAAATACAGGTAATCCACTGGACCTGGCGTTAGAAGGGGAAGGCTATTTTGTAGTCAGTGACGGTCAACAGAACATCTTCACTCGTGCAGGTGCCTTTGCCGTTGATGCGGACTCAATTATGGTTGACCCCTCCACCGGCTATCGGGTCCAGCGTATCGGCTCATTGGGTGAAAATGACGGCTTCCAGATTGCCGGTGATAGTGACCTGCATGTACCTTACGATGTCCCGATGCCGGCAAGGCTTACCTCACAAATAGCAGTATCCGGTAATCTAAGCACCGATTCGACGTTTGAGACACCACAAACACAACTGCTGGCCTCAAATATCACTTACACCCAAAACAGCGCTGCGGCTGTGGGAACCACATTAATCAAAGACCTCGACCAATATACTGGAACGCTGAGCTCGGGAGTGATTACCTTCTCCGGTTACAAACCGGATGGTACTGCCTTAGGCGGCACTCCAACCACCGATCTGACGATGGATGTTACTGCGACCACCACAATACAGGATGTACTAGACTACTTAAACACTGACGATGGTGGTGCGAGGACTGCGGAGGTTCAGACAGTAACACTGACGGGCGGTGGTGGGGTACCAGATGAAGGTAAGTACACCTTAACATACGATGGCGCAACAACCACAGAGCTCGACTATAATGCAAATGTCGCAACGATTACGGCTGCCCTTGATGCCTTGTCAACCACTCCTGCTACCGGTGGCATAACACCATTAGGAATTTTGGCGACTGGTACAACTTTTACTTTTGATAGTTCAATGGGTGATTCAGATGGTGAGGTTCCCCTGATTACAATTACCAGTGTTGGTTTAAAAGATGGTGGTGTAGATGTAACTGGAGTGTGTGCAGAAACCGTAAAAGGCCATGGTCCTCACGGTGTTCTTGACGATGCGACGGCGTCTCTGGACAACGGCCAAATGCGTATAACCGATGCAACCAGCGGCTACAGCAAATCGGATTTGACTATGGCATGGAGCGGCGACGGCACGCTTACAATGCCGGCGTATTTCGAGATGTTGACCGTTGGCGGCAACGAGGTCAGAAGTGTTAATATTAAGACCTACGACTCTCAGGGGGGCAAGCACGTTTTCTCGGGCGCATTTGTCCGGACAGACACCCCCAATACCTGGGATATGGTGCTGACCTCAATCACCGGCAATATCAATGAGATATCTATAGCAAATCGGCGTATCGAAGATATAACCTTTAATGCTACGAACGGCTATTACACCGGTTTGGGCGGCAGCGACCCAGCCGAGTTTGTAATAAGCTTTGCACATGACCCCTCGAATCCACAAACCATCAACTTAGACTTTGGCGCCATAGGCACACTAAACGGCTTGACACAATTCGCTGGAAACTCTACAGCAGTAGCAAAAGAACAGGATGGCTACGAAGCAGGTAATCTGTCCACGGTATCGGTCAATAAGGAAGGCATAGTTATAGGTGCTTTCTCTAATGGCATCAAGAAGGACATTGCAGCAGTACAGATAGCATTGTTCCAGAATACAACGGGCCTGGAAAGTATCGGTGGCGGGTACTTTACTACTTCGGCCAACTCAGGAGCGCCGTTAGCTACCCAGGCGATGACCGGCGGTGCCGGCTCCATTCATGGTGGGGCATTGGAAAAATCCAACGCAGATGTAGCGACCCAGTTTGTTTCTATGATTCAAGCACAAAACGGCTTCCAGGCCAATGCAAGGACCATCAGAGTCGCCAACGACATACTGCGAGAGCTGAGCAACCTTATCAGATAGTAAGTATGTACTACTCTGCGAAGTAGCTACGCTACGAAGCACGAGGAAGTTTAAGATGCCCATAGCACATGTTATGACAACAGGATTTAATATCATTGTTCCGGCACTTACACCGGTGGAGCGGTGGAAGGCCGCGGGGCGGTTTGGCAGCAGCATGACTGAACCATGGTTTATTCTAACAGGGGTGGCTGTCATAATCGTATTAGCTGGGCTGCTGTTGATGATTAGTTTACGTCGAATAGCACGGGAACGAAAGGTTAGTGAGCAGCTATTTGTTGATTATGCCGAACAACGGGGTCTCAGTGGACGGGAGCAACAAATTTTGCTTGAGATAGCATATAAGGCAGAACTTAAGAGAACCCATTCCATTTTTAGCATGGCCGGTGCCTTTGATCACGGAGCAGGTAAAATGATAGAAGAAAGCCTTGCCCAGCAGAGAGCAGGAGAAAGCCAACGGTTAAGAACCGAACTATCCTTCCTGCGAGAAAAGCTTGGCTTCCAGAAACAAACCTCAGTCTCAATAGGCTCGTCAACTAAATTGAAGAAACCGAGCAGCAGACAAATTCCCGAAGGTAAACAACTTTATATAAACCGTCGTAAAACTCCTGACTTAGGCGATATTGAGTCCACCGTTATAAAAAATGACAATATGGAACTTACTGTCAGATTGACAACATCGGTGGACAGTAAGCTGGGCGAGCTCTGGCGTGCGCAATATTATTTTGGCACCTCGGTCTGGGAGTTTGAAACTTCTGTAGTTCGTTGTTATGGCGACATTCTGGTTTTTAATCATAGCGATGATATGCGTTTCATTAGTCGCCGGCGTTTTTTGCGTATTCGAGTAAACAAGCCGGCCTTCATTGCACGCTTTCCATTCTCAAGAACGCTGCCGCCAAACATCAACAGCAGCAAAAAGGTTTCCGGGTCGAAGCAAGGTTCGGCAAATGCCTCCGGCAGCACCTGGGGACCACCGGAATTTATACCTGCGACTGTTACTGAGCTGGGTGGTCCCGGTCTGCGTATAGAGGCCCCCCTGGAAGTAAAAGCAGGCGAAAGAGTATTGGTAATAGTTAATCTGAGCGAAACAATCGATGCTCGACCCAGCAACGCTGGGTTCCGATTAAAACCCGCCGTTGGCGGGTCGATACCGGATACTCGTCAAGAATCGAGAATAGTAGAAGATATTGGCGAGGTCAGGCATACCAGAGCTATAGAAGATGGTTTTTCAATAGCAGTGGAATTGATGGGCTTAAGCGACTCAGACGTCAGTGAGCTAATTCGCGCTGCCAACGCAGCTTCAATAAAAACCAATAGCAACCGTCAAGATAGTCCGAGCTCCATAAACACAGAAGAAAACGTTTCGGAGCCGGCGGCTGTTCAAGGAACCTGAAATGTCAGAGCTTACAGACCAAGTTAGTTCCAGCATCGATGCGTTAACAAAGGAATTTGAAATAATAGCGCACAATCTGGCCAATGTAAGCACGTCCGGATTCAAGCGTAGATGCAACGCATTCTCACAATATATTGAGACGCCAGAGGCGGGGACAGAGACATATTCGCCCGGAAGCATTGAACTGAACTCGGTATTTGATTTTTCCCAGGGCAATATGGTCGAGACAGGCCGGTCTTTGGATCTTGCTCTGTACGGTAAGGGATTTTTTGTGATAGAGACACCTAATGGGCCGCTTTACAGGCGCAACGGTATGTTCTGCACAAACCAAAATGGTCAAATAATGGATACTCAGGGACGAATTATAGCGGGAGAGGCAGGGCCAATCACGATACCGAGCGATGTGGGAATCGAGCAAGTGAGTGTCTCAAGTGATGGAAGCATCAGTGCCGGCGGTATAGCCATCGGGAAATTCAGATTGGTTGATTTCGGAGACAACGAAGACAAAGTTGTGCCATACGGAGAGAACTGTTACTGGATGCCTGATGAGAATATACAACCGGTCGCAGCCGAAAATATAGTCGTAAAGCAGGGCTATCAAGAGGCCTCCAACGTAAAGATCATAGATGAATTAGTGGACATGATAATGGTGTCCCGGCTCTATGAAGCAAATATGAAGTTTTTTACAGCCAGTATGGAAGTGGCCAACACTATTATAAGTGCAATTATGGCCTAAGCACGTCCGGCATCTATTAGACATGAACCCAGGCTCAACAGGTGCGGGACAAACTGTTAAAGTGTTATGCAAAATTGAACTGTCAAGATAAGGAGAACAAAATTATGTTAAGAGCATTTTCCACTTCAGCGACGGGTATGGCGGCCCAGCAGTTAATGGTGGACACGATTGCTAATAATCTTGCCAACATCAACACCACGGGTTTCAAGCGGAGCCAGGTTGCTTTTCAGGATTTGCTTTACATAACTCTACAAGAGCCCGGCACAGAAGTGGTTTCCGGCACAAATACGCCCACCGGCCTGGAAATAGGAAGCGGCGTGCAAACTGCAGCTACCGTAAGAGTTTTTAGCATCGGTGAGCTTGAGAATACCGGCAAACCTCTCGATATGGCCATTTCAGGCGAAGGCTTCCTTCAGGTAAGTATGCCAAACGGTGATATAAGATACACGCGCGACGGCTCGCTGCAACTAAATGCCAACGGTGAATTAGTTACCGTCACCGGATACAAGATAGAGCCGGCTATCACCGTTCCAATAGACGCCACTTCTGTTAATATCGGCAAGGATGGAGGCGTTAATATTACCGATGCTGCGGGGACACAATCAGTTGTAGGTACGATTCAGTTAGCACGTTTTCCGAATCCCTCGGGTCTTTCCAGTGAAGGCGGTAACCTGTTTGCAGAGACTTTAGCAAGCGGCACGGCTACGACCGGCACAGCAGGAGAGAGTGGTTTCGGTGCTATCCAGTCGGGATTTTTGGAAAAATCGAATGTCCAGATGATAACCGAACTTGTCAACCTTATCACGGCCCAGCGAGCATACGAGACGAACTCCCGTGCAATCAGAGCGGGAGACGAAATGCTAAGGCAGGCAAATCAAATAGCAAGGTTCTAAGTGAAAGAGGATTATGAGTAAACAAAAGAGCACAAAAACACGAGGGCATAAGAGCATAAGAATACTTGTAAGCTGTATATTTATGACTTATGCGATTTTCTGCCAGGCATCGGTGAACAGCAAAGCCGACAACACCAAGAATGATTCTGCTCTCCAGGTTTACCTCCCGAGAGAAATTACAGTCAAAGAAAGCAGCTTAAGCCTGGGTCAGGTCGGCATAATTCGAGGCAAAGAATCTCTTGTATCCAAGGCGAGCAAAATCGCATTAGGGCGGATTTCAGTGCCGGGGCAGAAGATTGTTATCGACAGGGCAATGGTTTTAAGCAGATTGGCCTGCAACGGCATCCCTGCATCGAAAGTAACATTCACCGGTGCAGAAAAAATAACGATAAAACAGCAAGAGCAAACCATCCGCAGTATTGAACTTGTTAAGCTGGCAAGCTCCTTTCTGGAAAAGAATCCTCCCGTGGTTTCAGCTTGTGGATTCAATCCAATACGGAGGCCTAAAGATTTCATCATCACAGGTAGCAGTAAAGATATAAGATTGTCTCCTCGATTAGTCCAAAGCAGAGCAAGAAACCAGGCGAGGGTTGAGATTACCATTTTTTCGGGCGGCAAAAAAAACGATGTACGTGAGGTAATTTTCGGGTTGAAATACAATGCCTCCCAAGCAGTAGCAAAGGTTGATATTCCCGCAGGTGCGGTTATCAGTCCTGAGAATGTCAAGATAGAAAAGACGATATCAAACTATCCGGAGTCTTCTAATAACTGGAAGCCTCCTTACGGCCTCATTGCCAAACGTCAGATACCGGCAAAGACCGTTCTTCGTCCAAATATGCTGGGCCCTGTCAAGTCCCCAATCATTGTTAAGCGAAATCAAAAGGTTGTTATTCGAATTGACAGGCCTGGATTTCTGATTACGGCTTTTGGAAAAGCTATGCAAGATGGGCGGGCCGGTGAGTATATAAAAATTCGAAACGTGGACTCACAACGAATAATCTTAGTCAGAGTCAACGAAGACGGAAGTGTGGTACCTGTTTTTTAGAAGGAGAAATAAATGAATAACAGAAAAAGTAGGGTGGGGCTTGCCCCACCAACTACGACTCGGTGGGCTAAAGCCCACCCTACGGTTGTCTTGATGGTTCTTTTGCTCTTGCCGGCTACCTGCCTGCAAGCAGGTTCTATCTGGGCCAAGAGGGACAAGAATATGAAGGACTTATACGCCGACGATGTGGCCCGCCAGATAGGTGATATCCTAACCATTAAGATCAGCGAAAACAGCAAGGTCGATAACAAAGCAAAAAGGGATTTGAAGAAGGACACTAATCGTTCAAACGCCTTTAATGGGGAGCTGGGAATCACAACGCCGAATAATAATATTCTACCCCGCATGCCCGGCTTCACGATGAGTGCTACATCGGGAAATGAGCTGAAAAGCAAGGCTGATTACAAAGACGAACGCAAGTTTGAGGACCAGGTCAGTGTAGTAGTAATGGATATTCTGCCTAATCACAACCTTGTGGTTATGGGGACCCGCAGCCGAAATATCGCAGGTGATATACAAACCATCGAAGTAAGCGGTATAGTCAGGCCAAGCGATATTGCATTTGATAACACGGTCAAGAGTGAACAGGTGGCAGACTTTCGTATTGTTACAAAAAATTCAGGGGTTTCGGCACCCTACACAAAGCCGGGCTGGCTGGGCAGTATATTTGACATTATTTGGCCATTCTGATAGTGCCATTTGCACAGATTTTTTGAGAGTAATAAGTTATGAAATCTACAAAAAGCATACGAGTAAAAAAGAGCATAATGGTATTTATGACTTGCACATTTTTACTCTGCATACTAATGCCGGACGCTGGTTATTGCGAGCGAATAAAGGACATTGTTGATATTCAAGGACTTCGCAGCAATCCACTGACTGGCGTTGGCTTAGTCATTGGCCTGGCCGGAAACGGCGACAGCGGTGTGCTATCGCGACAAATGCTTACAAACATGCTGAGGAAATCGGGATTAGTTCTTACTCCCACCGATTTGACCAGCGGCAATATTGCGGTGGTTTGGGTTACAGCGGAATTAGGCCCCTTTGCCCGGGAAGGCTCACGAATCGATGTTGACGTCTCTGCTATAGGAAATGCCAAAAGCCTTCAGGGCGGGAAGCTATTGCCGACACAACTAAAAGGTCTTGATGGTCAGGTTTACGCCATAGCGGATGGAGGAGTTTCAATCGGGGGCTGGACAGCAGCAGGTGATAAGGCTTCGATTACAAAAAACCACCAAACAGTCGGGCGAATTCCCAACGGCGCGGTAGTTGAAAAAGAAGAGATAGCTACATTCGTCGAATACATTGGGGGCCATAGACTCATCACGCTTAATCTTAGAAACAGTGATTTTTCAACCGCAGAGCAAATCAGCAAAGCCATTAACCGGGATTACACAAATAGCGCAATAGTAGTTGACGCCGGTACAGTTACAGTTAAAGTTCCAAGCGAAATTAGTCAGGAAGATATAGCCGGCTTTATCGTCGATATTACAAAGCACGAAGTGAAGGTTGATGTTCCCGCGGTGGTGGTTATCAACGAGCGCACGGGCACTATCGTGGTCGGTGAAAACGTCGGCATATCAGCGGTGGCGATTTCACAGGGCAGCCTTGTTATAAAAATCAAGGAAATGCCAATTGTTTCACAGCCAACCGCGCCTTTCTCCGATGCCGGGGACACAAAAGTTGTTCAAGACACGTTGATAGGAGTCGAAGAGAAGGAGGGGCATCTGATTCCTATGTCCCGGTCGGTTACCGTCTCAGAGTTAGCCAAAAGCCTTAACGGTATAGGGGCAACGCCCACAGACCTGATAGCGATATTTAACGCTTTGAAAAAGGCCGGCGCCCTTCAAGCCAAGCTGGTGATAATGTAGGAGCAATTTAATGGACAGCGTCAAATTGATACTAACTGAACCAGTCTCACCGCCAGCCATGCTGGAGCAACTCGACAAATCGATGCTCAGCAGCATTTCGGAAGAGAAAAAGAAGCAAGCAGCAAAAGATTTTGAATCAGTTCTACTGAATAAACTGCTGGACGAAATGAAAAATAGTATCGTGGACTGGGGCTCTGAAAAAGACGGAACTTCCAAGCAGATTCAAGGAATATTCTGGCTATACCTTGCCCGCGATATTGCAAACAACGGAGGGCTTGGACTGTGGAAGGACATATATCAATCTCTGACCAACGCTGAGCATGCAAACGCAGCACAAAAATCAGACTTCGGTGAGCTCAGCCAAGTCGTGGATGGGCATTTATGAAATCGACGGCAAGTGAAATAGAAGCTAAAGTTGATGAGCTGCTGTCTTGTCTTGATAAAGACAGCCAACATATACAAGAGAGTTTGTCACAATTGAATAGACTTCGCAGTCTGGTTATCAAGCGCGACGATGCCGCTTTGGGCAAACTGCTTGAGATCATCAAGACCGAGTCGGACAGCTACAGAAGCCACGAATCAAAACGTCAAACGATACGAAAAGAATTGGCGAATGCTCTCGGGTGTAATACAAAGCAAATGACTTTGTCGGCGCTGGAAGCAAGTCTGCCAAAAGGGAAAAAATCTCAGGTAACAAAGAGGAAAGCGAAGTTAATGTCATTGATTAAAGAACTTAAGCAAGAATATTTAAGCACGGCTTTGCTTTTATCTGAATGCGCCAGATTCAACAACCTGCTTTTGAAGAGTATCTTCGACCTCGGCAAGACAGGGGCGGTTTACTATAACTCCAATGGTGCAACCAAACGGCAAACTGATATGGCTTTTGTAAACATTCAGTTTTGAGTCCAGCACCAATTGAAAGTGTCCTGGGGCTAATTGGCCTTCGGGAACGATTGAGCCTGGAATTAGGTTCAATTGGTGCGGGATAAATAGAGTTAAGAATAGAGTTAAGAAATGGATAGTTTCTCGATAGGAATTAGCGGCCTTGAAGCAGCCCAGAGGGCCTTTGATATAATCGGCAATAATGTTGCCAACGCGGCTACCGAAGGCTACCACCGCCAGAGAATAGAACTGCGTCCCGCTTATTCGTCGCAAGTTGGTGCGCTTCTTTTGGGAGGAGGCGTCGATGTTGTCGGTGTTACCAGATTAATTGATGGTCTTCTGGAGCAGGAGATTCTCCGTCAAGAATCGTTATTAGGACAGGTCTCGCAGGAATTTGCCACGCTGCAGACGGTCGAAAACACATTTGGAGAATTTTTGGAGGGGAGCGGTTTGAGCGGAGCTATAGACAATTTTTTCAACGCGTTGCAGGACCTCTCCGCTCATCCGACAGAAGTCATCTGGCAAAACCAGATTGTAACCGCTGCTAAGACTATGGCCGGTCAATTCAGAACATTAGGAGAATTTCTGGCAGAATTGAAAAACCAAATTGAATTAGAAGCTAAGAACACTATCGAACAGGTCAATATCCTGACAAACAGAATAGCCGAACTGAACGATAGCATAGAAAAGCATGAAATAAGCGGCGGCAAAGACAATAATTTACGAGACCTAAGGGACCAGTGCATAAAAGAGCTGTCCTCATTAGTCAGTATAGAGACCCAGACGCGAGAGTATGGTGTGGTCGATGTCTATGTAGCTGGGACTCCTGTGGCGATAGGTGCCTCCGCTATGGACCTGGAGACAGGTTTGAAAGAAGATGGCAAACTGGGTATTTCCATTGTGGGCGTGAACAATTTTAACATAAACGTGCAAGGCGGACAATTAGGCGGATTATTATCGTTAAGAAACAAACTGGTCTCTGATATTCGCGATGACCTGGACGATCTGGCAACAGCAATGATACAGCAGATAAATCAATATCATGTCCAGGGAGTCGGCTCAACCGGGTCATTTACGGGACTGACCGGCTGGTGGGTTTCGAGCGAAAATTTGGCCGATTTTGGTTCAGACGTAACTGACGGCAAAATACAAATAAGAGTTACAAATACGAGCACCGGAGCGATAACCCGTACTGAAATACCTGTTGACAAATCCGCCGATTCATTATCCGACATAGCCACCAGTATCTCAGCTATCACCGGTCTTAGTGCTTCGGTGATTTCTTCCAAGCTTCACATCCAGGCTGACACAAACTATAAATTTGATTTTCTGCCCGCCGTTCTTCCTGAGCCCGAAGCCCTCGACATTAATTTCAATGGTTCCTCGGATCCAACTGTAAGTGTATCAGGCATTTATACAGGAAGTTCAAACGACACTTTCACATTCACTGTTTCCGGTACTGGTAACGTTGGAGTTGATGCTCTCACACTTACAGTAACTGACGGCGCCTCAAACACGATTGATACCATCAATATCGGTTCCGGCTATGCGGTGGGTGACAAGATCGATGTTGGAGACACAGGAATCAAGATATCTCTTAGTATAGGTGATCTGGTTGGCGGAGATTCTTTTAGCATTGATGTTTTTGCGGACACTGACACTTCGGGGGTGTTAGCAGCGGTTGGAATCAATACCTTTTTTTCCGGCAGCAGCGCTTTGAATATAGCAGTTTGCTCAGATATAGCTGCTACACCGGGCCGGGTGGCATCAGCCCTGGGTGCGGATATGACCGACAACGCCAACGCTTTGCGGATGGCAGGCTTGAGGGACCAGACCGTAACCAGCCTGAACTCTATGACACCCGGAGAGTTTTATCGCCAGATGGTCACGGACATTGGTCAACAGCTTTTTGTTAGACAGGCACGCAAAGACAATATCGAATCTATGGTCCAAAACCTGGGCAATCAACAAAGTGAGATAAGCGGCGTCAACATCAACGATGAAGCCGCCCAGATGTTAGTCTTCGAGCAGATGTTCAAGGGAATGAGCAAATATCTAAGCACAGTTCAATCATTGTTGTTATCTCTTATGGAAATAATATGAGAAGCGTGAAGCGCATGTTGTGAAGCGAAAGCAGGATATGAGATACGTAAAATGAGCGGAGCACTGAACAATATTTATAATAATGTCAGCTTTGCGTTGCACCTTCATACCGATGCAATGGCTAAGCTACAGGAACAAGTATCTACAGGCTCACGGATAAATCGAATCTCTGATGACCCTGCTGCCGGCTATCGCGTTTTAGGGCTCAATACCAATGTAAAGTCCCTGGAAAATTATATAAACAACCTTTCGGAAGTCATTAGCATCCTGGAGCTTTCCTCCACCATTATCGAGAATATAACATCAAATTTTACTGAGACCCAAATACGTATAACTCAAATTACCAGTGGCATCTACGACGAAGCAGCAAGAAAAAGGACAGCAGAAGGAATCAACGATATATTAGAGCAAACAGTCTCATTGGCTAACACTAAACATATGGACCAATACCTCTTTGGGGGGACTAATACGGGCTCTGCGCCATATACTGTAGAACGTACCGATGGAAAAATCACCAGAGTAACTTATCAGGGTAGTTTTGAGAATAGAGACATAGAAGTAGCACCCGGTATGGAATCATCGGCCTTCTACATAGGCGATAATATCTTTCGCTCCAACGACCGCAGCGCCCCCGTTTTTATTGGTGATACCGGTTCCAAAGCCGGCACGGGGACATCAAGTGTTCACGGTGGGATATGGCTGACAGTAACCGGCTCAGCAGGCAATTATAATCTCTCTATTGATGACGGCCTGAGCACTTTTAATACCGACGGCACAGATACGAATTTAGCTGTAACAGATTCGCGAACCGGAGAAGTCCTATACGTTGACACCACGGCAATAGCCAGCACCGGAGTTGATTTGGTAAGCATACCCGGAACTTATGATGTATTCAACACACTTATTATTATTCGGGACGTATTGGAAAATGAAAAAGGGCTTTCCGATGCTCAAGTTCGAGAGCAGCTAAACCACTTACCGAGCTTATTTGAAGAGACAAACAATGTTCTGGTTCAAGCCCAGGTCTCTATTGGGTCTAAAATCGGCTTTCTGGACGACCTCAAATATAGCCTAAAGGACATAAAATACAATACCGAGGATGAAGCGACCCGCCTGCAGGAAGCAGACATCGCCCAAGTAGCTATAGACCTGTCTCGCCGGGAGGTTCTATATCAAATGTCGTTAGCAGTGGCTGCAAAACTTATGTCTATGTCGCTGCTGGATTTCATCTGATAGCTGTTGAGGACAAATGTCAAAAACTGAAAGGTAACTTTTGAAAACATATATGCTCGATATTTAGGAGTAAATCGGATGGCAATAATGGGGACGAATTCAAATCCACTAAGTGAACAAAGGCAAAATAGTGTGTTCCTGCCGAGACATGGCTCTGGCACGGCTGGTGGGAATCTTAATCATTATCATTACGAGAGAGGTTTGGAATTAGCTGAAGCCGGTAAATATCAGGAAGCTTTAGCTTGTATGCAGGAACATCTTCGCACGACTGGCGGCAACGCACAAGTACTGAATGATACGGGAGCAATTCTGTATTGCCTTGGCCGTTCGGATGAAGCCATCGAGCATTTCGTCAAAGCTCGCAGCCACCAAGAAGACTCCGCTGAAATAGTGTGGAACCTGATAGAAGCATATCTTGCTGTCGGCAAAGCAAACGAAGCTATGCAGCTTTTCGATAATATGGAGCAGATGGGCATATTGAATGTGGACGTACTAAACAGAACCGCCAACATATTCTTAGAGCAGAATAATAAGGCCAACGCTATTGAAATATTACTACGCTCACTGCAAAGCTTGCCCAACCAGGAGATTCTCAGGCCGATGATTGAAGTGATTCGCAGTAAAAGACCTAAGATAGCTTTCTTCTGTGGTGGTGATGGTATGGGATTTCTTAACGAAATCATCAAATTTGCAAATCAGCGTTTTCAAGTACATGTTTTTGAAGAGCAAACAGAAGAAGAACTATACGAATTAATGAAATGGAGTGATATTTCGTGGTTTGAGTGGTGCACAAATCTTGCAGTAATAGGCTCGAAGCAGCCGAAAGTCTGCAAAAACATTATCAGACTGCACCGCTATGAAGCCTATGGGCAATGGCCCGAGCAGGTGAATTGGGCCAATATCGACATCCTTGTTACTGTTGGTAACAGCTTTGTCAAAGATGCTCTTATCCACACGGTACCGAACCTGGAAAGTCAAACATCGGTAGTCACAATCCCCAGCGGAGTAGACCTTGAAAAATTTACTTTTACCGAGCGCCGGCGTGGTAAGAATATTGCTTTTTTGTCCAATCTGAGAACGGTAAAGAACCCAGCTCTCGTTTTGCAATGTATGCAAAAGCTGCATTATATTGATGCTGAGTATCGTCTGTTCTTCGGGGGTATATCTCAGAACAGAGCTCTTGAGCAATACTTAAATTATATGGTTGATGCTCTTGACCTTCGCGATGTGGTGTTCTTCGATGGCTGGCAGGAAGATGTCCGTTCCTGGCTTGAGGACAAAGATTACATCGTTTCGACCAGTATCATTGAAAGTCAGGGTATGGGTCTTTTGGAAGCAATGGCCTGTGGGCTTAAGCCGGTCATCCACAATTTTCCAGGTGCAGAGGAGATATTTCCGTCAGAGTTTTTATTTAACATCTCTGAAGAATTCTGCGAGCAAATTCTTTCCGACACGTACGAACCCAAAAGGTATCACAGATTCGTCGAAGAAAAGTATCCGCTGAAAAAGCAGCTGACCAAGATCAATAATATCTTCACCCAATTCGAAGTCGAGATAGATTCACAACAATCCGAGTCTGCGCTTTGCAATAACTCGGGAAATTGGGGTCTTGAAGAGATTAGATTACCCGCAGAATTTTCCGCTCCAACGTTCGAGAATAATTTGACTGTGTAATTCTTAGCTATTTAGAAAATGTTAGATAATCTTGGAATGTCAGAAAACTCCGAGAGAGTCCCAAAACGCAATGAGACGCCTTTGGGGACCCCCAAAAAGGCCGGGCCGGTAGTTACTGTGCTTGTCCCGACTTTTAATCGGCGCCGATATTTAGCCGGGGCTCTGGCCAGCGTTGTGCGCCAGAGTTATCGAAATCTTCAGATCATCGTGATAAATGACGGTGGCGAAGACGTAAGCGATATAGTCAATTCATTTGGGGACGAACGGTTAATATTTATCAACAGAAAGGAGAATCGCGGCAAGGCCCATTCGCTCAATGAAGCATTACTTCGAGCTGAAGGCAAATACGTTGCCTACCTTGACGACGACGACATATATTATCCTAATCACATCGAAACACTTCTCGATGCTCTTGAAAACAATAGCGACTGCCAAGTCGCATACAGTGATTTGTATAAAGTGTATTGTAAGGTTTGCTCGGACGGCAGCCGAAAAGTTTTAAGCAAAGTTGTTGAAATCAGCAGGGATTTCGACCGCTTTTTTATGCTGTACTATAATCATGTCCTGCACGTAAGCCTTATGCATCGGAGGGATTTGCTTGAAAAAACGGGTCTATATAACGAGGACATAAACGTTTTAATAGACTGGGATATGACGCGGCGGCTGGTTTTCTTCTCAGATTTTCACCATGTCCCCGAAATTACCGGTGAATTTTATCAGCCTGATGGTGACTGTGACAGAATATCAGTGCAGCAACGCAAGAATGAAAAGGAATATACGAGGAACATCCTAACGATACGAACCACCAGGCCCGCCAAACCCTGGACTAAACTCGGAGATATGTCCATCATTTTTATTACAGAGAGGCTGAACAAGCAGGTGGGCACAACCCTCGGTTCTATCTGGCAGCGTACCTTCTATCCATACGAGGTTTATATGCCGCTGCCGAGAAGCGGATTCGAAAAACTTGACACCGATATGCCTAACATAATCCCTGTGCTCGTTAATCCGTTGTCTTCTCAGGTCCAGCGAACAGACGCAGCTTTAGCCAGATGTGAGGGTGAATATATTGCCATAGTACCAAGTGGATTTCCCATGAGAGAATTCTGGGTAGAGGATTCACTCCATGCTTTGGTCAACAGTTCAGTCAACAACGAGGGATTTGAGTTAGAAGACTCAACAGAAAGACTCTGGGCGGTAGTGGTCAGAAAAAATGAGTTACAGTATGCTCGGAGAAGCTTTCCACATTTATCTGTGCGTGAATCTCTGAATGCGGCCGGCATAGCGATAAGGCGCCTGCAACCAGAAGAAATACCGTTTCAGTTTGACCAATTGCTTGAGAAAGCCAAGTCAGCAGAAAAAAACGGTAATTGGTCAAAGGCTGCTGAAATGTTTGAATATATCATGGAGCATTATCAAAACGAACTGTGGATGAAAACGTTAGCTGCAAAGGCATCCTTCAAAGCCGGCGGCCACATCCGAGCAGCCGAACTCAGCTGTGAAGTCAACCGTCAACGACCAACGGTGGATACACTCTTGTTGGAGGCAAAGGTCAAACACGAGAAAAATGATTTTAACTCGGCGATTAAACTACTCGAAAAAGCGGAACAAATACTCGAAGGAAAAGAATTGCTATGGACATAACACAAAATAATGTCGATGAACAGCACGACTCGACGCAGCATTACGAGGTTTTACAGGAATTGGGGGACTGTTACACTTCTGTCGGCAACTACACACAGGCACAACAATACTACGAAAAAGCAGCCGTCTTATCGCCTGACGAGGCGGGCCCTTATGTTGGGCTTGGAGTAGTGGCGCTGCAAAAGAATCTTCTTGATGATGCTGAAATAGCCTTTAGGGTCGCCCGTCGGCTGGACGCCAATTGCGCCAAGGCCTATGCGGGCTTCGCTATGGTCGCCCAGCAAAGAGCCGATTACAAGCAGGCCTTTGAGATGTACCTTAAAAGCCTGGAGCTGGACACTGACAATCTGATAGCTCTTCTGGGCCTGTTTCAGACATCCTGCCAGATGGGTTCATTCTCAAAGATTATCCACTATCTTGAGGCATATTTGAATATGCACCCGGGTGATACCTCCGTTATGTTCCCACTGGCGGCGCTATATATGAAAGATGGCAAGCTTGAGGAGTCCCAAAAAATTCTCCTGGATCTATTAACTCTGGACAAGAGCCACACAGACGCAACTAATCTTCTGGAAGAAGTCGAACATAGTTTGGCTCAGGTAAAACAAGGAATCCAAACAGGAGCTCGAGTGTAATGAGCGCCGATAGTGTTGAGATTATTCCAGATGGACAGATACACCTGCTGAACGAGCTGCACAGCCTGTTGGAAAAGCAAATAGAGCTGGCCCGTCAGAGCAACATCAATGAAATTGAGGTCTTAAGCAAGCAAGCCAGCTCTCTTGTGGGAAAAATCGCCCGGTCGGGGGTCCTTGAATCGTCTGAATTTAAAAGTCAGCACGAGCAATTGCGAAAATTATACCAGGACCTATGTCTTGCCCTTACAACTCAGCAAGTCGAGACTGCTGAAAAGCTAAGCCGGGTCCGTAAAGGCAAAAAAACCATCGAGACCTATCGCAACAATATTTGATTAAAGAGAAAGCTTGAGTAGAAGATTCTGTGAAAAACTATAGCGTAAAACAAATCTCAAAATGAGTCTATCTAAAACGGATAAACAGGATAACTTGAAAGAATTTGATCACAATATTAGATGCTTATTTCAGCCTTAAAGGAACATTGTTGTGGGAATAGTAAATTTTACGAATGTTGGTCCGCCAAATGAACTTATCAACAAGCTAAGAGACATCTTTAGCATCTCCAACTTTGTTGAGACTGGAACATATAAAGGCAACACCGCATACTGGGCCAGTAGAATTTTCGACTATGTAATAACGATAGAAGCTTCCGAAAGTCTTTACAAAGAGGTTACTGAGAAATACCACCATGTTAAGAACATTGAGTTCATATATGGGGACAGTCGAGAAAAATTAAGAGGTGTAATTGCTAAACTTGATGAGCCAAGCATCTTCTGGCTTGATGGTCACTGGAGCGGGAATACAACATATGGGGTGAATAACCAATGTCCGCTGATTGAAGAAATTGAGATAATAAACAGCTCTGAATACGAGCATTTTATTCTTATTGACGACGCACGATATTTTTTGTCTCCCCCACCAGAACCTCATCCGATAGAACAATGGCCTAACATTTGCTTAGTAATAAGTACCCTTAGTTCAAGTGATAAGATTAGATATATCGTGATTTTTGAAGATGTTATAATCGCTACACCGAGTTTAGCTAAGCATGTGATTGTTCATTACTGTCGTGATAAGAATACCAGAGCTTTGAAAGAACATAGCATAAAAACCGATGATTGCAAGCAAACAATTGGGATAGGTTGATAAGTAGAACAAGGGCCAAATCCAATGTTGGGGTTAAGAAACAACTGTTTTAATGCAATTAATAATGACGTTGATGTATTGCAGCAGCTTAAAGGTTTTGGATTGTGGGAAGAGGGGAAGGCTCTTCGGCTCCATCTTGGCTGCGGTGAACAGCATTTCGATGGTTACATAAATATTGATTATCCACCATCTGAACATAATCTAATACGAGTAAAGGCAGATATCTACGCTGATATAAAGAGACTAAACTTTCCTCTTGAATCGGTCGATGAGATTCGGCTCCATCATGTTTTTGAGCACTTCAACAGGGTCACAGCACTTGCTATGCTCATCAAGTGGCACGAGTGGTTAAAAACCGGTGGTCAGCTTCATATCGAAACACCAGATCTTATAGGCAGCGCAAAGACGCTGGTCTCAGACGCCTCATGGAAAATTAAAATGGGAGTTGTTCGCCATTTGGCTGGAGATCAGACAGCTAGCTGGGGCTATCATGTTGACCATTGGTTTGCTGAGAGGTTTGAACACACACTCAAAGAATTAGGGTTTAGGGTGGTGGAAATGTTATCAACCTCTTGGTCCAAGGAACCCTATTTATCGAACGTGAAAGTTGTTGCCATAAAATCCAAATGGATTCCCTTAAAGGAGCAGCTAAAAGTGGCGGAGAAATTGCTGTGGGAAAGTACGGTTTGTTTAGAAGAAAAGTCAAAGTGGAATGTTTGGAAAGACCAACTCCATGCCGTCCTAGCATGTGATCTTGTCGCTTCGCCATCTAATACTCAGACTCCGGATGTTTCTTCTGTTTTGGCAGCTCCAATCATACTTTCCCAGAATAGTAGCCAACTCCCGCTCGATGAGATCCATGGCTTCAACCAAAGAACACGTAATCGGTGGGTCCAGGCAAAAGCCAGAACCATTCCAACTGGCTCACGAGTATTAGATGTCGGTGCAGGAACCTGTCCTTACCGTTCATTTTTCAAGCATTGTGATTACAAAACGCACGATTTCAAAAAATATAAAGGGATAAAGAAGAATAACACGACTGAGTATAGTCAAATAGATTATGTATCTGATATCACCAACATTCCTGTTCCAGATGAATCATTTGATGTAATTATTTGCACTGAGGTTTTGGAACATGTTCCTGAACCCGTAGAAGCTTTGCGAGAAATGGCGAGAATACTGAAGCGCAGTGGAAGAATTTTCGTGACGGCCCCACTTGGTTCTGGCTTACATCAGTTGCCTTATCATTACTATGGCGGATTATCGCCACAGTGGTACAGACATTTTTTCCCAAAGCTTGGATTGCAGCTTAAGGAAATTTCACCAAACGGCGGATTTTTTAAATTACTTGCTCAGGAATGCGCGCGGGTCCAATGGACGCTACCACAACATCAGCATCTTCATGGGAATAATATCGAGTTTATTCGGCTTTTATTTGGCGAATGGCTTCCCCGCTATTTGTTCGCACTGGAAGAAAAATGCTTTATTGACCAATTTACTGTTGGCTATCACGTAGAGGCTACAAAAAACACAATTGTTCACTCCTTTAACAATACTACAATTCCAGAAGAAATAAGAATAAAGGATGTCCAATCAGAGAGAAAACATGCAATGGAAATAGGGGGAAAAACTGATTTCTTTGTTGATGAGCTGTATGATAATGGATTTGATTGGAATCTCTGGCGAAAAAAAATGCTGTTCCTTACTGTAGGTTGTATTAACTACGACTGCAATCTTAACTTCTATGAACCGCTGAAAAAGATTTTTTCAAATGTAATCAATTATAACTACATTGAAAAAATCAAACAAATTGGAAAAGAATCGATGAATGCAGAAATCATCGATGTAGCAAGAAAAGAAAGGCCCGATTATGTTTTGTTACACACCTATCAGGATCAAGTAGAGCTGGAAACCCTGGATGCTATCGGTGCTTTAGGAATAAAAGTAATTGCTTGGTTTTCTGATGACCATTGGCGATTTGAAAATTATTCAAAAATAATAGCCAAACACGTTTTCTGTTCAGTAACTACTGATAAGCACTCAGTTGAGAAATATATTAAGTCAGGTTTTAATATTATAAGGTCTCAATGGGCTTCAAATCAGGATTATTACCAAAAAACCGACTCTAAGTTTGTATATGATGTTAGTTTCGTAGGACAGAATTATGGAAAGCGGCAGGAAAATCTGCTTTATCTTAGAAATAGTGGTGTGCCAGTTGCCGTATTTGGAAGACGGTTTGGAAAGTTTTTGGAATTCAATGACATAATCAAGATATTTAATGCCAGCAAAATCAATCTCAACTTTAGTGGTAGCTCCTCAAACGATGATATTAAGCAGATAAAAGGTAGAGTTTTCGAAGTTCCAATGTGCGGCGGCTTCTTATTAACAGAATATGTTGATGGAATAGAAGAATATTATGAAATAGGAAAGGAAATAGAATGCTTCGAGAGTATCGCCGAAGCTGTTGAAAAGATTTCGTATTATCTCAAGCATAATGATAAACGAATGGAAATAGCAAATAGTGGTCACCATAGAGCATTGAGAGAACACACCTGGGTAAAAAGATTAAAAGGGATATTTAATGAAGTAAACAAGATTCAATTGGGACAGCAAAATAAAAGTTGTATACCTTTATCTCAGGAAAAAAAGGTAATTAAACCTGTTGTCAATATATCTCATTCTATGGGTGAGAAACAAAAGAAACGAGTCCTGCTTACGACGTCTGCGGCTCCAAGCCAGTCGCCTTTTTCCACGGGCGAAAAGAGGCCACCCATAGGAATCGGATTCCTGATTTCTTCACTACGTAACGCCGGTCACAAGGTGTTTTTCATAGACAACTACCTGCAGCCAAGCAATTTTCTTGAGACAGACTATCTTCAGAAACATCGAATAGATTACGTAGGTATTTACGCTAATACAATTTGCTTTCGTGATACTCTCCGAATGGTGTATAAGCTTGAACATCTCAGGCAAATGCACAGGTGGAACGGAAAAATAATCATAGGAGGTCCTCATACTACCGTAGCTTGTCATACTATCCCCGACTTTGTCGATTACATTGTGCAGGGTGAGGGCGAACAGGCAATTGTCGATATTGTGGATGGCAACGTTGCGCAAAGGATTGTAAGCTATCCTCGCATAGAAAATTTGGATGTACTGCCTATGCCCGCCTGGGATTATTTTGCCAAATTACCCTATGACTGGAATGTTAAGTTCTTTCAGGATAAACCTGTATTCACAATGAACACCAGTCGTGGCTGCCCCTTCAAATGCCAATTTTGCTCGGTCGGTTCCATCTGGGGAAAGAAGTATACATATTTCAGCGCTGAACGAATTGTCTCTGATATTGAGCATCTTGTGAGACATTACGGGGCTAAAGGGGTCTATTTTCGGGAGGACAATTTTACCCTTAACAAGGAAAGATTAAGAAAATTTTGCAATTTACTTCTCGAAAAAGGGATAAAAATACCCTGGGCTTGTGAATCAAGAGTTTCTAATCTCAGCAGGGACCTTATAGAATTAACGGCCCGAGCTGGTGCAAGGGGATTCTACTTCGGTGTAGAAAGCGGTTCCCAACGAATACTGGATTTCCTGCAGAAGGATATTACTGTGGGACAGATTAGGGACGTCTTTCAATGGTGTCATGAATTCAACGTAAAGACCGCAGCCAGTATAATTGTTGGAGTCCCGGGCGAGACGGAGTCGGACAGCCGAAGAACAAGTGAACTATTAAAGCAAATAAAGCCAGATGTGGTTTGGAACAATGTATTTGTCGGCATACCCGACAGCAACTTATATCAGATTGTACTGAACAACAGACTATACGAATATATTGACGACAGAGAACTGGTTTATCTACAGGGACACAACAGTAGAGTTAAATATTACTATCGTGACAACTGGAACGCGTACATACCTGATGACGAAAAGAACAAAGACATGACCATCAAACCTAAAGTAAGCGTATTACTTTCCGTTTATGATTGTGAAAAATTTATCGAACAAGCTCTAAAAAGCATATACAACCAGACATACCAAGACTTTGAGGTAGTAATAGTTGATGATGGAAGCACCGATAAGACTTCCGATATACTCCTCAATATGAAGGACTCAAGAACCTCTATTTACAGAAATTCGGAAAACAAGGGTTTAACAAAATCCTTAAATATTGGGTTAAAGTTATGTAGAGGCAAATATGTCGCTCGTATGGATGCGGACGATATTTCTCTGCCTCAAAGATTTGAAAAGCAAGTAAGATTTTTAGATGAAAATCCAAATTGCACAGCTGTAGGGTCATGGTGTGCCAGGATCGATTCAAACGGCAAAATCATTAATAATTGGCGGCATCCAACAGGATGTGAGGACATCAAAAAGAAATTGCTCGCTGAAAATAGCGTTTTTCATGGTTCGGCAATGGTGCGGAGACAGCCTTTGGTGGAGATTGGGGGGTATGATGAAAAGTATAAATATAGTCAGGACTATGACCTGTGGTTGCGATTATCTGAAGTCGCAGAGATACAGAACCTCGGAGAATACCTGTATTTATCAAGGTCTTCACAGGAGTCTCTCTCTGTAACAAGAAAGGAACAACAGGATAAGTACGCTGAGCTTGCACAACAGGAAGCGCTGCAGCGCAAAAATGTACAAAAGTCGAAAATGACTTCAGAAGCATCCTTGTCAACAATTATCGATAAGAAAGATTTCAGAGATTCCGCATTGGATTACTTTATCAAGGCCGGAGAGGAACTTAACAGAGAAAATTTCAGTACCGCCATAGAGTATATGCAACAATACAGGTCGATGATAGATTATTCCAGGTTCCCGAGGATATCAAACAAAACAGGCAAAAGTGGTGACATAGACGTTTCAGTAATAATAGTTACGTACAATAGAACCGAAGACTTGAAAAAGTGCCTTGAGTCTCTGACAAAGCAGGATGATGCTAATTTTGAAGTCATTGTAGTTGATAATGGGGGAAGTGATTTTGAAGTTTTTCGGCAATATGTAGACCAGTATATTAAGTGCCCCATCAATTTCATTCTCTCTGAAGGGAGAAACATAGGGGCCTGCTGTGCGAAGGGTAAAATAATCGCTTTTCTGGACGATGATGCGCTGGTGCCCTCCAATTATATCGGCTCAATAAAAACCGCCTTCAAAACATACGATATATTCGGATTACGAGGAAAAGCCCTGACCAAGAACAATCCTGAAGCTAATAAAGATGCGGAAGGTTATAACCGCGGCGATGACGCTTTTCCAACTTTTTGCGACCTGGAGGGAAATTCGGCATTTCTTAGAGAAGCATTTCTGTCATTCGAAGGAATGGACCCGTTGCTCTTCGGTCACGAAGGTTCCGATTTAACATATAGGATTATAAAAAAACATGGTGTTTTTAACAAGATTATTTATTGGCCCGAGACAGTGATTTATCATGATGCAGCTGTGGGTGACTACCGAAAAGAAAAAGTTGAAAGATACAAGTTATTGATAAAATATATAAGCCTCAAACATAATGCAAACATTTTCGCTCTTCGCAATGAAATAGAAAAGCATTGCCTTCCTCGAAGGAAACAAACCAGCGAAGAAATTTTACACCAAGGTATAGAAAAAAGTGATAAATGCTTAAAAATGCAGATGCTTGGGAGTGAATATGGCGGGTGGGCCGTCGATTTAGACCTGATTCCTTATGGAAGTACAGTTGTTTCCGCAGGTGTTGGTGAAGATATTTCGTTTGATTTGGGATTAATTAATTTAAAGAACTGTAGGGTTATAGGAATAGACCCAACCGAAAAAGCAAGAAGATACATAGAAAACAATAAAAATGAACGTTTCGACTTTCTACAAAAGGCTCTATATTCTGAGAGTAATAAGAAAATAAGAATTTACAAAAACACAAATCCAAACTATGTTTCGGAGTCAATTACACCATCTCACAAAAGTGTTTCAGAAGCCAATTTTTACGAAGCTGAATCAATAAGCATAGAGGACATTTTGAATAAGTACAAGAATGTATCTGTGCTAAAAATGGATATCGAAGGTGCTGAGTACGAGGTTCTCAATTCTATAAGTAAATTAGACATACCGCAGATATGCGTAGAATTTCATCACTTTTGTACAGATTTTACAACTGATGACACAGAAAAATGCATCAAGCACCTGCAAAGGATGGGCTATGTACTGGCCCACCGTAAAGATGAATGTGGAACGGTGAAAGAGGCAACCTTCATACATCAAAAATATGTAAGCAAAAAAACAGCCGAGATGAATATAGGTGAACCTGAGACGTACGTTACGAAAGACATCCCAGTAATATTAGTATGTTACAATCGGCCCAAGCACACGCTTGAAGTTCTAAAGGCCTTAAGAGAGCATAACATCAAAAACATTTACATATTCTCAGATGCGCCTAAATCCCACGAAGACGAAGAGGCAGTTTCTTTGACGAGGCAACTGGTGCAAAACATTGACTGGACAAAGCCAAAAATAATCGAACGCACGGAAAATCTGGGACTTGCGCGAAATATTGTAAGTGCTGTTGACTATGTTTTTGAAAAATACGACAGATTGATTTTGCTGGAAGACGATTGTGTTCCTCAGCGATATTTCTTTGATTTTGTGCACACCTGTCTCAAAAAGTATGAAAATAACCAACGAGTATTTGGCATATCAGGTTACACAGTCCAAATTCCTGACAAAATACTGTCCGACTACCCGTTCGATTTGTATTTCTGTCCTCGAATAGGCAGTTGGGGCTGGGCCACGTGGAAGAGAGCATGGGCACATCACGAGAAAGACCTGTACAAACTTATAAGAATTGCAAATGAAAAGAATATTGACTTAAGCCGGGCTGGAAGTGACATTCCCACATTTATTGAGAGTTTCTTAAAAGGTCAACTAAAGGACGTGTGGACCCTGAACTGGGTGCTTTCCGTGTATATCAACAACGGTGTTTACATCTATCCAACAAGGACCCACATCAGTAATATCGGCACAGATGGGACGGGGGCTCACTGTGGGAAAACCAACAAGTACCACTCTTTCTCTTGTGACACAAGACCAACACTTTATCCTGCGGACGTTTTTCTTGATGAACAGGTTATGGAGAACTTCAAAAGCTATTACCGTGCGGTTCCTGAACGAAGCCGTAGTGCCGTCCATTTCTTAAGGTCCCGGGGACAGAAAAGGTCTCTTAAAATCGCGCAGATAAGCACGGTCGATAGAAAAGGTGGCGCCGCAAAAGTAGCGTGGATGCTGAAGGAAGGCCTAAAAGCCAGAGGGCTGGGAACACAGATGTTCGTCGGCCAGAAATTGTCGAACGATCCGGACGTTAAAATAATCACAGATTCAATTTTGGACAGCAACACGTACTATAAAGAGCAGGGATTCTTGTACTATGATATAAATTCGACCTTCAAACTGAGTTCCCAAATAGAATTTTTAGAGTCTGATGTTGTGCATTATCATAACTTGCACGGCAACTATTTCAATCCATTTGCCCTTTCCGCTTTGACAGAGAGCAAGCCCTCTGTATGGACTCTCCACGATATGCAAAGTATGACCGGCCATTGTGCTTATTCGTTCGACTGCGAAAAATGGCAGACCGGCTGCGGCAACTGTCCACACCTTGAAGAATATCCATCTATTACTAAAGACCGTACAGCCGAAATGTGGCATGATAAAAAACTCATATATAAAGAATCTGACTTTGAGCTGATAGTGCCTTCACAATGGCTGAAAAACATAGTTGAAAAAAGCATACTCAAAGATAAAAGAGTTCATCTGATATACAATGGCATCGACGAAAGTATTTATAGACCCTTGGACAAGCAAGCAATTCGTAAAATGTTTAAGATCCCTCCGAACGCTGTCATTATCAGTTTCGTCGCACACGGAGGATTAATTGATAAGCGAAAAGGCGGTAATTTCATCCTGGAGGCCTACAGGTACTTCACTGCAAAATATCCCAATGTGTTCTTTATTTGCGTTGGGGGCACTTCTGACAAGGCGCCGACGGAAAGATTTCTACAAATTCCCTTTGTGCCGGATGAAGAGAAGCTGGTTCAACTCTATTGCGCATCTGATATATTTCTGTTTCCTACGTTGGCGGACAACTGTCCCCTCGTGATACTGGAAGTTATGGGGTGCGGTGTTCCCATTGTATCTTTCAATACGGGAGGAATTCCTGAGTTAATTGACCATGGGCAGACGGGGCTGATAGCCGGATTCAAGAATAGCGAAGAATTCATCAAAATGACCGAATATCTGGTCGCTGACAAAGCAAAACGAGAAGAATTTAGCGCTGCCGGCCGTGAAAGATTGCTGAAAACGTTCACACTTGATCAGATGGTTGACAAACACATCACATTATATGAACGACTGGCTGAGCAAGGTAAAAAAGAAAATTATGTTCTCCCAAAGAACAAAGTGTCGCTCCCGGCCGCAATCTGCGATAACAAACATAAGTACCTGGTCTCGGCAATCGTATCGACTTACAATTCGGAAAAGTTCATCCGAGGGTGCCTGGAGGATTTGGAAAATCAAACAATTGCCGATAAGCTTGAGATCATTGTCGTCAACAGCGGTTCGCAGGAAAACGAAGAAGCAATCGTTCATGAATATCAGCAAAAGTATAATAACATAGTCTATATCAAAACCGAGCAACGTGAGGGAATTTATGCCGCCTGGAACCGGGCCATTAAGATTGCTCGAGGAAAGTTCATTACTAATTCCAACACCGATGACAGACACAGAAGTGACGCTTTTGAAATTCTGAGTAGCGATCTTGAAAAGCATCCTGATATATCGTTAGTTTATGCCGACTGTTATGTTTCTTCGATACCGAATGAGACGTACAATGAGAATTCAAAAAGACACATTTATCACTATCCAGATTTTCTCGCTGTTGCCGCAGTCCTTCATGACCAATTCGGCCCGCAACCGCTATGGCGAAAAAAGATACATGAGACTATAGGCTATTTTGACGGAAGCTATAAGGCTGCCGGGGACCATGATTTCAATATTCGTTTTGCTTTGCACTTCAAAGCTCTGCATATTGCCGAGCCATTAGGTTTATATCTTGAACATCCCGGAGCTATCAGTTTCAGGGATGACACGCTGTCCCAAGAACAAGCGCGAATTGCTTTTACCTATAGCAACGCGGCAATAATCGAAGGGCTCTACAAGCAGGTTGGAATCGCATGTGATAGTCCTGAAGAAAAGGCGCGAATCCATCTGGATATGGGTATCAGGGCGATGGAATATTATCCGCCGTGGAAGACAGGAAAACCTGAGTGCAGTTTAGAGTTTGCATTAAAGTGTTTCCAAAGGGCTGTCAAACTAAAGCCTGACTGGGCAGCGGCTCATAATAATTTTGCAGTTGTGCTCGGTTTAGGAGAGAACTTTCAAGATGCCGCAAAACTTCTTGAACAACTATCTCGTCGGATACAAGAGCCTACTATAAATTACAACTTTAAACTTATCTCCGAAGTCTCACTATCACGCAGCGCCTGGAGCGATGCGAAGCTAATTCCTTCCGGCCTCTCTTTACCCTCGCAAAGAGACCTTAGTCTCAAGCAAAAATGGTCAGAGCCGCCGGTAGAATCGTTGATACCCTTGCAGCCGAAGGGCAGCAGCAAAAGTGGGAACCTGAAAATCCTGTTCTATTTTGATAGAATAGGGGATCTCAATGAAAGCAGCCCTGCCGGGACGGTAATAGCGGTACTGAACTTTGCAAGAGCACTATTGCGCAACAAACCCCAGACGTCGATTCATCTAACCGGTGACCTTGTGCGTTATCCGGAGCAGTATGAATCTTTCCAGGTTATCCCGCTGCCACCACCTGGGCAAAGAGAGCAGTTCCTTGTGGACTATGACGTGGTGTTTTTCGCGACACACATCAGGTGTTTTAAGGGCCTGGACAAGCCTCCCGGGCAGATTTGGGTGCTCTGGCAACACTGCTGGGAAGCTGATGACCGTGTATCACTGTCTCATATCAGCGACTTTGATATAGTGATTTGTCTGTCGGAACTACACAGAGCTTCACTCAGAAACCAAAGCATCGGGAATGAGAAGTTAATAACTATCCCCAATCTTATTGATACCGATTTATATTCGCCGAAAGACCTCAGCAGGAACAATCACTCTATCATGTTTGCAGGGGGCCTTAATCCGCATAAATGCATTCACGTCCTGATGGATGCTTTTCGATTAGTCCGCCAACAGGTGGAAGACGCGGAACTACACATTTATGGCGACGGCAAAATGTGGCGTGGTGGAGACACATATGGAAATGAACTTAAAAGCATAAAACCAGAAGGGACGTATTTCCACGGCTATGTTGACAATAAGGATATGCCACAAATCTATTCAAAACACAGCATATTATGCCTACCGTCCAAGCTGGAAAGTTTTGGGTTGGTAACCGTGGAAGCGCAGGCTTGTGGATGTGTTCCGGTTGTACACAATGTCGGAGGTGTCGCTGCCACCTTAGCTGATGGGCAAACAGGCCTGTTATATTCGCCTAACACGCCTGAAAAACTGGCAGAGACAATAATCAAGGCCATTAAGATAGTTGACGCCGACCCCTCTGCGCGGCAAAGAGCGATTGATTTTGTGCATAATACTTTCAGTATAAACAGGGCCGCAGAGTATATTTCACAACTGTGGGACAAAATCAACATCGCTAAGAAAGTCAATACTATTAGAACATTGCTCGAAGGTAACGAGATTGAACAGGCCGACCTCAAATGTAAAGAATTATTGCAAGAATACCCGAATGATCCGGACGTACTGCTGTCGCATGCACTGATTATGCTACAGCAGGGAAATGAGCCAAAAGCTAATGTAGCAATTGGAGAACTGCTGGAAAATTTCCCCAATCACCTCAGGGCACTAAATGATTGCGGGTTGATGGCGATGAAAGCCAGAGATACAGAAAAAGCTCTTAGATACCTTACCAAGGCATACAAATTCAACCCATGGGACAAGGATACTATCAATAACTGCTATACAATATTGAAGACATCCGGCAAATACAAAGATGCGAAAATGCTTCTCTTAAATTATCTGACAAACGTCGGCGAAGATGCCCAGGTACTTCAGTTGTTCAGGGAAATTGACAATCTTATCGCGAATGCGGGTTCAGGGACCAAGGTCGTATCCCAAGAGGTGTTAAACAACAGGCAGGATGTATATTGCGGGAGCAGCACGAGCATGCCGCTGGTTAGCATAATAACGCCTGTTTACAATGGTGCTGACTATATTGGGCAAACAGTTGAAAGTGTCTTGGCTCAGGACTACCCAAATTTCGAACTGGTAATTATCGACGATGGCTCTACTGACAATACTAAAGAGGTAATCCTACAGTACAACGACGGGCGTATCAGATACCTCTACCAAGAAAATAACGGCGTCTCCAGCGCGCGAAACCTCGCCATAAAGAAAGCCAAAGGGCAGTATATTATGCCTCTGGATGCAGATGATATGATGACGCCGGACTTTATTGCCAAGCACCTGGCGGAATTTGAAAAACATCCCGATGTTGACCTTGTATATTGCGATGTTTTGCTGATTGATGGCAACGGTAATCCAATAAGGATAATGAACAAGCCTGAATATCAGGACCGCAGGCATCTGATTAGAGACCTGCTCCGGGCGGGACATCCGGTAGTTCCGTTCAGACTCGGCATAAGAAGAAGTGTTTTCGATAAAATCGGTTTTTACGATGAGGATCTACTGATTGGCGAAGACTACGATATGATGAGGCGTTTCGTAAAGGCTGGCCTCAAGGCCCATCATCTCAGCGAGCCGTTGCATCTAAGAAGAATATACGCTGACAGTCTTTCAGAAAATCAATCCGCCCAAAAGGCAGAAAGCCATTTTGAGGTCATCAAGCGATTTATTGATACGTTTGCGTACGATGAGTTATTCCCGGACGTCGCGTGGGACGAGATAGCGCCCCAGATGAGGCAATTACATGCTAAATGCCTGGCTGCCGGGACTTACCTTGCAATAGGACAAGATTATGTAAAGACAAAGGCTACTGAATGTTCAAGAACAGCCTTCGACCTGGCCTGTTCAGAGCTAAATGACTGTGTAAAAATGGACCCTGGAAACCAGGATCTGCGGCAGCTATTGCAAAAGTCTAAACTCATACAAGCCAGATATACCGAGGCACCACAGCAAGTTGTTTCTAAATGAATTTAAATATGGTAAGCAAATATAAGATAAATAGTTAAGCAAAAAGTGTTTTTGAACGATAATAAGTTACGTGAGGTGCGGACGTTAGCGGTGTTTGTAGATTTTCGTAAAGGTATGAAAACTTAAACCAAAAGGCAGATAAAGATGTCAACTTTACGTCTTCCAGGGCTCTTAACAGGGATTGATACATCCAAACTCATCGCCCAACTGATGGCTATCGAGCGCCGTTCACTCAATGTGTACGAAGAACGCATAAGTATGTGGGAAGAGAGACAAGATGCTCTGAGCACTCTGGAAACCAAACTCAGCAACTTAAGAAACTCGGTTCGGGCTCTTTCCGACGCCGACGCACTTCGCTCTTTTTCAGTTGCCTCCAGCGATACTGACAAATTGACTGCCGACGCATCCTATAATGCTTTTGAAGGCAATCACACGGTCGTAATCAACCGGTTGGCCAATGCCGAGCGCTGGGTTCACTCGACCGGCAAAGAATACGCCGAGGATTTCGTAGGAGACGGCACTTTTATTTACTCATACAACCATAAGGAAACAACCTTAACAACCACAGCGACTACAACACTGGAGGACCTGGTCGGCTTAATCAATAACGACGCGAACAACCCCGGGGTTACAGCCAACCTGCTTTACTACAACGATGCATATCATCTGGTGTTGAATGGCAATGACGCCGGCTCCGATTATGAAATCTCAATCAACGCAAGCAACACGGAAGTATGGCAAGCTGATAGTGCTTTTACAGTTGGCGGCGGCAATGCCACACTAAGCTCAAAAATCACAGCACTCGACCAATTTGGAGCCAATCCGCTTTTAGGTGGCGAACACATTGAGATAACTGGCACAGACCATGATGGTGTTGCTATAACTCAGGTAGACCTTACAGTTACCGAAAATACCAAAGTTGGGCATCTTATTTCAGAGATTAATGATGCTTTTGACGGAATTGCTAAAGCGGTTCTTGAGAACGGCAAAATTATATTGACGGATGATACCTCCGGCACGAGCAGCCTTTCAATTGATTTAACCTGGGATGACAATAGCTCCGGAGCAACGTTGACTCTACCTACTATGGCCGTATTAACAGAAGGCGGCTCAACAACTGCGGATCTTGCAAATTTCACAGCCTCGGACTTTCTTGAAACCCAATCAGCTCAGGATAGTGAAATAAGAGTTGACGGCTACCCTACTCCACAAGCGGGAATTGCCGAGGTTCAAACGCTGACTCACCCCACAGCGGCGAGCGACGGTACCTTCACCTTGACTTATGAGGGAGAAACAACTGCTGCGATTACCTATAATGCTTCAACTGGCGCAATTCAATCTGCGCTTGAAGCGTTGTCTAATGTGAATTCCGGCGATATAACGGTGGGTGGTACGGGGTTGAACCAAGTTGGCGATACGACATTTATGTTCCGCGATACTGCGGGTGATGTCAGCATGATTTCAATTAACTCCGGGAACCTGACTCCCAGTGATCCTTCCAATTACGTGTTTGCTGAGCAAACAAAAGGTGACAACTATGGCTGGATCAAAAGAAGCTCTAACACAGTAAATGATGTCATTCACGGCGTGACACTGCATCTGCACGATACGACTGATGTCAACGGAGAGGAGCTAACTCTGACCAGGGATATCCAATCGGTAAAAGACAAACTAACCAAAATGGTTGATGCCTATAACTTTGCCGTCGAGTATATTAAGGAAAAGACCGGTTACAATGACGTTCTAAAAACCGCCGGTCTCTTAATGGGAGATTATGTCGTTTCGACCATAAGGCAGCAGATTCGCACACCGCTTATCACCCAGACCAACGGATTTATAGAGGATATCGACACGTTCCTGACACCTGGTCATCTCGGCTTTGAGCTCGACAGGGAAGGGGTATTGAGTCTTGACATGAATGTCCTTGATGAAGCAATAGCTAAAGATTATATGAGCGTCCTTGCCATAATCGGAGCAGACAAGACCGGCAGCAGCGACAGTAATACTATCGAATTTTACGGCGCCCACAGCGATTATACCACGGCGGGCAGTTACGATGTTGAGGTGG
>JAIVYN010000007.1:0-34857 GCA_048635425.1 Candidatus Aegiribacteria sp.
CTTCCGATCTGGGTTCAGGCCTTGGAGCCGATACTGGTCGAAGGTAACGCTATTATGCTGCATCCGTTGGCCTGCAGGGGGTTCAATGCTGACTTCGACGGCGACCAGATGGCGGTGCATTTGCCGTTAAGTGTCGAAGCCCAGGCTGAGACGCATATTTTAATGATGACGACCTCCAACATTTTTTCGCCGGCCAATGGTTTGCCGATGGTCGGACCATCACAGGATATGGTGATGGGCAATTATTATTTGACCTATACAGAACCTCGTGAACCTGGCGAGAAAAAAGAGCTTAGGCTGTTCCGAGACACTTACGAGGCTATTATGGCCCTGGAAATAGGCAAAATCGATTTGCACACAAGAATTATAGTCCGTCTTGGTGATATCAAGGTCATTGAGGATTCAGGGTCGAAGGATTCAACCGTTGTTGAAACAACTGCTGGAAGGTGCGTATTCAACGATATGCTACCGGCGGGAATGCCGTTTTACAATATGACGATGTCTCAAAAGATGTTGAGCCGGGTGATTAGTGACTGTTTCAAATTCTCAGGCTCGGCCGAGACGGTGGACCTGCTCGATAGAATAAAGAATCTGGGCTTCAAATATGCTACTCTTGCCGGGTTGAGCTTTGGTATTATGGACCTCAAAATACCGCCAAAAAAGGCACAGATTATTAAACAGACTGAAAAGAAGGTCAGCAAAATACATAAGAACTACGATGACAGAGTGTTGACAGAAGGGGAAAGGTATAATCAGGTTATCGATGCCTGGACCAATGCGAGAGTCGCTGTAACAAACGAAATGATGAAAGGACTTAAAGAGGATACCACTGAGGACGGCTCGCCATACCTGAATCCGATATATCTCATGAGCGATTCCGGTGCAAGAGGAAGCGTCGATCAGATTCAGCAGCTTGCGGGAATGAGGGCGCTAATGGCAAAGCCCAGTGGTGAGATTATCGAGACGCCAATTAAGGCAAACTTCAGAGAGGGATTGACAGTGCTTGAGTACTTTAGCTCTACCCACGGGGCGCGTAAGGGGCTGGCAGATACGGCACTGAAGACAGCTAATTCCGGATATCTTACAAGAAAGCTTATCGATGTCGCTCAAAATGTTATTGTTCTTGAAAGAGACTGCCAGACATTGCAGGGAATCACAAAAAGCATTGTCAGCAGAGGTGAGCAAGTCGATGTTCCACTTTCGCAGCTTATTATTGGAAGAACCGCAAGAGACAATATTCGCAACCCGATTACAGATGAAATGATTGTGCACGAGAATGAGGTCATAACAACTGAAGCGGCGGCAAAGATTGAAGCATTGGGGCTTGATGCTATCAGAATCAGAAGCTCTCTGACCTGTGACAGTCCGTTTGGAGTTTGTGCAAAGTGTTACGGATGGGATATGAGTACCGGAAAGTTGGTTGAAGAAGGTTCGGCGGTTGGCATTATTGCCGCACAGTCCATCGGGGAACCAGGTACACAGTTGACGCTGCGGACGTTCCATACCGGCGGTGTCGCTGAAAGAGCTATTCTTGAGCGTGAACAGAAAGCGACACAAGAAGGGATAGTGCAGTATCGCGATATTAATGCGGTCACCATCAAGTCCGACGTTGGAGGAAAGGTAACAACTGTGGTAGTGGCACTGAAACGTAACGGTGAAATAGCTATTCTTGACGCAAAAGACAGGGAACTCGACAGGTTCAAGGTGCCTTATGGTGCCATTGTTTTGGTCAAGGACGGCCAGAAAGTCAAGACTGGGGACCTATTATTCAAATGGGACCCACATCGTACACCTATTTTAGCGGAGGTGCCCGGGCTTATACGGTTTGTTGATATTATTGAAGGCGAGACAATTGGAATTGAGGAAGAGCGAAAAGGGCAGGTTGGCAGACCCATCGTAATCGAGCATAAAGGCGATAAGCATCCACAAATCATTATCGAAGACAAGGAAGGCAAGATACTCGACGTTCACTACCTGCCTGCAGGGGCCAGAATCGAGGTTGACGAGGGTCAGCGTGTTCAGGCAGGCCAATTGCTTGCTCATCAGCCCCGAGCTACCGGCGGCACTCAGGACATCACAGGAGGATTGCCCAGAGTTACCGAAGTATTTGAAGCGCGCAAACCGAAAGACCCTGCCGCAATGGCAGAGATTAGCGGCCGGGTCGAGCTGCGAAGCGATAAACGCAAGGGAAAAATGACGATTACAATTCGCTCCGAGTCCGAACAAGGTAAGGTGATAATGGAAAAGGAACACCACGTCCCGCGGGACAGACACCTTAATGTTCACACCGGTGATTTGGCTGAAGCAGGTGATGCCCTGACGGACGGCCCACTTGTGCCGCACGATATTCTGCGAATTAAAGGCGAAGAGGCATTGCAGAGATATTTGACAACGGAGATTCAAAATGTCTATCGTTCACAAAATGTCAATATTAACGACAAACACATTGAAATTATCTGCGCTCAAATGATGCGAAAGATCGAAATTGAATCTGTGGGTGACAGCGCATTTTTGCCTGGCGAGGTCGTTGATAAATTCGTATTCAAAAAAGAGAATGAGAAATTGACCAATAGCGTCAAGATTACCAATGTTGGAGATGCGACCGATTTAGAGGTTGATCAAATTGTCAACAAGAAGGAGCTGGCTGTTATTAACGAAAAGGTTGAATTGATTGGCGGTGCCGGGGCCTCTGGCAGAAAACCAAAACCAGCAACCGCCAAGACACTGCTTTTGGGGATTACGAAGGCTTCACTGTGGTCGGAGAGCTTTATCGCGGCAGCCAGCTTCCAGGAAACAACTAAGGTCTTGACTGAAGCGTCTTTGGCAGGTAAGGTAGATGAACTTCACGGATTGAAGGAAAACGTGATACTCGGCCACCTGATACCGGCCGGGACGGCATTCAAGCCGTATCTTGAAATAAAGGTCAAGCACCTTGCGGAAGCTCCGCTGCCGAAGGAATTCAAAGAGGCCGGGGAAATCAAGGAGGCCAAAGAAGCCGAGGCCAAGGCCGAGGCCGCCGTCAGGGAAGCTTTGGGAATCAATTAGTTATCGATAATGAGATACGAAAGACGAGACAAGAATTATGCCAACAATAAATCAGTTAGTTAGACGTCCTCGGGCGAAATCGAAGGGCCGCAAGCGAGTATCCGATATTAGCGGTTCGCCTCAGAAAAGAGGTGTGTGCCTGATAGTGAGGACTCAGACTCCTAAGAAGCCGAACTCGGCTTTGCGGAAAATCGCCCGTGTCCGGCTGACCAACGGGAAGGAAGTTACAGCTTACATACCGGGCATCGACCACAATCTTCAGGAGCACAGCACGGTTACGATTCGCGGAGGGCGGGTCAGAGACCTGCCGGGAGTGCGGTATCATATCGTCCGTGGCGTCCTTGACTGTGCCGGCGTGGCTAATCGAAAACAAGGCAGAAGTAAATATGGTGCAAAAAAGGCAAAATAGTTAAAAGAGTAAATCTTAAATCCTAATCTCTAAACACTAAACAAATTCAAATTACCAAAATGACACTTTTGTGTCACCCTGAGCGCAGCGAAGGGTCTGGTTTACACGATAATGATGAGATTCTTCGCTTCGCTCAGAATGACAGCAATGCTGTCAGTTTTGAAAATTTGAACATTTGAATTTCGTATTTGTTTAGTATTTCGGATTTAGATATTAGGATTTATACGAGGTACGAGGAAAGTAATGGCTAAAAAGTTTACCGCTTCAAGTCAACAATTAAAGCCGGACGCGAAATATAACAGCAAGCTGGTCTCCAAGTTTGTGAACTGTTTGATGTGGGGCGGCAAGAAAAGCACTGCCCAGCAAGTCTTTTATGATGCTATGGACATCATTGGCAAAAATGTCAAGGACGCTGAGGCCCTCGAGGTATTCGAGAAGGCGATAAACAACGTAAAGCCGTTGATTGAGGTTCGCAGCAAGCGTATCGGCGGAGCCAGTTATCAGGTTCCGATGCAGGTAAGTGCCAGGCGTCAGCAGTCGCTTGCTTTCAGATGGATCTTGGCCTCAGCCCGGGGCAAAAAGGGCAAACCTATGTGCGAGCGTCTGGCTTCTGAATTGATGGATGCTTATAACGAACACGGTAGTGCAATGACCACCCGGGAGAATATCCACCGAATGGCAGAGGCCAATAAGGCCTTTGCCCACTTTGCCTGGTAAGATCTGTCGTTTATAACTGCCACGGTGTGTTTATGAAAATAACCGTGGCAGTTTTTTTATATCGAATTGCGGCGAGCATATTTCTGTGTAGGGGCGGGCTTATTTGCCTGCCCAGGGCAACCAAATCGGGTTGCACCTAAACGAGAGACGAGATACGAATAATGTCGGGTGCATTGGAAAAATTACGCAATATCGGGATTATGGCTCATATCGACGCCGGCAAAACGACGGTGACAGAGCGAATTCTTTTCTATACGGGCAAAACTTACAAAATGGGAGAGGTCCACGACGGTACGGCTGTTATGGACTTTATGGAAGAGGAGCAAAAAAGAGGCATTACAATCACTTCAGCCGCGACAAAATGTCCCTGGAAGGATTTTGAAATCAATCTTATCGATACCCCGGGCCATATTGACTTTACTGCTGAGGTCGAAAGGTCGTTGCGGGTTCTCGACGGTGCTGTAGCGGTTTTTGACGGCAGCGAAGGTGTACAGGCCCAGAGCGAAACCGTCTGGAGACAGGGACAAAAATACGAACTGCCCTGTCTTTGCTTTGTGAATAAGATGGACAAAGTCGGCGCCGATTTTGAGATGACCATTGACAGTATTCGCGATAAGCTTCTTGCCAATCCGATTTTAATGCAGATTCCCATTGGTGCCGAGGACTCTTTCGCCGGAGTGATAGACCTGATAAAGATGCAGGCGGTTTTCTATAAGGCTGAAAAGATGGGAGCGACTTTTGAGGAAACTGAAATTCCCTCGGAGTTGAAACACACTGCTCAGCAGCAAAGACACCAGATGATTGAGCTTGCAGCCGAATACGATAACGAGCTGATGGATATCTATGTTCACGATAGGCCGGCCGATATTAAAATAATTACCAGAGCAATCAGAACAGGAACCCTGAGCAACAAGCTTCATCCGGTATTTGTTGGCTCTGCCTTGAAGTATATTGGTGTGCAGAGGCTGCTTGACGGCGTCTTAGCGTATCTGCCTTCTCCACTGGACAAACCTGTCCTGACCGGCCACAAACCGTCCGATAAAAATAAGAAAATATCCATCAAGTGCGATCCAAATGGCAGTATGGTGGCGCTGGTGTACAAAATTACCAGCGATATGCACGGCGATTTGAATTTCCTGAGGATATATCAAGGCAAATTGAAGTCCGGCAGGAGGGTCTTGAATACAAATCGCAATCGTCGTGAGAATGTTACGAGAATATTTGAGATGCACGCCAACGAGCGAAAGATTTTGGACTCAGCCAGTGCCGGCGATATTGTCGCAGTTATAGGACTAAAACAAACGCTTACGGGTGATACGATTTGTGACCCCAAAAGACCCGTTTGCCTGCCAAGCATTTCATTTCCCCAAACGGTTATTAATATGTCGATAGAGCCCAAAACTGCGGCAGAAAAGGCAAAATTAGCCGATGCCCTGTTCAGCTTAAAGCGCGAGGATCCGACTTTCGAATGTAAAACGGACAGCGAAACGGGCCAGACAATCATAAGCGGAATGGGCGAATTGCACTTAGAGATACTCCAACACAAACTGGTAAGAGACAAAGGAGTCAACGTCAGGATCGGCAAACCCCGAGTGGCCTACAAGGAAGCTATCACCAAATCAGTTCAGGCCGAGGGCAAATTTATACGCCAGACAGGTGGACACGGACAATATGGACATGTTGTTTTACAGGTTGAGCCACTTTTAACTGAGGACGGCCATTGGAGCCGTGATATTGAGTTCTACAACGAGGCCCCCGGCGATGCCGTGCCGAGAGAGTACATCCCTAATGTTGAAAATGGCAGCAAAGATGCTTTAGGCAGCGGAGTATTATCGGGCTATCCTATTGTGGGAATTAAAGTTAAGTTAATCGATGGTTCGTTCCATTCTGTGGATTCTTCGGGTCTTGCTTTTGAGCAGGCCGCTGCAATTGCGGTTGAAAAGGCAGTAAAAAAGGCAGAACCGGTATTACTTGAGCCGGTGATGAGGCTTCAGGTAGTAGTGCCGCAGATTAATTTTGGGGCTGTGCAGGGTAATTTGCTTGCAAAAAGGGGGCTAATCACTGATTGTCATGTACATGGAAATATGCAGGTAATTGATGCTAAGGCACCGCTGGTGGAATTATTTGGATATTCCAGCGAAATAAGAAGTGTAACAGCCGGCAGGGGAACATTTACTATGGAGCCGTTGAGCTATGAAAAGGTTCCGGAACAGATTGCCAAGCAAATTATTTTTTAAAAAAATGTAAATTATTTAAATTTTATCAAGAATTTTTATCGACATTTTATTGACAGCGATTGATTTATGTGATAACCTCACGAGTTTTCAGCCGTGGCGAGCATGGTCAAGGATGGCTTTGCGAAAGTTTTAGTTGGGCTGTGGCATACCTGTGATTTTATGGTCAGGGATGGTTTATTAACTCTTTTTAGACTTAGGGGTGTCCCAAGAGCCGGCGCGTGGCTTTGGATGGGCTGTAGCTGGCCCGAACCCGAATCCTTAAGGAAGGCTAATTTGATAATTGATTATTGAAGGACGAAATCGCAAAAAACAACTCAGCGAACAATAATCAATTAAAGGGCCTTTCCTGCCAGAAATCAAATAAGATAGTTTCGGCTTATAGCAGAAAAAGTATAGGCTAAAAGCGGATTTTTGCTTTTCGCTGTATAAGTTGATATACTTCAAGGCTTTATAGGCTTGATTAGAGGAAAGTTATGGCTGCTGAAACTGAAAGAATAAGAATTAAGATGGAGTCCTACGACCACAGAGCTCTTGATGCATCCGCCAAGGAAATAGTGGAGCACGCTCGTAAGACCAATGCCCGTGTCAGTGGTCCGGTGCCTCTGCCCACGCGTGTTGAAAGATATACAGTTTTGCGCAGTCCGCACATCGACAAGAAATCGCGTGAGCAGTTTGAATTGAGGACTCATAAACGTCTGATTGATATTCATGAGGCGAACGCCCGGACGGTTGAAGTGTTGAACCGTTTAGTCGTACCGGCGGGAGTTTTTGTGAGGATAAAAGCCTGATTTGCCAAGCGAATCACGAGGTACGAAATACGAGATAATGGCAATGCTATTGGGAAAAAAAGTTGGGATGACCCAGATCTATGATGATTTGGGCAAATTAGTGCCGGTTACGGTCATACAGGCCGGTCCGTGCGTCGTTATGCAGGTAAAAACAACTGAGACCGACGGCTATAACGCGGTCCAGCTTGGTTTTGATGAGATAAAGCCGGTGCGGAGGAAGAATCCGCAAATCGGGCATGCTCAGAAATCCAACACAACCCCGAAGAAATTTATCAGGGAGATGCGATTAGCCGACGACGCCGAACAGCCATACGAAGTTGGAAATTCTGTGACGGTTTCGGTCTTTGCGGAAGACAAATTTGTTGATGTTGTGGGGACGAGCAAGGGCAAAGGCTTTGCCGGCGTTATGAAGCGGCACGGTTTTGGCGGTTTCCCCGCCTCGCACGGCACGGAACGAAAACACAGGGCACCCGGCTCGATATCGAGTTTCGCCAGTGACGCCGGACATGGTGCAGGCCCTAAAAGGGGCAAGAAAATGGCAGGGCATTTGGGCAACTGTCGGGTTACTACGAAAAACCATAAGCTGGTAGAAATAGACGAAGAGAAGAACTTATTGGTCGTTAAGGGTTCTGTGCCCGGCCCAGCCAGCGGTTATTGTATTGTTCGTAGTGCCAAAAAAGCGTAAGTAATGAAAGAACGAAACCTGGAAAATGATTGATTTGGCGGTTTACAACACAGATGGGCAGGAAATGGAGAGCCTAAAAGTTGATGAGGCGGTCTTCGGTGGCTCAGTCAGATACCCGCTGCTTAAGCAGGCCATTGTTATGTATCACGCTAACAAGCGTGTGGGGACTGCCGCCACCAAGGGCAGAAGTATGGTTGCCGGTTCGAGCAGAAAGGTCTTTCGGCAAAAGGGTACGGGAAATGCCCGCATTGGTAACATCAGAACCGGCAAACGTGTCGGCGGCGGCGTGACTTTTGCCAAGAGCCTCAGAGATTTCGGCAAACGTATGCCTAAAAAGCAAAGAAGATTAGCCAGGGACTCGGCGATATTGGCAAAGCTTTTGAGTAACAATGTTGTCGTGGTTGACGGGTTAAATTTTGAAAAACCAAAAACCAAAGATTTTATAGGCGTTCTGAATAACTTAAAAATTGAACGCAGCTGCCTGGTAACGATTAACTCGGCAGACGTAAACCTTTACAAATCAGCTAAGAACGTTCCAAAGGTAGCTGTTATGCCTGTTAGCGAGCTGAACGCCGGTGATATCTGCAACTACCGCAAAATGCTGTTTACCAAAGAGGCGTTTTTATCTGTTTTGAACAGAGACCAGACGAGCGAAAATTAACGGGTATTGGTGTGGACGATTATAACGTAATAATTCGGCCTTTAATTACAGAGCAGGGGATGCACTTTGCGAATACAAAAGGTGCGTATTCCTTTGAGGTAAACAAAAAGGCCAATAAGACTCAGATAAAGAACGCTGTGGAAAAAATATACAACGTCAAAGTACAAAGGGTCAGAACAGCTAATCGTAAAGGCAAACAACGTCGCCGAGGCAGAGCGTTCGGAGAGACGTCGAGCTGGAAAAAGGCGGTTGTATTTCTGGACCCCGATTTTCATATAGATTTGTTCTAAATACGAGATACGAATTATGGGTATTCGAGTTTACAAACCAACAAGTGCCGGTCGGAGAAACAGCTCGGTGAACGATTACGCTGAGCTGACTACCGACAAGCCCGAGAAGTCGCTTTGCAAGCGGATTAAGAAGAACGGCGGAAGAAACCATCATGGCGTTACCACCACTCGTTTTAGAGGCGGTGGTGCAAGAAGGATTTACCGCGTTATAGATTTCAAGCGTAAGAAGGACGGCGTCCCGGCGAAAGTAGCGACGATTGAATACGACCCCAACAGAAATTGTTTTATATCATTGCTGCACTACGCCGACGGCGAAAAGAAGTATATATTGGCACCGTTTGGTATAAAGACCGGAGACCGGGTGGAAAGCGGCCTGGCTTGCGAGCCTAAGATCGGTAATACGATGCCGATGGTTGCTATTCCAGCGGGTATGGAGATTCATAATATCGAGATGATAGCCGGCCAGGGCGGAAAGATGGTCAGAGGTGCCGGCAACGCGGCAAGAATTGTGGCCAAAGAAGGTAACTGGGTTACCATCGTTTTGCCGAGCGGTGAGATGCGGACGATTCGTAAAGAATGCCGGGCAACAATTGGCCGAGTGAGTAATCCTGACCACCAGAATGTGCGCATTGGCAAAGCCGGGCGAAAGCGGCATATGGGCCGTAGGCCACACGTAAGGGGAAAAGCGATGAATCCGGTTGCTCATCCAATGGGTGGTGGAGAAGGCAGAGCAAACGGCGGACGCCATCCCTGTTCGCCTACCGGTGTGCTGGCAAAAGGTGGAAAGACCAGAAACCCGCGAAATCCAAGTAACAAGAGGATTATTCGAAGGCGTAAAAGTAAAAGGCAAAAGCAGTTGAATATATGATTTAGTCGTGCGAAAAACGCACATGATGTGAGATACGAGAAATGGGAAGATCTCTTAAAAAAGGACCATACGTTGACGACAAGCTTTTTGGCAAGGTCAACAAGCAAATTGCCTCCGGTTCTCGCGAGCCGATAAAGACCTGGGCAAGAAGATGTACGATAGTCCCGGAATTCGTGGGTTTTACGTTTATGGTCCACAACGGCAAGATGTTTCATAAAGTGTTTGTTACCGAGGATATGGTGGGGCATAAATTAGGTGAATTTTCGCCAACACGGACGTTTAAGGGACATTCGAGTAAGAAGATAAAGTAATATGCTAAGTGCTGATAAGTTAAAAGAGTTTTGCCTGGAACGTCAGATGGATGCAGGTCAGTTGGCCGAGAGGCTTGCCGGACCGAGGTTTGATAGGAAGCAGGCGATAGCGGCTGTTAAGAACTGGCAAAAAGGCCTGTTCAAACCGGAACCGCGTGCCGATGATATTCGCCGTCTGGCAGGCGCTTTGTCTGTTGAGGTAAATGATATAGCTGACTGGCGTTCGTCTTATCGCTTTGCACCAATGTCAGCGAGCAAAGCCCGGTTGGTTACGCAGTTGATAGTCGGTCGAAGTGTTCAGGACGCAATGGATATCCTGAAGTTCACGAGAAAACGTGCGGCAACGATGATTGATAAGGTTTTAAGAAGTGCCGTTGCTGATGCCGACGAGAAGCAGGTTGACGTTGATAATCTTTATGTAAGCTCTGCCCGCGTCGATGATGCGGGAATCCGCATCGGCACAAAAAGATGGATGGCGAAAGACAGAGGCAGAGCGCATCCTATTCACAAAAAAGCTTGTCACATACATATAACAGTAACACAAGTGTAAAACGCAATACGAGATACGAGATTATGGGCCAGAAAGTATCGCCAATAGGTTTTAGAACGGGCATAACACTTGGCTGGCAGAGCACCTGGTTTGCTCCGAAGGCCAATTACGGTGATTTTCTTGTCGAGGACCAGAAGATTCGTCGTTATGTCGATAGTAGATTTAACCGTCGTATGCCCAAAGGTGCAGTGGCAAAGACTGAAATAATCCGGACTCGCAATGAGGTAAAAGTAACATTGCACAGCGCTCGGCCCGGTGTGGTCATTGGCCCAAGGGGTGGTGAGGTCGATAGGTTTCGTGAAGAGCTTGAAGAGATGACAGGTCGAAAGATAAGTGTCAACGTCATCGAGATAAAAGAGCCGGACCTCAACGCCACTTTGGTGGCTGAATCAATTGCTGAGCAGTTAAGTAAGCGGGCTTCGTTCAGGCGTACGATGAAGCAATATTGTGAATCGGCTATGAACGCCGGTGCCAAAGGAGTTAAGATTATCTGCTCGGGACGGCTGGCAGGCTCGGAGATGTCCAGAAAGGAAACGCAAAAGCTTGGCAGTATTCCACTGCATACGCTGGATGCAAATGTAGATTACTCTGTGGCAACATCAAGGACAACATACGGAGCAATTGGCATCAAAGTTTGGATTTATAAAGGCAAATTCGGAGAAGAAATTGCGCAAGTACCCCGCCGTCGTCGTCGGCGCCCACCAAGGCGGGTTAGCCCGGCGATGAGGGACGGCGGCAAGGTTAAAACTAAAGATGTGCCGGTAAAAGACGGTAGTCAAAGCACAACTAAAGCTAATAATGTGGTTATTCCACCGTCGGAACCTGAGAAGGGTGAGTCAAGCGGTACAGAGGCAAGTTGAAAAATAGGGCTTTCCTTAAAGAAAGTGTTTTTTTTAGGTACGTGTTTTACAAAGGTTTGAAAAAATGGCAATGATGCCGAAAAGAGTTAAGTTTCGTAAAAGCCAGCGCGGCAAAATGAAGGGCAATGCCTCGAGAAGCAATTATGTGGCATTTGGAGAATACGGCTTACAGGCTTTGGAGACGAGCTGGGTAACCGCGAGGAACATTGAAGCCGGCCGAGTTGCAGCGACTCACTTTTTGCATCGCGAAGGTAAGGTCTATATCAGGATATTTCCGCATAAGCCGGTAAGTTCCAAGCCGCTGGAAACGCGAATGGGCAAAGGTAAAGGCGAGCCGGAATTTTGGGTCGCCAGAGTCAGGCCCGGACAGGTTTGCTTTGAGATAGGCGGAGTAACTGAAGATGTGGCAAAGCAGGCGCTGGTAAGGGTCGCTCATAAAATGCCGATTCGGTGCAGGTTCATTAAGCGAAGACATTCATTGTAAGAGAAAAACTTCAGATGAAAGCGCAACATTACAGAGAGATGAGCCAGGATGAGCTTGAGGGCAAACTGGAAGAGCTTAAGAGGCATTTGTTTGATTTGCGTTCACAGGCGGTTACGGAAAAGCTTGAGAACTCCAAAGCCGTAATTAACGTCAGGCGTGATATCGCAAGGATTAAAACCATAATGCGGGAAAGCAGGTAACGTTTTGTCCGCAGATGATTGATGCATTGGAAATCAAAGATGCAGGAACGAAAATTAAAAACTTTAACCGGTGTAGTGGTAAGCAACAGCGGCGACAAAAGCGTCAAAGTTACGATTGACTTCAAGGTCAAACATCCAAAGTACGGCAAATACATCAAGCGCAGGACGAAAATCGGTGTTCACGACGAGCACAATCAGAGCGGAGTCGGTGACCTGGTTGAAATTACAGAGTGCAGGCCTCACAGCAAAAGCAAAAGCTGGCGTCTTGTCAGGATTGTCCAAAGAGCAGTTGAAGTGTGAGTTGAGATAACGGATAATGATTCAGCAGGAAACAATGTTGGATATAGCCGACAATTCGGGTGTCAAGTCGGCGTTGTGCATTAAGGTTCTCGGAAGAGGCGGGTCCCGGGGTAGGAAGACCCGGCCGGTCGCCGGCGTGGGAGATGTTGTCTGTGTTGCGATAAAAAAATCGCTGCCCAACTGCCAGTTGGATGACAAGAAAGTGCATAAGTGTGTTATTATCCGCACCAAGAGCCCTATAAAACGCACCGATGGCAGTTATGTAAGGTTCGATAGCAATGCCGCAGTGATGATTGATGGTGATGGTAATCCGATAGGAACCAGGATTTTTGGCGCGGTGGCTCGCGAGCTTCGCGAAAAAAACTATATGAAGATTATCTCGTTGGCCAGCGAGGTGGTCTGAATGATTGAGAGTTATCAAACTGTAGTTGATGGCTGAAATTTGAAAATAGAAAGTCGGAAATTTATAAATGGCTTCGCATATAAAAAAAGGTGATACAGTCGAGATTATAGCAGGTGCCCACAAAGGCGCTACCGGCAGAGTGCTGCGGGTGATACTTGAGAAGCAGCGTGTAGTGGTTCAGGGTCATAACATAGCGAAAAAGCACGTTCGACCTTCGCGCAAAAATCCGCAGGGAGGCCGAATCAATGTTGAACAGCCGATACATATAAGTAATGTTTTGCCGGTAAATCCGAAAAGTTCGAGAGGCAGCAGGGTTCGTTATCAGGCGAGCGAGGATGGTAGTAAAAAACGCCTTGCCGTCGATGGTACAGAGCTCGGTGTTGTTAGAAAGACAAAATAGTGAATTGATGATTGGTGACTATTTGGCCGGTTAGCCGGTTTTTGAGATACAATATGGCACGTTTAAAAGATTTATATAAGTCAAAGATAATTCCGGAGCTGACTAAGGAGTTCAGCTACAAGAACCCTATGGCTGTGCCGCAGATGGAAAAGGTCATTATTTCTATGGGTGTAGGCAGAGCGACGCAGGATAAGAAATTTTTGGAATCAGCCAAAAAAGATTTGACCATGATTACGGGCCAAATGCCTGTGCCCTGTAAAGCTAAAAAGAGTGTCTCGAATTTCAAGGTTCGTGAAGGGACGGAAACGGGTTTGAAGGTTACGGTCCGTGGGGTGAGAATGTACGAATTTATGGACAGACTCATTAGTCTTGCAATCCCGCGGGTAAGAGACTTTCGAGGCCTTGACCCAAAAAGTTTTGACGGCAGGGGTAATTACTCAATGGGTCTGGTTGAGCAGAGCGTTTTTCCGGAAATCAACCCGGCAAAGATAGAGTTTCAGCAGGGTATGAACATAACTTTTGTAACGACGGCACAGACCGACGAAGAAGCAAGAAAATTGCTTCAGCTCTTTGGTATGCCGTTCAAAGGCTTAGTAGCGACCGGGCAAGAAGAATAGAGCTTGCAGACAGATACGAGAAATTGGAGCGTGTAGATGTCAACTAAAGCACTGGAAAACAAGGCAGAACAGAAACAGAAATTTCGGGTTAGACAATATACTCGTTGCCAGCTTTGTGGCAGGTCCAAAGCAGTATATCGCAAGTTCAAAATTTGCCGGATTTGTTTTAGAACATTAGCTAACGAAGGAAAAATACCGGGAGTAAGAAAAGCCAGCTGGTAAAGAATCGTAACTGAAGTCTTGCAAAACTACAGATTGTAATCTAAAAATACTATATACGAGATACGAGACTATGAGTTTAAGTGACCCAATAGCTGATATGTTGACGAGAATTCGCAATGCTATGCGAATAAGCAGAGACCAGGTCAATGTTAAAGCATCAAATATCTGCGAAGGCATAGCGGCTGTTTTGAAAAAGGAAGGTTACATTGGGGATTTCGACCGAATCGACGATGGCAAGCAGGGAATACTGAGGATTATATTAAAGTATGACCAGGATGGTAGTTCCATTATAAATGAAATAACAAGAACAAGCAAGCCCGGCCGCCGAGTTTATTCATCTGTTGACAAATTGCCGCGCGTTTTAGCCGGTATGGGTATAGCAATCGTTTCGACAAGTAAAGGTGTAATGAGTGATAAAAGCTGCCGCGAGGCAAACGTTGGCGGCGAGATACTTTGTACGGTAAGCTGATGAGTCGTATTGGAAAAAAACCTATTGATATTCCTGGAGGCGTAAAGGTGGAGCAGAAAGACCGGTGTATCAAGGTCTCAGGCCCGCTGGGCGAGCTCCAGATGGACTGTCATCCGCGGATAAAGGTAAAAATTGACGATACCGGGGGGAAAATATTAGTCGAAAATAAACGTCCCCAGGACCGTCAGAATAGGCAGTTACACGGCACGATGCGTGCCTTGATTGCTAATATGGTTGCCGGTGTCAGCAAAGGTTTTGAAAAGAAGATGGAAATATACGGCACCGGCTATAATGTCAAAGAGCAGGGCGGAAAGCTGGTTTTTCAGGTCGGTTTTTGCCATCCGGTAGAGCGGATAGTTCCGAAGGGTATAAAGGTAAATATTGAGGTCGGTGCTACCAGGGGCAATGAAGTACCGGCCAGGTTCACGCTTTCTGGAATAGACAAATGTCTGCTGGGACAGTTCTCTGCAGATATACGGAAAATAAGGCCGCCTGAACCCTATAAAGGAAAGGGTATCCGTTATACCGACGAACAAGTGCGGCGCAAGGTCGGCAAAGCATTTGCTTCGGGAGCGGCATAATTGAGATTTGGTTCTTATGAAAACTGAGATGCTAAAAAAAGCGGCACTGAGGCGTAAGTATCACGTTCGGAAAAAGGTCTTTGGAACGCCGGACAGACCTCGGTTGTCGGTATTTCGCTCGAACAGGCATATTTACGCCCAGATTATAGATGATGTTGCAGGAGCGACACTTGCATCGGCAAGTACAAGGACAAAAGGACTACGTGACCAATTGCCCCGTGCGGGCAATAAAAAAGCCGCTGAAATCGTAGGTGAAACAGTCGCAAAACAGGCTCTTGGTGTCGGCATAAAGTGTGTATGCTTTGATAGAAATCGATGTAAGTTTCATGGCAGAGTCAGGGCTCTTGCTGAAGCGGCAAGAAAAGCCGGGCTGGCCTTTTAACAAACACGATAATAAATACGAGATTGTTTGGAGAAAAAATTGGCAGTAGAACCCGTTAATCCCGTTAGAAGCAAGGCTCCGGAAGGAAGTTCTGCGCCTTTGGTGCGGACTTCTAACGGGGTTAAACTCTCGGACCAGGAAGAAAAGCCGTTGGAAGATACGGTCGTAAAGGTGTTTCGCTGTTCCAAAGTGGTCAAAGGAGGTCGTCGTTTCAGCTTTGCCGCATTGGTTGTGATTGGTGACCGGGCCGGCACGGTGGGTGTCGGTTATGGCAAGGCTAACGAGGTCCCGCAGGCGGTCGAGAAAGGTATAAAAGACGCCAAGAAATCTTTGCACAAGATAGCTTTGGTCGGCCGAACGATTCCACACTCGATAAACGGCAAATACAGAGCTACAAAGATAGCGTTGGTCCCGGCCAGTCCCGGCACCGGAGTTATCGCCGGTTCCAGCGCTCGAGCGGTACTCGAATATGCCGGTGTTCAGGATGTTCTTACAAAAATTTACGGAAGCACTTCCGCTAAAAACGTGGTCAAAGCTACGCTGGATGGATTGTTGAGATTGCGCAGCAAAGAAATGGTTGAATCTCTTCGTGGTGTGGCAATTAATGCTTAATGATTGCTGATTAACAATTGGGTAATTTGAATGTTGAATCATGAAATAACTTCTGTTGCAGGTAAACACAGGCGTCGCCGCCGTGTTGGCAGGGGCACCGGCACCGGCCGCGGTAAGACCTGTGGCCGAGGCCACAAAGGTGGCGGCAGCAGGGCCGGCTCGACTTCCGTTACGCTCCATGAAGGTGGCCAGATGCCTTTATTTCGGCGGCTGCCTAAACGTGGTTTTAGTAATTATAAATTCGCAACACGCTGCGAAATCGTAAATGTCTCGCAATTGGAAAGATTCATGGATGGGGCTGATGTTGGTGTAGAGCAATTATCCGACGCCGGACTGATTGACAGCACCAAAAGCAAAATCAAGATTCTCGGCAAGGGAGACCTGACAAAAAAGCTGCAGATAACAGCTCACAGATTCAGCAAAACAGCAGAGCAGAAGATTGTGGCTTCCGGCGGCACGGCAAAAGTTATATGATTGTTGTCCGCATATTCTATCATGCGGAAGGAAATATGAAACTGGCATATCCGCTTCCCAGAAGCGGGTACAGAATACTGGGTAAGAAATAATGCTTGGAACGGTAATTAACATATTTAGAATCCCTGACCTGCGCAATAAGATTATTTTTACTCTGTCGCTGCTGATAATATACAGGGTTGGTTTCCATATCCCTATTCCCGGCTTCGACCTGGAACAGATGGCTAAAATGACCGAAACAAGAGACACGGAGAGTCCCTTGGGTAGAGCTGCTGAATACATGCAGATGTTCACGGGGGGGACGCTGGAAAAAAGCAGCTTGTTCGGCCTGGGAATTATGCCTTATATTACTTCATCGATTATCCTTATGCTATTGGGTGAGGTGGTTCCCGCTTTGAAGAAGCTGCGCCAGGAAGGACAAACCGGCCACAAAAAGATACAGGAGTACACTCGCTACCTGACTGTGCTGATATGTGTTGTTCAGTCGATAATGTTTATGAAGTTGTTAGGGGGGCGGGGATTGACCTATGCGGGTATGTATCGTCAGGCAATGATAATGGGTATTGTTGGCATGACGGCCGGTACCGTCTTTTTGATGTGGCTGGGCGAGCAGATAGATGAATACGGCATAGGCAACGGTATTAGTTTGATAATTATGGCCGGCATTGTCTCCAGAATGCCCTGGGCAATCCGGACGCTTTGGCAGAATGTTGACTTAAGAGTCGGCGCAGCTACCGGCTCTGTCGGGCCGGCAAAGATATTGTTCCTGATAGCGGCGTTCGTATTCGTTGTTGCCGGTGCGATACTAATAACTCAGGGCCAGCGTCGAATACCGATTCAGCAGGCAAAACAGATGCGAGGCAGGCGAATGTATGGGGGCCAGAGACATTATTTGCCGCTCCGCGTCAATCATGGGGGAGTGATGCCGATAATCTTCGCATCGAGTTTTATGATGTTCCCGCCAATCATAATTGAACAGTTGACAAGGATCCCGGCGTTAGCTAATTCGGCAATTATTCTAACACTTAAAGATGCTCTCGGCCACCGTGCTTATACCTACAATGTCCTGTATATGCTGTTGATATTTTTGTTCGCTTATTTTTGGGTAACGGTGCAGTTTCAACCTAAAGAGATGGCCAAGAACCTGCGGGATTCGGGAAGCTTCATCCCCGGTCTTCGACCGGGACGAAGAACCGCTGACTATTTGGAAACGGTAATGACCAGAATCACTTATTTTGGAGCATCATTTTTGGCTGTGATTGCCGTTGTGCCGTCGCTGATTTCAATATTATTGGGAATTGACTGGCGTGTAGCGATGTTCTTAGGCGGCACAGGCTTGTTGATAGTTGTTAGTGTCTCGCTGGACCTGGTTCAGAAGATTGAAGCCAACCTTTTGATGCGCAGCTATGATGGTTTCAGTGGAGCCGGCAGGATAAAAGGAGCGTATGGATGAGAATAGTGTTGTTGGGCGCACCGGGCGCAGGCAAAGGAACACAGTGTAAGAATATCGTTGCCCAGTATGGTCTGCTCCATTTATCCAGCGGGGATATCTTGCGACAGGAAAGGGCCGCAGGCACTGAATTAGGAAAAAAGGCCCAGGATTATATGGATTCAGGTGCTCTTGTGCCGGATGAAATAATAATTGAGATGATGACTAAAGCGATAAGAAAGGCCTCTGCCGCCGGTTTCTTGCTGGATGGTTTTCCAAGAACCGTCAACCAGGCAGTAGAGCTTGCTGAGTCATTGGCCGGTAACGAGATGAAAATTGACGTTGTTTTGAACCTCCGGATAGATGACGACGTAGTAGCAAAGCGAATGACCGGTCGGAGAAGCTGTCCTGAGTGTGGGGCGGTTTACCATATTGAAAACTTGAAGCCGAAAGTCGAAGGTCTATGCGATAACGATGGCACCGAGCTTGTTCAACGACCTGATGACGGCCCCGATGTGGTGGCTAATCGTCTTAAAACCTACCATCAGCAGACAGAACCGCTGGTGGATTACTATAGAAACAACGGCCCTGTTTATGACTTCGATGCCGACAGAAGCCCCGACGAGATAAGGGCTTCGATATTTGAGAGGCTGGACGCCCTGGTCAAAGCGTGAAGCGCAGGAAAGTGTATCGAAATACGAGACGAGATGCGAAAATAAATGGCTATAACGCTTCGCAGCCGAAGAGAAATTGACTTAATGCGTAAAGCAGGTGCTGTTTTAGCAGATGTTCTTTTAAAACTAAAAGAGATTGCAGAGCCGGGAGTAACCACCGCGCAGCTCGACGGCGTAGCCGTGCAAATGACTGCTGATGCCGGGGCACAAGCTTTGTTCAAGGGTGTCCGTACCCCGACATCCAAAATCCCGTTTCCGGGTGCCATTTGCGCCTCGATAAATGAGCAGGTCGTTCACGGGATTCCTTCGGAGAATACAAAGCTTAAGCTCGGCGATATCCTCAGCATCGATTTCGGCATTAGACTTGACTGCTATTGTGCGGATGCAGCAGTTACGATTGCCATCGGGCAGATTTCAGAAGATAGGCGCAGGCTGATGGACGTAACAGCACATGTTCTTGACATAGCAATAGCAAAATCTGCGCCGTCTGTTAAATGGAGCCAGGTAGCTGCCGAGATGCAGCAATATGCCGAGTCCGCCGGGTTTTCGGTGGTAAAAGATTTTGTCGGACACGGTATTGGCAGGAAAATGCATGAAGAGCCGAGAGTGCCAAACTTTGTCAATGATGACTTGTTGGCAAATGACATTGTTTTGGCCGAAGGAATGGTTTTAGCTGTTGAGCCGATGATAAACGCCGGCTCCAGTGCCGTGCGAACACTGAGGAACGGATGGACGGTGGTAACAAAAGACAAGAAGTGCTCGGCTCACTTTGAACATACAATTGCGATAGTGGAAAACGGTTGTGAGGTTTTGACTTTAGAAAGGCCGTGAGTAGTATCTCGAATGGATGACGAGTTACGAGCCATAAAATAAAGAAATACGAAACAGGAAAAATGGCAAAGAAGGACACAATAAGATTGCAAGCTAAAGTGATCGATGCTTTGCCGAATGCGATGTTTAAAGTGGAATTGGAGAACGGCCACAAGGTTTTGGCGCATGTTTCGGGCAAAATGCGGATGCATTATATTCGGATTTTGCCGGGCGATACGGTCCTGGTTGAAATGTCACCGTATGATTTAAACAGAGGTCGAATAGTTCTCAGGCATTAGTCGCAGACTACAGCCGAAAAAGTAGGTATGTAAAATGAAAGTTAGAAGTTCTGTAAAACGTATATGTGAGAATTGCAAGATTATTCGTCGTAAAGGCGTTGTGCGGGTGATTTGTACGAACCCGCGGCATAAACAACGCCAGGGTTGACCTGGATACGAAAAGGAGCTGATATGCCACGTATAGTTGGTGTTGATATTCCAAATGACAAATCTATATGGATTTCGCTGACGTATATTGTCGGTATAGGTAAATATACCTCGGAACAGATTTTGAAAGAAGCTGGTATCGAAGGGATTACAAAGGCCGGCAAGCTCAGCGAAGATGAGCTTAGCCGCATAACGCAGATTATCGACCGCAATTATATCGTGGAAGGTCAGCTTCGCAGGCAGGTTTCACAGAATATAGCTCGCTTGCGTGATATAAATTGTTACAGAGGCATTCGTCACAGAAGGGGTTTGCCTGTTCGGGGCCAGTGCACCCAAAGTAATGCACGCACTCGCAAAGGCCCAAGAAAAACAGTCGCTGGCAAGAAGGGTGTAAAGGAAAAGCGCTAAGAGAAAATAACATATACGTTATACACTGATTAGAGGATTTTTCTGAATAATGGCGAAAAGAACAAAGCGAAAAGTAAGGAAAAATGTCGTCCGTGCTATTGTGCACATAAAGGCGACATTCAACAATACGTTGATTACGATTACGGATTTGGATGGTAATACGGTTTGCTCGGGTTCAGCCGGCTGTGTGGGCTTCAAGGGCTCTCGCAAAAGTACTCCCTTTGCCGCACAAAGGGCTGCGCAACGCTGCGCCAGTGCCGCTATGCGTAATGGTGTGCGCGAAGTCGAAATCAGGGTTAAGGGGCCTGGTTCAGGCCGTGAATCCGCCATCTCAGCTCTGCAGCAGGCGGGATTGCGTATCTCCTCGATAGAGGACGTTACCCCCCTTCCGCACAACGGCTGCAGACCGCCGAAGCGAAGGAGAGTATAAAAAATAAAGTCCGAAGCACAAGATGGTAACTTGGTAACTGGTGAGTGGTGAGTATTCAACTGGCCAATTAACCACTCACTAATTAACCAATTAACTTATCCTGTTTTGGATTTCGATATTAGAATTTTAATTTTGAATTATAGTTTTTAGCTTTTGGAGATAAATAAAAAGAATGGGACGTTATCTGGATTCATCTTGTAAACAATGTCGTCGCGAAGGAATGAAGCTTATGCTCAAGGGCATCAGATGTGAGACGGCCAAGTGTCCTGTCGAAAAGAAACAGCGAAATTTGGCTCCCGGGATGCACGGGTGGCGCAGGGGCAGAATAAGTGAATACGGTGTTCGGCTGCGCGAAAAGCAAAAGATCAAAAGATATTACGGACTTTTTGAGCGGCAGTTTATGAGGTATTTCCACGAGGCCGAGCGGTTAAAAGGCAATACAGGTGAAACACTGCTGCAATTGCTGGAAAGACGTTTGGATAATGTGGTCTATAAGTTAAATTTTGCACCATCGCGTAAGGCAGCAAGGCAGTTAGTTGCTCACGGCCATATTTATGTAAACGGACACAAGGTGAATGTCAGCGATTATACTACGAAAATCGGCGACAAGATAACAATCAAAGGTTCCGATAAAAGCGTTAAAAAAGTGAAGGAGCAGCTGGAAAGCAACCCGAATTATTCCACCCAGAGCTGGCTGCAATTAGCTCGGGAAAAACCCGAAGCGACTATTGTCGCAATGCCCGCTCGGGATGATGTCCAGATTCCCGTTGAAGAGCAGTTGGTTGTGGAATTCTGCTCGAGATAAAAAATTTACATAGGAGACCTATATGCGAGTTACATGGCGTGGTTTGGAATTGCCGACTCGTGTTGAACAAGACACGATCGTATCGAGTGATAAGTATGGCCGATTCTTTATTGAACCTTTCGAAAGGGGTTTCGGTACTACTATTGGGAACAGCCTTAGACGTATATTGCTTTCCTCTTTGGAAGGTAGTGCTGTAACATCCATCAAAATAGATGGTGTCAGCCATGAATTCAGCTCTATAAATGGAGTGATGGAGGATGTTACCGACATTGTTTTGAATGTTAAAAGTCTTGTCATTCGGCTCCAGGGCGAGGGGGCAAAGACGATGACTGTTTCGGCAAATAAAGCCGGCGTTATAACGGCTGCCGATATAGTTGCTGACCCGGCCATTGAAGTGATAAACAATGATATGGTGTTGGCCACTTTGACGGAAAAAGTGAAATTTGAAATGGAAATGGTAGTTGAGAACGGACGTGGTTATGTGCCGGCTTCCGAACGCATCGCCGCCGCTGACAGGTTCGACCAGGAAGTCGGAAGAATAATGCTCGACGCCGTATATTCACCGGTTACAAGAGTACGCTACACAACCGAGAACACCCGCGTGGGCCAGCGAACCAACTATGACAAGCTGATTCTGGAAATTTGGACCAACGGAACAATCACGCCTGAAATGGCGCTGGTTGAGGCCGCTAAAATTTTGCGTAAGCACGTTAATCCGTTCATTCAATATTTCGAGATTGGAGAACAGACCGTCGCTGCCTCTGAGATTATTGAGGCAGAGGCCCAGGAACAGGTGGTGGACGAGGAATTAACTCAAAAACTCGCCATGCCGATTCAGGAGCTGGAACTCTCAGTAAGAGCAAGCAACTGTCTTGAATCAGCAAAAACCGAAACAGTTGGCGAGCTGGTGAAGATGACGGAAGCTGATTTGTTGAAGATTCGCAGCTTCGGCAAGACTTCTCTGCGGGAAATCAGGAGAAAACTCGCCGACATAGGCTTGTCTTTAGGAATGACCAATATTGATAGTTAATTTTGATGATTTAGTTTGATTATGTTTGCAGGCAGTAGTGCCGGATTAAGAGGAATTTGAATATATGCGTCATAGAGTAGCAGGACGTCGGTTAAGTCGAACAAAAGAGCATCGTCTGGCTATGCGACGAAATTTGGTCGCTTCGCTCATCCAGCACGAGACGATTTCGACCACAATAGAAAAGGCTAAAGAGGTAAAGCCCTTTGCCGAGAAGTTGATTACATTAGCTAAGAAAGGCACATTGGCAGCCAGACGCCGGGCCATTGCCTTGCTTGGAAATCGCGACATCATAGATTACGAGGATGGCCGAGCAGTCAAAACCGGTACGGTAATTGGAAAGTTGTTCAGTGAGCTTGGCCCCAGATACCTTGACAGGCCTGGCGGTTATACGAGGATTATTCGGCTGTCTTTGAGAAGGTTGGGTGACAACGGCCAGCTTGTTTTGCTGCAGCTCATTGGCGCCGACGAGACTTTAGAAAAAAAGGACAAAACTAAAGCCAAAAAACGCTCACGCAAAAAGGCAAAAGAAACTGTAGAAGTTAAAGAGATTGACGAAGCCCAGGAGAGTACAGAAACCGGCGAGAAGTCCGACCAATAATAGCGGATGGTAGGTAGTGGATAGAAAATAGCGAGAAGTATAAAAGTGAAAAATGCGGCTCGTCTCGGCGAAGGCCGAGGCCGTAGCAGGGCACTAAACGCAATACGAGAGAGGATAGAATGAGCGCGGATGATTGCCTTTTTTGTAAAATGGTAGCCGGGCAGATTCCGGTTACGAAGATTTACGAAGACGAAGTTGTCCTTGCTTTTTTGGACATTGGCCCCATAAGTGATGGCCATACTTTGGTGATACCGAAGCAGCACTTTGAAAAGTTACATGATTGTCCGTCTGAGTTTTTAGGCCTGGTTGGTTCTCGGCTGGGCAAAATCGCCGGAGCTGTAACTGCCGCGATGAATTCCGACGGCTATAATGTGTTATGCAATAATGGCAGGGCGGCCGGCCAGCATATTGAGCATTTGCATTTTCATATAATCCCTCGCAATACCGGCGATGGCCTATTTGGCCAGTGGCCGGCTTACGAGTATGAGCAGGGAAAAATCGAAGTAATAGCCGAGAAGATTCGAAAAAATTTGTAATTTGTTTTTGTTCTTCTTGAATAAAAATTTTTTTTGCAGTATATATATGTTAATGATCGCGGGGTAGAGCAGTCTGGTAGCTCGTCGGGCCCATAACCCGGAGGTCGCAGGTTCGAATCCTGTCCCCGCTATTAACCCGTAGGGTACAAAAACTCATATCTGGGTAGAATTGGGGTGAGTAGCCAGTTGTCCCTCCTGAAAATTCCGTACTTGTTTATTTACAAGGGTTTACGTACAATCGCCGGATCACGATAACCGCCGACTTTTAGGTTATCGGTTCAGTTGCTTGTGGCAAGGACGAGCGGTGTTTGTTTGGGATTGTCAAACTTGCCCAGGGCCAAACTCAACCGGGTGATTCTGGCCTTCGGCGGCAAGACCAGAACTGTTCGGCCCACGAAACTGCGGCCAGATCAGATCATCTGCTTCTGTCGTGTTGGTTGAATGGATAATCAAGAGTGCGATAATCAGTACTATTCGAATAAAGTATCGATACTCTGTCATTTGAAGCCCTGTTCCGGAGTGAATATGGGGGTGCTTACAAACTGGGCGTCAATCCAGGCAGCTCGCCTTGCCAGCCAATCCTTAAGATGGTCTATCTCCCCTTGAAAACTGCCAAAACGAGGCGGGGCGTTGCGCCATCTATTAAAGTTCCGGACCTGTGCCTCCTTCAGCTCGTTGGCCATCGAGTCTATGAGTGTGTTGATATTTTCGGTGCTAAAGTGTCCTCGCCTCAATTCAAACCACCGATCGATATACTTCTGCCAGAAATCAGGGTCCTCAAAAAGTCGATCCCACCAGATGTAATTCAGATAATCGGTCCCATCTCCGGTTCCGTGCCAACTCTCTGGATTGTTGTCGCGACCATCGGTAGAATCGAGTGAACGATCAAAGTCCCAGAGTGGTCCCATTTCGAGTTTGCCGTTACGTGTTTTATGCAGGTGTGTACTTAGGCGAAGAGCGTCCACATTCATGGCAAGCATATTTAGCAGGTTGTGGTCTATGAAAGATGCTACATTGATGAATCGGGCATAACCAATCTGGGGGTCCGTAAAATTTGTCCCGTAGAGAGCATCTTCAAAATCGTCCAGATAGCCTCTGATCCATGCTGACTGTGCCGCAGTGATTTCAACCTCTTTGGGGTTCACGTAACACAGTGTCCCGTCGCCATATGTTGGGTTTCCTCTGGAAGTACGAAAGCCTGAGTCACCTGAGTCAGGCCTGTCGATTTTCAGCATGTACCCACCTGTGATCTTAGGCTCAGTACTGTCCCATGGCTTGAGCTTTTCCACATTAACGCGTTCATCGCCTCGCTTGATCTTCTCCATGAATATATAGATCCCGACATAATCATCCGATGATACCTTGCCGCTACCTGTGTTAAGGTACATCTCGACAAATCGGGTGCGAACCGCATACCTTCCGATCTGATTACTCAATTCAAACATGAAGGCATTATTAATGAGGGCACGATCAAAGTTGTAAGGAGCATATAATATCCAATCGGATTCGGCAGGTAAGCCGAAAATTGAAACATCTTTATCCTGATCATCTTCATCCCATACTTCGAAACCGTACGAACGCTTGGGTGCCCCCGCCGTACTTCTGCCGCGAGTCTTGATCCCACCCCGCCCGGCAAAATCAGCCGGGTTGGTAATGTGCGCGCGACCATCCACATCAGTATCAATGAAAACAGAAGAGACCCTTTTGTAAACTCCATAGATTATACTCTGGCGATTCGTATCAACTATGACAATCGGCAGGTCGGAACTGAAGCTCTGAACATCATTAGCCAAGGCGATGTAAGTATGGCTGACCACAGGGCCTGGTGCCTTTCCAGTCTCATATACGCGGGCCTGTACCTCGACTGTATTGCTGATTGAGACAGGACCGGTATATCGTCTTGATTCTTCTGTTGGCTTTGTTCCATCGAGTGTATAGCGGATTTGGGCACCGGCAGCAGGGCCAGTTAATCTTAGGGAGAAAGAATTTGTAAACGTACCCCCCAGATGGGAAAACTGCGGACTCTCAGAAATGCCGGAGTAACCTTGCGTATTAGCCTTACCTGGCGTGGGATTAGTAAAAAACTGTTTCTCATTCGCATAGAAACCGTAGGATATATCCTCCTCCTGCGGTGGATAACCGTATTTGTCTTTATCGTACCTGTATTCTTTATAGTCGTGCGCTATTTCTCCATTCGGATTCACCAGAGCCAGATATTCCCCCTCTCCATCCAGTTTGAAGTTAGTGTGATAACGGCCGTAATCATCCTGATATGGAAAATTTTCAGGGTGATCAACCTCTTCAATACCCGAGGCATAGACAACCAAGTAGCTATCGGGTTCCAGAGACACATCGGGAAAAGACCACTTGTTCAATTCACTATCTTCATCCGTCAGGTTCCAACCTTTCAGATTTATCGATTCCTGACCGGTATTATAAATCTCAATCCAGTCCGAAAAGACTTCTTTACCTTCGACATTAGTGAGATATGTACCTTCGTTGATCGCCATGATCTCGTTAATCAGTAGCGCAGAGTCCGGAAGTTGAGCATACGTTCCACCATTGGTAACTATCCGGCTTTTATGAATTTGGACCATCTTACTTGGGGGTCTGATCCAGTTACCTACAATATTAAACTCCACTGTATGAATCCCCGGGATAAGGTTTTTCACTAAGTCGCCACTGTCCTGCCAGGTTCCACCGTCCAGCCGCCACTGTGCGCCGTCAGCAAGGGCTTGCGGCGGAGAGATAATTACCCGAAGGGAACCGGTCCAATCCTCTTGCCAGTTTTCTGCTAAAAGGGCAAAATCAACCAGATTGACACCATCATTACCCGCCAGATCGGCACAGCCGAGGGGGTAATCCGAGCAGCCTGGAGGGTCCAACCATTGCTCGACAAAAGCCACCAAGTCAGAAAAATTGACTTTGCAGTCCCCGGACAAATCACTTAGCGGACAATCCGGCTCAACAACCATAATGATTATGAAATCATTGCCCTCTTGACCACGTTCATCCCAGACCTGAAGCTGTAGTTCATAGACACCGGGCTCAGGAAATAAGACCTGTGCATTTCGTTCTGTTTGGGTACCCATAAAATCGGCGCTCGATTGGCCCAGAGATGACCAGAGAATTGTTAAATAATCTGGATTGGTCTGGCTTAGGTTACATGGATCATCATCATAAATAGTAGGATATAACGGTACGATAGTGTTTCCAACACCCTTCCAGGTGATTGTCTGTTCATCACCAGCATCAACATCGGGAGGCAATCCACCAGCCGGGCTTCCCAATAGTTCAACTTCGGCAATCTGCATACTATTCACAGATCCACCTACTGGGCCTCGAATGGCCGTGAATAAGAGTTGATAGTGAACGTACGCCGTTTTATTGTGGAACGTAATCGGGGTTGTGTTCTTGGTAAACCGCGGCCACGCCGCCCCTTGCATGAAATCGACGATATTGCCACTGGCAATCAACGTATACGGCCCATCTATGCTCTCATTAGAACCAGAAAGTTCAAATGCAATCGGGTCACGACCCGGAGCGTCATTCGCTGTTGTGAAAGTCAAGCCAGTGACGATACTACCACCGATAGATGTTGTAACCTTCAAACCAGTGGGACCCACATCGGGATTAAAATCTCCTTTGAAATGCAGATATTTCGTCCTCGTGTCATCATCGATTGCCAAGGAAGGTGCTTCATTGGCAGGCCAATCGCCATCGTTTGGAACACCCTTTATGGTATCCCCTGGTTTGGTGATATCATCCGCCTGTGTCATTCCGCTCCATAGCAAGGTAGACACAAATACAACTATAACTAACAATTTTCTGTACATAATAATCCTGCTTAAAAAAATAAATATAGTATGTTAATTGAGATGTAAAATATCTTCGCTGGGAAGCACCTGTACCCGCATTACTGCACCCGTCTCTGCGTTACTCCCGTTCTTGCTTTCGCAAGAAAGCACGGGAGTGCAGGCAGGTGCGAGCACAAAGTTTCTGCTACAACTTCTTACCTCAACGTAATAAACCATCCTTTATCGGGAAAACTATAAGAATTGCGCCCGCTGGATGACCTCCAAGCAACAAATGCCTGATTGCACGGGTACAAGCTAAGCTTAACTAATGTTATTTATACCAAATTATCCACCTTCCCGTCAAGGGAAATCCCTTAATAATACACTGGTAAGCACACTTCTTACGGTTCTTATGACGCACCATATATTTGTTATGAGAGTACCAGACCGCCAGAAACTTTTAGACCGCTCCCACTATCCAATCAGAGCGCACGAGCCGCCCCCCAAGCACCCCCGCCCCGAAATAGCCCCATTTTCGCGAGTTGACCGCTACAACCGTTGTACAGCTCGACAACCCGTTATCTGTCAATTCGGCAAAAATCCAATGTCGTAAGTCCTGTAAAATCAGTGCTTTATAAAAATCTCAAAAATTGGTAACGTTTTTCAATGTCCTTTTTTGATGCCGCATATAAAAAGGGCTGGCAGTGTCTCAAACTGTCAGCCCACTTCACCTTCCATAAAATAACAGAACTTTTTGGCTATTATGTGTGCGTATGTGTATACTAATATGCACAATGTGGCAGGGGGTAGATCTTTTATCTGCTGCTTTACACGGGAGTCAGGGCCTGCACTTGGTTAGGCTCCAAGCACCGGCCTGAACGGTTCGCGGATGTGCGAAAAAAGTAAGTGCGGCTGTTACGGCGCTCCTTAACACGGATGACCAATGTATGGGAGATCAAAGATGAAGGTTAGTGCCCGAAAATCATGCATCATTCTCATCGTCATCGTTGCGTTGAGCCATCCCCGGCAGGGGGTGCGGGCCTGCGACACCTGGGTGGCATTGCCGGACGCAACCTCGAGTGGCTGCACCTTGCTGGGCAAGAACAGCGACAGGACGAACTTCGACTGCCAGCCGCTGTTTCTCCATCCCCGCGTCCAGTGGCCGGCAGGATCCCAGATCGATCTCGGCCGAATCACCATCCCCCAGGTGGAAGAAACTTTTGCCACACTGGGTTCGAGCCCTTACTGGTGCTGGGGGTATGAGGAAGGCATTAATGAACACGGCGTGGCCATCGGTAACGAAGGGATCCGCAACAAGGTGTTTACAGAGCTTTTGGCAGCCCAGGCAAGAGGCGAGGAACCGGCTCCGGGGCCCACGGGCATGGACCTGATCCGGCTGGGCCTGGAGCGGGGCAAGACCGCCAGGGAAGCGCTTGATGCCATCACCCGCCTGGTGGAGCAATATGGACAGTTCGGTTCCGGACTTCCCTCCTTGCCGGCGGCCCTGGGTGGGTATGATAACTCTTATATCATTGCTGATTCGAGGGAAGCCTGGGTTCTTGAAACCGCAGGAAATCACTGGGTTGCCAGAAGGATCTCCCAGGGTACCACCTCCATCTCCAACACCCTCAGCATTGAAAGGGACTTTGATCTCACCTCCGAGGGGCTGGTGAACTATGCGGTAAAAAAGGGATGGTGGCCTTCGGACAAGGCCATGGCCTTTGATTTTACAAAAGCCTACTTGGACGATTCTCCCACAGGGAGCGGACAGCGCATGCTTTCTCTGCCCAGGGCCCGGTGCTCGAGCGCCCTGCTTTCGGACAAGCAGGGCAATATCACCCTACGGTGGATGATGGGTATTGCCCGGGACCGCACCTCCGAGCCCACCATCGACCGGGACAACACGGCCAGCTCCTGCGTGGCGGTCCTGCCCACAGGCGATGACCGCATCCCGGTTTTCTGGTGGTGTCCCTCGGTTCCCAGCAATAGCTGCTACATTCCTTTTTTCGTGCATGGAAAGGAGCTGCCCAAGTGGGTCTCTCAGGCAGGCACGTTCGGAAGAAAAATAACACCCCCGAGCCAAGCCGTGCCGGATCAGTTCTCTGAAGATTCATTCTGGTGGCGTTTCCGTGATCTGAGCGATAAAGTGCGGGCGAATTACAGCAAGCGGAACGCGGTAGTCAGAGCGGCGTTTGATCCGCTTGAAAAGGAATTCGAAGCCGAATTGCCCGGAGTCACGGGCCGGGCCTTGAGCCTGCGGAAGCAGGGCCGGATGGATGAGGCGGCCGGCGTTCTCGATGCCTTTACTGCCGCCTGTTTCAGCCAGGTGTTGAAAAAGGTGGATGCCCTGCGCCGGAGATTCGAGGAAGAAGTGGTTGAGGTGCCTGAAAAGTACAAGCCCTATGTGGGTAAATATCTCGCCAACTTCGGCCCCTTCAAGGATGTGGAATATACCGTGTTAATGCAGAACGACCGCCTGGCTGTGGATGTGCCGGGTCAGAGGATCTATGAGCTCAAGGATCCGGATACCGAGGGCAAGTGGTATTTCGTGCTGACCGACCAGATCGCCGTGTCTTTTGATCGAAATGATTCCAACCAGGTGAACGGAATGAGCCTGTACCAGGCAGGCTTCACTTTTACGCTGCCTCGTATTGCAGACAAGGAATAAACGGGGAGGAATATCGGTCGGACCAGATGGAGAAAGGCCTGGTGATTCACGGTCTGCATCAGGCCTTCCGCCATGAATGGATTGGACAGATAATCACCTCTGACGTTGGAAATGAAATTTCCTATTAGTAACATTGCAAGCACGTACTTTTATTGGGAGTCATGAGTATGCACCGATTAGCTTTCCTGTTTGTCGTAGCCATTCTCTACTCGTCAGTCTATGCCGACAACAACTGGCCCCGGTTCCGTGGTCCGACGGCGATGGGAGTGGCCGAAGATGATCCGCGACTTCCGGACCGGTGGGGCAGGACTGAGAACGTAGTGTGGCAAGCGGAAGTACCAGGTTGGGGCTGGTCGTGTCCGGCCGTCTGGGGGAGCAAGGTCTTCCTGACCACGGTCGTAGGCGAGGAGGAATACGAGAAGCCCAGAAAGGGTCTCTACCTGGGAGAAGGTCGCCGCAAGCCGCCTAAGGGTGTTCATCACTGGATGGTCTACTGCTTCGACCTCAATAGCGGCAACGTCCTCTGGAAGGCCGAAGCGCACCAAGGGGAACCAAAGTCTCCGCGGCATCCCAAGAGCACTTATGCTTGCGAGACGCCCACGACTGACGGTGAGCATCTGTACGTCCTCTTTGGCGACGTGGGCCTGTACTGCTATGACCTCGAGGGGAAGCTACTTTGGTCGCACCTCGTTGAGCCCAAGAAGACTTTCTACGGCTATGGTGCCGCCGCCTCCCCGGTAGTGCATGGCGACCAGGTGATTATGATCTACGACAACCAGGAAGCCTCATATATTGCTTCCTTCGACGCAAAGACGGGCAAGCAGCGGTGGCGTACCGAACGCGACGAGACAAGTACCTGGGCGACTCCCTTTGTTTGGGAGAACAAGCTCCGCCCCGAAATCGTCACGCCGGGCAAACGCAAAATCCGCTCCTATGATCTGAGCGGCAAACTGCTGTGGGAAATGGACGGCCGGATGTCGAACCTGGTCATCCCCTCGCCTTTCGCCGGTTTCGGGATGGTCTATATCACCTCCGGTTATGTGGGCGACCGTCATCGCCCGGTTTATGCGATCAGACCAGGCGCATCGGGGGACATAACGCCGAAGGAGGGGCAGACCTCGGAGTTCATCCAGTGGTACCTGCCGACGGCCGGCCCCTATAATCCCTCGCCAATCGTCTACGGCGACTACTACTACACGCTACTCGATCGCGGTTCGCTCACTTGCCACGACGCCCGGACCGGCAAAGAGGTCTACGGCAGAAATCGCTTCACCCCGCGCGCAAGCTTCACTGCCTCCCCATGGGCTTACAACGGCAAGCTGTTCTTCTTAAGCGAAGATGGTGTTACGTATGTGGTCGAGGCCGGACCAGAGTTCAAGCAGTTGCATACGAACGGCCTTGACGAGATGTGCCTTGCGTCACCAGCGGTGTGCCAGGGGAAGCTGTTAATCAGAACCGCATCCAGGCTCTATTGTTTCAGCAACTCAATACCGGGAATGGACAAAGACAGAAGATGAAGCAGGACAGAGTGATACTAATGATAGGCAGAAGAAGGAATGGGAATAGTATGAGTATGCGACGGATGATAGTTATAGCGGGGATGATCTTGTTGGGATGGTTGCAGAATCCATGCGGAGCGGAAAAGATAGTACTGCGGCTGAAACCCGGTGAGGTGCGGCAGGAGATTGACGGATTTGGGGCCAGCGGGGCGTGGTGGGCGCAAATTGTCGGGGGGTGGGAAGAGAGCAAGCGCAAGGAGATAGTAGGGCTGCTGTTCGGCAAAGAAGGGATCGGATTGTCGATCTATCGCTATAATGTGGGAGCGGGATCAGGAGAGGAAACCAGGGATCCCTGGCGGCGGGCGGAAACTTTCGAAACGGCGAAAGGGAAATATGACTGGCAGAGAGATAAAAACGCGATGCGGATTTTGCGGGAAGCATGCGCAGCGGGGGTGAAAAATGTGATCCTGTTTGCTAATAGTCCGCCACGGCGGATGACCAAATCGGGGTATGCGTTCGCGGGGCAGGGCACGGACAAATCCAATTTGCGGGAGGATATGTACGAGGAGTTTGCCCGGTACCTTGCGGATATAACCGAGCACTTTATCCGAGTGGAAAAAATCCCCGTTCAGGGGGTCAGCCCGATTAATGAGCCGCAGTGGGACTGGGACGGGAATAGCCAGGAAGGGTGTCATTATTCGGCGGAGGAAGTAGTCCGGCTGGTGGAGATTATGCTGCGGGAGTTAGAAAGGCGGGGAATACCGGTAGAGGTGGAGGCGCCGGAAAACGGTAGTTGGGAAAGGGTGGTAGAGCCAGCGGGGGATGACTGGAGGAGATCGCCGGTCTATCTGGAGAGACTGCTGGGCAATGGGTATGTGCGGGAGCGGATGGATAGTTATGCGTTGCATTCGTATTGGGCGAATTTGGAGCGGAAGAAGGCGTTTGCGGAGTATTTTTTTGCAAAGTATCCGGAGAAAAAGCTGCACATGACGGAATGGTGTGAGATGAAAGGCGGGCGGGATTATGGGATGAATTCGGCGTTGCGGCTAACGCGGGAGATAATAGATGATTTGGTGTGGGGCGGTGTTTCGTCGTGGCAGTACTGGATAGCGGTGTCGCGGTATAATTTCCGGGACGGTCTGATTTATGTGAACGAATCAGAGCGAGAGATTGTCCCGATCAAACGGCTGTGGGCGATGGGGAATTTTAGCCGCTTTATCCGGCCGGGCTATCGGCGATTCGAAGTTGAGCATAATTCGGCGGTTTTGCAGGTGGTGGCGTGTAAGAGTATGGATGGGGACAGGTTAGTGGTGGTGGTGATGAATCCGGGGACAGAGAGCGAGGAAGTAGAATTGCATTTTGCGAAGAGAGGTGGGGCGAATATATTTGATGCGTATGAAACATCCAAAGCGAATGATTTGAAGGTCGTGAGCCGTGGGGTGAAGAAAAACAGGTATAGTTTCCCAGCGGAGAGTGTGACGACACTGGTTATTAAAGGATCTGGTGTCAAGGAGAAAAGGGAGCACTTCTAAACAGGCAGACTGTGTCACGTAACAGCACTACTGCAGCAGCCATTTCCCCAGGCATTGATCATCATCCGCACTTCTACTTCAAGCGTTTGCCGTAACGCACGGTAAACTCATACCTCCTATCCTTTTACAACCTCATGCTTTTTAATGAAATCCGGGTCAATATCCACGCCTAAACCCGGACCGGTGGGGACTTTAATCTTTCCATCCACGACGGACAGGGGCGATGTTTTACATTCAAATTGCACATTCGTGTTTAATCCTTTGAATTCGTGATGAGCAAGTGCATTGGGAAGAGCAGATACAAAGTGTATCATGTAGAGGTATCCGAGTCCTCCACCAGACATGTGCGGCGTACAATCTTTTCCGAATGCCTGTGCCATACGTGCCACTTTCATCGAACGAATCATTCCACCGAAATAATAATTATCAGGTTGAACAATTTGGAGACCATCATTGGCAATAAGCCAGCGAAACCCGTGAAGGCTGTACTCCTGTTCGCCGCCTGCAATTGGGATGGTCAGTGCATCGGCAACCTGTTTGGTCTCTTCATACCAGTCGAAAGGAATAGGCTCTTCAAAAAAACCATAACGGTACTCTTCCAGTAATTTGCCAACGCGTATCGCCTCATCCACTGAGTAAAAACCGTTTGCATCAGCATACAAAGTCATCTTATCGCCAAATGTTTTGCGGATGAGCGGAATGATTTTTTCGGTCCTTCCTTTTGGAGCAACGGCATGAATGTCCTTTGTCATGAACATAAGTCCGCCAACTTTAATCTTAAGTGCGTGGGCATTATATTCCGCGACATCCCTTTTTATCAGCTCCAGCGACTCCTCTAATGATTTTTCACGGTATTCTGTGGCCTGGTATACTGCAATTCGCCGGTGGTGGATTCCTCCGATCAACTCACCGATGGACTTGTTAGCTATACGTCCCAGCATATCGAGAATAGCAAACTCAATGGTGGCCAGGGGTATCCCGAGCGCCAGGCCGCTTAATCTGAAATTGAGCTTGTATATGTACACCTTTTCAAGCAGCAGATCCAGGTCGCGTGCATCTTTATCAATAAAAAAAGGTTTCAACGCATTGACAAAAATAGGATAGAGCGAATTCAGCCCGCTGTGACCAACCGAAATACCTTCATCGCCATCAGTAGAACGCACCCGGCACAAAAAACTATTCTTATAACGAAGCAATTCGAGGGTTTCGATGATGACTGGAGTAGTAAACAGCTCCTTTTTCAGTACGGGCTGTTTAAGTATTTCATCGAGCCTGGTGTAATCAGGTTTCTGGGTTCCTGAGCCAGACCCCTGAGCTTCGGAGCCGCCGGATGGTAGCGGCAATGCAGCAGCAAGACCACCAGCAAGGGCAGTGCTTATAAAATTTCGACGATTTGTTCTCATGATACAATTCCCACTTTCTGCTCCGTTATCACGCTGGAAAAGAAGAATGTTGTCAGCAATCTTCGTGCTCTCTGTTTCTTTGTGCCACCGACAGGGGTGATTATACTGCCAGGGGAATAACGATTCAAGGAGAAAATCAGCCCTGGGACCACCAGGGCGTGGCCAGATTTTTTGGCAAGCGATTTTAAGTACATTTTGGTCTTTGAAGAAATTGGGTTTGAATTGGG